>JAWVGM010000134.1:0-17344 GCA_033855075.1 Solirubrobacteraceae bacterium | reverse complement strand
GGCTCACGCCGCTCGGGCGCGGCTCGCGCGCCATCATCGTCGGCGGCCCGCGCGCCGGCAAGACCGAGGCGCTGCGCCGCATGGCCACCGCGCTCGCCAAGCAGGAGGAGCTGGAGATCAGCGTCGTGCTCGCGGGCGTCCGTCCCGAGGAGCTCGGCGACTGGAAGGACGGCGCGCCCGAGCCGGTCGGCGCCCTCGGTCTCGGTGCCGCCCCCGACGCGCTCGGCCAGGTCATCGAGCGCGCGGTCGAGACCGGCCGGCGCGTCGCCGCGCGCGGCGGTCACGCGGTCGTGCTCATCGACACGCTCGAGCTCGTCCCGCCGCCCGTCGCGCGCCGCGCCCTCGCGGCCGCCCGCAACATCGTCGACGGTGGCTCGCTGACGATCATCGCCACCGCGCGCGAGCCGCTCGGCGGCGAGACGACGGTCATCGCTCTGGATGCCGAGCTGGCCAGCACCGGCCGTATCCCGGCGCTGGACCTCGGCGCCAGCGGCACGGTCCGGCCGGAGCTGCTCGTCGGAGAGAAGGGCGCCGAGGCGATCGCCGAGGCGCGCGCCGCCGCGCTCGCCGGCTAGCCATCGTTCCGGGACCTCTGCGGAGGTCCCGGACGTAGTGGGCGTGTGCTGATCGCTGAACGCGCGGTCGCGGCGATCCCGCGGGTGTCGGTGGGCCCGCCCGTGGCTGGTGTCGGTGGGCCGGCCCGTGCCGCCTGAGCGCGTGAGCATTCCCCCGCCTGGACGATCGAGGTCGTCGGGCACTCCGCTTCCGTGGCCGCCCTCACATTCCAAGCGTGCGGACTTGAGCCGCCTATATCGGCTCAACTTCGCACGCTCATGACACAGAAATACGGTGCGATCGAAACCTCGAGGGGCACGAGGGGGCACAAGGGGCACGAGCGTCCCCACACCGGCGCCACGCCCCCGCATCCTTCATCGCTGCAGTTGCGTGAACCGCGCGACGACACAGCACAAGCGAAACCTCAGCGCGGCACGTACGCGACCCGGTCCCAAGAGGGCTCGGGCGACAGCTCGATCGACTCGCCACCGCGATCGGGCTGCACGTAGCTGAAGGTGTGCGTGTCGGAGTGAAACGCGATGTCGAGCTCCCCCTCCTTGACGCGCTGGTCCAGCCAGGCGGAGCGGAAGACGAGGCGGCGCAGCCAGTGCACGAGCGAGCGCTCGGCCGGCCCGCACAGCTCGGGCCAGCAGTCGTTGACGTGCTCGCCGAGGGCCGAAGCGGGGTCCTGGATCTCGCCGTTGACCGCGAGGTTGACGAGGTCCTCGAGCTCGCGCTCGCAGAGGCGGCCGTTCACGAAGCCGAGCTTGAGCGCGGCCTGCTCGCAGCGCTCGCCGAAATCGCGTTCGTTGAAGGTAAAGCGGAGCTCCCCGTACTCGAGTACAAAGTCCTCCCCCGAGTCGTAGTTGCCGCGTCGTTGAGTGTCATCCATGGCGCGCGTCGGCATCCTAGGTGCGACTCCTTCCCCTGTTGCCCAATGCACGTGAAGTTGCATCGATCGGCCATGCTTGGGGCGTGCCCGGCACCCCCGAGACCCCTCGCGACCGGCGCCTGGGCGGCTTTCAGGTCGTCGCCGGCATGGTCGCGATCATGTGGCTCTCGGAGGTCATCGACGTCGCCGCGAACCACCGGCTGGACCGGCTCGGCATCGAGCCGCACAAGCCCGACGGGCTCATCGGCGTCGCGACCGCGCCGTTCCTGCACGCGAGTTTCGGCCACCTCATCGGCAACACGCTGCCGTTCGTGACGCTCGGCCTGGTCATCGCCTTTCAGGGCGCGGCGCGGGTGCTCGCGGTGACCGCGCTTGTCGCGGTCGTCAGCGGGCTGGGGGCCTGGCTGTTCGGCGCCGAGGGCACTGTGCACATCGGCGCAAGCGGCGTCGTCTTCGGCTACGCGACGTACCTGCTGGCGCGCGGGTTCTTCAACCGCGACCCGATGGAGCTCGCGATCGCCGTGATCGTCGCCGTCGTCTGGGGCGGCGCGCTGGCCGGCAGCCTGCTTCCGCACGAGGGCATCTCGTGGCAGAGCCACGTGTTCGGCGCGATCGGCGGCGTCATCGCCGCGCAGGTCTTCGCGCGAAAGCGCGCGGAGCCAGGGGGAGGGGGGCGAACTTCTGCCGAGCCCGCCTAGTGGCGGCATGACCGACGACGACGCAGCGACCATCCTCATCGTCGAGGACGACGACGTGACCCGCACGTTCCTCGCCGACAACCTCTCCGCCGACGGCTACGACCTCCTCGTCGCCGACTGCGCGCGCGATGCCATGCATCTGCTCGAGCGCAAGTTCCCCGACCTCGCCCTCGTCGATCTCAACCTGCCCGACGCGAGCGGCTTCGACCTGCTGCGCCACGTGCGCACGGCCGACGGCGTGGCGACCCGGATCGACCCCGACCTGCCGCTGCTCGTCGTGAGCGGCCGTGCGTCCGAACTCGACCGCGTCCGCGGCTTTGACCGGGGCGCCGACGACTACGTGTGCAAGCCGTTCTCCTACCCGGAGCTGCGCGGGCGCATCGCGGCGCTCCTGCGCCGCTGCGACCATCGCGCCGGCCGCGGCCGCCTGCGCGCCGGCGCCCTGGAGATCGACCCGCCTTCGCGCGACGTCCGCCTGCACGGCGAGCGCCTCCTGCTCTCCCAGAAGGAGTTCGCGCTGCTGCGCACGCTGGCCTCAGAACCCACGCGCGTTTTCACCAAGGACGAGCTCCTGCGCACGATCTGGGGCTTCCGCGCGAAGGGCTCGACGCGCACGCTCGACTCCCACGCCTGCCGGTTGCGCCAGAAGCTCGGCGTCCACGGCGATCAGTTCATCGTGAACGTCTGGGGCGTGGGCTACCGGCTGATCGACGCGCCGCTGGCGCCGCCGCCGGCGGTGAAGCTGCTCTCGGCCTAGTCCCGCGAGGACGGATCCCAGCCCGTCACGGCGGCGGACGGCTCGATGCCGTCGCGCAGTTGCGGGTCGGGAGTCGGAGCGCCCGCGACGAGCTCGAGCGGGATCACGCCCGCCCACACGTCGAGGGCGTAGTCCTCGTCGTCGTCGACCGGCGGCCCGGTGCGCAGCTTCGCCGACGCCTCGCTCACATCCATCGCGAGGGCGCGCGTGCCCTTGAGCTCCTGGCGGTTCGGGGCGCGGACCTCGTCCCAGCGGCCGGGGACGAGGCGGTTCGTGAAGACCTCCATGACCGACAGGAGCTCGGCTGGTTCGGTGACCGGGCGCGCCTCGCCGAGCACGACGACCGAGCGGTAGTTCATCGAGTGATGAAACGCCGAGCGGGCGAGGACGAGGCCGTCGATCAGCGTCACGGTCAGGCAGGCGGGTACGCCGGCGCCGAGCGTCTTGACGAGGCGGCTGGCGGTCGAGCCGTGGATGTAGACGGTGTCGCCGATGCGAGCGTGCAGCGTCGGGATGACGTAGGGCTGGCCGTCCACCGCGAAGCCGAGGTGCGCGACGATCGACTCGTCGAGGATCGCGTCGATCGTCTCGCGCTCGTAGTTCGCGCGGGCGGGAGCGCGGCGGACGCGGGTGCGTCGTGATGGGGCGGTGGACATGCGTGCCACGATACGGCGAAAGTGGTCCTGGCAACAGGACCAATCATCGACACGAAAACAGGACCAATGGATCTGCTCGTGGATCTCGCCCAAGCCTCCGGTCGCTCGCTGCGAGCGCGCCTCGAGAACGCGCTGCGCGACGCGGTTGCCGGCGGCAGGCTGGCAACCGGCGCGCGCCTGCCCTCCACCCGGGCGCTCGCCGCTCAGCTCGGCGTGTCCCGCGGCGTCGTCGTCGACGCGTACGCGCAGCTCGTCGCAGAGGGTTACCTGACCGCTCGCGCCGGCGCGGGCACGTCGGTCGCGGCGGCGGGCAACCCGACGGACGAAGACGCCGCCACCTTGCCGGTCGCGGACGCTGCGCCGAGCCCACCCGCGATCCGGCACGACCTCAGCCCGTTCGTTCCCGCGCTGGCTGCCTTCCCGCGGAAAGCGTGGGGGTCAGCGATGTCGCGGGCGCTGCGTCATGCGACCGACGAGCAGCTCGCGCTGCCCGACGGGGCGGGCGCGGCCGAGCTGCGCGTCGCGCTGGCCGCGTACCTGGCGCGGGTCCGCGGTGTCCGCGCGAGCGCCGATCAGGTGCTCGTGTGCAACGGCCTGCGCCAGGGTCTCGGGCTGCTGTGGTCGGCGCTCGCCGCGGGCGGCGCGGAGCGGATCGCCGTCGAGGATCCGGGCTGGAACGGTGTTCCGCAGACGGCGACCGACGCGGGACTCGCCATTGTTCCCATCGCGGTGGACGCCGAGGGAATGAGCGTCGAGCAGCTCGCGTCTCACCGCCCGCGCGTCGACGCCGTGGCGGTCGCACCGGCCCACCAGTTCCCCACCGGCGCCGTGCTGTCGCCGGCGCGGCGCGCGGCGCTCGTGAGCTGGGCGAACGACAACGACGCGCTCGTCGTCGAGGACGACTACGACGCCGAATACCGCTACGACCGCGAGCCCGTCGGCTCGCTACAGGGCCTCGCCCCCGATCGGGTGGTCTACGGTGGCTCGGCGAGCAAGTCGCTGGCGCCGTCCGTCCGGCTCGGATGGCTCGTCGTGCCACCGCATCTCGTGGCGCCGATGCGCGCATTGCAGCGGCGCCGCGGGAGCATGCCCGCGACGCTGCAACAGCTCGCCCTCGCCCAGCTCATCGAGTCTGGCGGGCTCGACCGCCATCTGCGTCGCCAGCGGCGCGCCTACCGACGCCAGCGCGACGCGCTGCTGGCGGCGCTGAGCGACAGGCTGCCCGAGGTGACGGTGGACGGGGCCGCGGCCGGGTTGTTCGTCACGCTGCGGCTGCCCGCGGGCACCGATGAGCGGCGGGTCGTCGCGAACGCGCGCGCCGCCGGCGTCGTCGTCCAGGGGCTGCACGGGCACGGCCTGGGTCTCGTCGTCGGATACGCGAACCTCGCCCCAGCGGCGATCGACACCGCGGTGGCCGCGCTCGCGCGGAGCGTCCAGGAGGCCGTCACGCGCTGAGGGGGCGAACTTCGGCGGTTCGCGCCCTAGGACGGGTATGGCGATCGCGACGGCGCAGCGCTGACGTGGGCCCGGGGGGCTGGATCGCCGCCGCGATCGGAACGGCGGTCGCGCTCGCGCTGCTCTGGGAGCTGCGCCGGCGCAAGGAGCTGGTGGCCCGCGCCTGCCACGAGCTGCGCGGTCCGCTGGCCGCCGCGCGGCTGAGCCTCGCCTCGATGGAGCGCCGGGGCGAGGCGCCGCCCGAACGGATTGCGGGCCTCGAGCTCGAGCTGCGCCGCGCGGGCCTCGCGCTCGACGACTTCGCGGCCGCCCGCAGCGGCAAGCGGATGACCGATCGTGAGGAGCCCGTCGAGGTCGCCGAGCTGCTCGAGGAGCAGGTGGCGAGCTGGCGCGTCGTCGCGGGCGTGTTCGACAGTCGTCTGCTACTTGGGCCGGTCGTCGCCGGCGCGACGGTCCACGGCGACCGGCTGCGGCTGGCGCAGGCCGTGTCGAATCTCGTGGCCAACGCGCTCGAGCACGCACCCGGTCGCGTCGAGCTGACGGCGCGCTGCGTCGGCGGGCGCGAGGTACGCATCGAGGTCATCGACGACGGGCCGGGCCTACCGGCGCCCGTCGCCGACCTCACGCGTCGCGCCCGCGCCGGTCGGGGCCGGCGTGGCCGCGGGCTCGCGATCGCCGCGGACATCGCCGAGCGCCACGGCGGCCGCATCGTCGCGGCGCCCGCACAGCGCGGCGCCCGCATCGGCATCGAGCTGCCGGTCCTGCGGGTGAACCGGCCATGACGCGCCGCCGGCGCGCGCTCCTGCTCGGCGGTCTCGCGCTCCTCCTCGGCGGCCTCGCGGCCTCCGACGTGGCCAGCCGCGAGGCCGCCCTCCAGCGGCAGGTCGGCGGGCTCGTCGACGTCGTCGTCGCCCGTGGGCCCGTGTCCAAGGGAGCGCCGCTGCGCGCCGCCGCGCTGGCCGTGCGCCGCGTCCCCCGGCGCTTCGCGCCCGACGGGGCGATCGCGGACCCCGAGACGCTCGCCGGGCTGCGCGCGTCGGTCGACATCGCGGCCGGCACCGATCTCACGACCGCGGTCGTCGGCGACGGGACACAGGGTGCCGCGGCCCGCACGGGCCCGCCGATCCGACCCGGCGAGCGCATCGCCGAGATCGTGGCGCTCGGCGCGCCGGAGCTCGTCACGCCCGGCAGCCACGTGGACGTGCTCGTCACCCCCGAGCCCGAGGGCAGCCAGAGCGGCCGCGCGGTGCTGGCGCTCGAGGATGTCGAGGTGCTCCAGGCCGGGCCGGCCGAGGGCGGGGACGCGGACGCGGACGCAGGCAAGGCGACCGGCAAGCCGTCGCCGGGCGCGCGCGTCGCGGCGTCGCTGCGCGTCACGTTGCGCCAGGCGGTCTATCTCGCGGCGGCCCAGGACTTCGCCCGCGAGCTGCGCCTGCTGCCGCGCGCGGCGGGCGACCGGCGCCGCGGGCAGGCCGGTCTCGCGGTTGGCGCGGACCTCCCGTGAGACTGATCACACGACGCTTGCGTGCCCGCGGATCCGAGCAATACCGTCGCGCTCAGGCATCCGCCGCGAGAGAGGAGCCCGACATGTCCGAAGCAGACATCCTTCCTTGGCCGCTCGTCAAGCGCCCGAGCAACCAGTTCCCCGTCCGGCCGTTGCAGCAGCTGCTGCGAGCGCGCAACCACTCCGTCGCCGTCGACGGGATCTTCGGCCCGAAGACCCAGGCCGCGGTGAAGGCCTTCCAGCAGGAGGAGGGGCTCGGCGCCGACGGCATCGTCGGTCCGATGACGTGGCCGAAGCTCGCCGTCACGGTGAAGCAGGGGAGCACCGGTGACGCGGTCCGCGGCGTGCAGGAGGTCATGGAGTTCCACGACCAGTCAGACGGCGAGGGTCCCGGCGTGCAGATCGACGGCATCTTCGGCCCGAAGACCGATGCGTTCGTGCGCGGCTTTCAGGATGCGCTGGACATCACCGTCGACGGGATCGTCGGCCCGGTCACGTGGCGCGCGCTCGTCAGCGGCATGCTGTCGGGCTGAGCGCGCGGACATACTGCTGCCATGTCGGACTTCGAGCAGGCGTTCAAGGATGTGACCGGCTCACCGCCGCCCGACGTGGAGAACCCGCGGCTGCGCGAGCTCTGGAACCACCCGGTGTCAGAGCTCGCCACGCTGCACGGTCCGCCGCTCGAGGAGGGCGCGAAGGAGCGCCACCGCATCTACTCGCTGATGCTCATGGCGATCCTCCACGAGTACTTCAACGGCCTGAAGAACGGGCGCGCGGGCGAGTACCCGTTCAACGAGGCGAAGGACCTCGGGCGCCACGGCGACGGCGACTACCTCGGGCACAACATCGCCGGCATCGCGGTGAACGGCAAGGGCGAGGTCATCGACTTCGACTTCAACCACAACAAGCTGTTCAACTCCTCCGCCGAGCACGCCGAGGTGCGCCTCGTGCGCCGCGTGTTCGCGCTCGCGCAGCTCGCCGACTCGTGGCGGACGGTGCAGCCGGGCGTGCCGCCGCCGCGCGAGGTGCCGCTCAGCACCTCGACCACGCTCGAGGACGTGACGGTCTACACGACGCTCGAAAGCTGCGCGCAGTGCTCGGGGACGATGGCGCTCGGCAACGTGCGCGAGGTCGTCTACCTGCAGACCGACCCGGGCACGTACTGGGTCGGTCGCGTCCTGCGCAACCTCACCAACGACCAGGCGCCGCTGCCGATCTCAGGCGGCGAGATCGGCCTCGAGTACTTCGCCACGCTCGACGCCGGGTTCAACGACTTTCGCCAGAAGGTCGGGCCCGACCACCCGTTCTGGCGCGACGGCACGCGCTCGGACGCCTCCAAGGCGGTGACGTCGTACCTGTGCACGAAGCACGCCCGCGACACGTACGGCGCCGCGCGCGCGGAGTTCGAGGCCCTCGCCGAGGACCCGACCAAGCTCGCGGACCGCCGGTACAAGCCGTCGACTCCGAAGGGCGCCACCGCGGCCGACGTGCTCGACAACGCCGCCGCGGTCGCCGAGGCGAAGGGCTTCCTGGACTACGCCATCGCCAGCGGGCGGCGCGGCACGCCGCACCGCTAGGCGTCAGCGCGGTTTGCGGCCTGAGCGATGCCCTGAGCCGCGTCGCGAGACGATCCCCGCGGCGCAACCCTCTCATCCGGTCGGATGAGACAGGCCGGCATGACGGTCCTGAAGGCCGATGTGGGATCCACCGGGCGCTCGTAGGTTGGCCTCATGACCGAATTCGCCATCGAAACCCATGGACTCTCCAAGCGCTTCGGAGACCGCACCGCGCTTGAGTCGATCGACCTCCAGGTTCCGCGCGGGGTCGCCTTCGGGTTCCTCGGACCCAACGGAGCCGGCAAGACGACGCTCATCCGCATGCTGCTCGGCCTCGCCGAGCCCTCGAGCGGACGCATGCGCCTGCTCGGCCGCGATCTTCCCGACGGCAGCGCCGCGGCGCTCGCGCGCGTCGGCGCGATCGTGGAGGAGCCGCGCTTTCACGGGCACCTCACCGGCCGCGAGAACCTCCACGTCCATGCCGCGGCACGCGATCGCGCGGCCGAAGGCCGCATCGATGCCTCGCTTCAGCGCGTCGGCCTCGCCCGGCGCGCGGAGGACCGTGTGAAGACCTACTCGCTCGGGATGCGCCAGCGCCTCGGCATCGCCCGCTGCCTGCTCTGCGACCCGGAGCTGCTCATCCTCGACGAGCCCGTCAACGGCCTCGACCCGGCCGGCATCCAGGAGTTTCGTCAGCTCGTCCGCTCGCTCGTCGACGAGGGCCGGACCGTGTGGCTGTCCTCGCATCTGCTCGGCGAGGTGCAGAAGACCTGCGACGTCGCCGCGATCGTCGACGGCGGGCGCGTCGTCGCGCAGGGCACGATCGCCGAGCTCACCGGCGGCGGCGCGCGAACGATCGACGTCGTCGCCACGCCGCCGGCGCGCGCGGCCGGGCTGCTCGTCGGGATGCGCGACATCGTGCGCGCCGCGGAGCACGGCGGAGCGCTGCGCCTCGAGCTCTCGCCCGAGGCGCCGCCGACGCCCGAGATGGTCACCGAGCTCCTGCGCCGCCTGATCGCGGGCGGCATCGAGATCGAGCGCGTCGCGCCGGTCGTGTCCTCACTCGAGGACCGCTTCCTTGACATGACAACCCCCCTGGAGGACCGATCCTGATGCCCGGCCTGCGACTCATCCGAGCCGAGATCCTCAAGCTGCGCCGTCGCCGCGGTCTGCTCGCCGGCATCGCGGTGCTGACGTTCGCCGCGGTCGCGATCTTCTTCGCGGTCGCGAGCATCCTCCACCTGACGAACCCGGCCAAATACGGGGGAGCGGGGGGCGGCGACCACTTCGACACCGCGATGGGGATCCTCGCGATGACCGGAGGCGTCGCCGGCGTCCTCATCGGCGCGACCGCTGGTGGTTCTGACATCGAGTCCGGCGTGTTTCGCGACCTCGCCGCGACGGGCCGCTCGCGCACCGCACTGTTCTTCGCCCGCGTGCCCGGCGCCTGGGCGATCATCGTCCCTGCCGTGCTTGCGTCCGTGACGCTGAGCGCGATCCTGGCGCTCGTGCTGAGCGGCGGGTCCGCGTTGTCCGCCGGCGCGATCGTCGCGGGCGGAGCCTCCGCGCTCGTCGCCGGGATGCTGCTCAGCGCCGCGTCGGTCGGCCTCGCCGCGATGGCCGGCTCGCGGGGGATGGTCATCGGCCTCGTCCTCGCGTTCCAGCTCGGGGTGTCCCCGCTGCTTGCGCAGCTCGGCCTGCTCGGCGACGGCGTGGGCGCGATCCCCTCGGTCGCCATCGCCCGGATCGGCGGGGCCCCGACCCACGACGTCGCGCTCGCGGTCGCGATCGGCGTCGTGATCGCGTGGGCGACGGTGACGCTGGGCGCCGGCCTGTACCGCACGCGCACGCAGGAGATCTAGGCTCAAGCCATGTTCCCGGCCGCCAAGGACATCGTCCTGCGCCGTTACCCGGTCGCCGTCCTCGCCGTCCTGCTGACGGTGGGGACGGCGGTCCCGTTCGACACACCGTTCGGCGCGCTCGTGGCGGTGCCGATCTACGGCCTCGCCGGGTACCGCTCCTGGCGCGCGGCGGTGGTCGCGGTCGCTGTGCTCGTCGCCGCCGCGTTGCTGCACCGGCTGCTCTACGAGCCGTCGGACGCCGGCGCCCTGCTGGCAGCCACGGTGTCCAGCGCCGCGTTCGGCGCGGCAGCCGTGGGGATCGGCGTGGCCGTCGCCGAGCGGCGCCGCTCGCGTGCGCAGGAGAGCGCGCTGCTCGCCGAACGGGCGGTCGTCGAGGAACGCCTGCGCATCGCACGCGAGCTGCACGACGCGGTCGGCCACGACGTCTCGCTCATGATCGTCCAGGCGCAGGCGCTCGGCGCGACAGCCGGCGACGACACCGTTCGCGAGCAGACCGACGCGATCGCGGACCTCGGACGGCGCACGATGCGGGAGATGCAGCGCACGCTGCACCTCCTGCGCGAGGACGGCGCCGAATATGAGCCGCAGTCGGGCCTCGCCGCGCTCGACGAGCTGCTCGACGGCGCCAAGCGCGCGGGCGTGCCGGTCACGGTGACGATGGAGGGAACGCCGCGGCCGCTCGCGCCCGCCCTCGACGCGTCGGCGTTTCGCATCGTGCAGGAGGCGGTGACGAACGTCGTGCGCCACGCCGGCGGCGCGCCCGCGAACGTGACGCTGCGCTACGGCTCCGACGAGCTCGAACTGGTCATCGCCGACGAGGGAAGCGGCGCGAGCGATCCCGGCGTCGGGTCCGACGGCCACGGCCTCATCGGCATGCGCGAGCGGGCGGCGCTCTTCGGCGGGACGCTGACCGCCGGGCGCCGCGACGGCGACGGCTTCGAGGTCCGCGCGCACCTGCCCTACCCGGCGGACTCGCAGCCGTGACGAGCCGGCTACGCGTCGTCATCGCCGACGACCAGCCGCTCATGCGCGCGGGCTTCAAGGCCGTGCTCGAGGCGACCGGCTCGATCGAGATCGTCGCCGAGGCCGGCGACGGCGCCGAGGCGATCGCCGCCGCCGAGGCCCACCAGCCCGACGTGATCCTCATGGACATCCGCATGCCGGGCATCGACGGCATCGAGGCGACGCGCCGCCTGCCCCGCCAGCGGGTCCTCGTCCTGACGACGTTCGGCCTGGACGAGTACATCGTCGAGGCGCTGCGCGCCGGCGCGAGCGGCTTTCTCACGAAGGACGCGCCCGCGGCCGACCTCGTCGCCGCCGTCCGCGCGGTCGCCGCCGGCGACGCGGTGCTCTCGCCCGCGATCACGCGCCAGCTGCTCGACCGCGTGGCACGTCGCCTGCCGAGTGCCGCCGGGTCCGGAGCGGACGGCACCGGTGCGCTGACCCAGCGCGAGCGCGAAGTGCTCCAGCTCGTCGCCACGGGGATGTCCAACGCGGAAATCGCCCAGGCACTCGTCGTCGCCGAGCCGACCGTGAAGAGCCACGTCTCGAACCTGCTCTCCAAGCTCGAGCTGCGCGACCGCGTCCAGGCGGTCATCTACGCCTACGAGCACGGGCTCGTCGAGCGGCTCAGGGAATCCTGAACGCGCAGCGCCCGATCGTCGTGTGGTGAACTCGCAGTCAGCCCGCGTTAGCCGCCCGCGTCCAACTGCGCTCCGAACGGGGACTCCGTCATCCACACGGTGACTGCCTCGGGCGCGTCCGGTCGGCTGAAGAAAAATCCCTGCGCGTCGTCGGAGCCGTACTGGATGAGCATGTCCAGCGCAGCCTCATCCTCGACGCCCTCGGTGACGACGGTGAGGCCGAGGTTGTGCGCGAGATCGATCGTCGAGCGAACGATCACCGCATCGCTCGGGACCGACGCAAGGTTCTTGACGAACGAGCGGTCGATCTTGATCTCGTCGATCGGCAGCCGCTGGAGGTACACGAGGGAGGAGTGGCCAGTGCCGAAGTCGTCGATCGTGAGCACCACGCCCATCGCGTGCAGGGCGTTGAGGACGTGCGGCACGGCGTTGTCGATGAGCGCGTTCTCCGTGAGCTCGAGGATCAGCGTGCCGGCCGTGATGCCCCACGAGTCGATGAGCTCGGCGACGACGTCCGGAAGGTCGCTGCCGAGCGTGAGGCTCGCGGCGGACACGTTCACGGCCATCGTCAGGTCGAGCCCGGCGTCGCTCCACAGGCGCTGCTGGTGAAGCGCCGCGTCGAGCACCCATCGCGTCAAGGGCTGGATGAGCTCGCTGCGATCGACCTCGCCCATGAACTGCGCGGGCATCAAGAGGCCGTCGGTCGGATGCTGCCAGCGGACCAGTGCCTCGACGCCGATCGTCCGCCGCGTCGCCAGATCGATCTTCGGCTGGAAATGCAGCACGAGCTCGCCGCGCGGGATGCCATCGCGCAGCTCGCTCATCAAGGACAGCCGCTGCGCCGTGCGATCCTCGGCCTCGATGGCGAACACGGCAAGCCCGCTGCCAGAACGCTGCGCCTCGGCCATCGCGAGGTCGGCGCGCCGCAACAGCTCGGCGGTGGTGCGCCCGTGCTGGGGGAAGCATGCGATCCCGATGCTGGCGCGCACGTCGATGACGTTGCCGTTGATGACGAACGGCTGGTCGTCCCACGCCTCGCGGATCTTCCACGCGAGGACGACCGTGGCCTCGACCCCGCTCTCACCGGACGGGAGGATGGCGAAATCGTCGCCGCCCACCCGGCCGAGCGTGGCTGTGTCGCGCACCACGCCGCGCAGGCTGTCGGCGACCGCCTGAAGCAGGGCGTTGCCGACCTCGCGTCCGAGCGTGTCGTTGATCTCACCGAACGCTTTGAGGTTGATCATGAGTACGCCGCACGGCTGATCGGCCCGATCCGCGGAGGCGATCGCCTGGTCCATGCGGTCTCCGAAGAGCGTGCGGTTCGGCAATCCGGTGAGGTCGTCGTGCAGCGTGCGGTGCTTGAGCGCCTCCGTGTAGGCCCTCCGGCCCGAGATGTCGCGGATCGAGGCGATCGTGAACGTCCGCTCGCCGATCTGCATCTGGCTCATGTCCATCTCCATCGGGAAGCACGAGCCGTCCTTGCGACAGCCGACGCTCTCGCTCGGCTCTTCCGGGACGTCGGTCGCATTCTGCAGGCTCTCCCGGCGGCGCGCCGGGTAGGAAAAGTCGGCGTGATGGCTGCGCGCGACGATGACCTCGAGCGGTTTGCCGAGCACCTCCTCCTCGCTGTAGCCGAAGAGCTGTCGCGCCGAGCGGTTGAACGATTCGATCCGGCCGTCCTCGCCGGCGGTCACGATGGCGTCCGAGACGTTCTGGAGAACCGCTCGCGAGCGCACCTCGCTGTCACGGAGCGCGGTGTTCAACGACGTGATCGACTCGAGCGAATACTTCAGCTCCTGAGCCTGCTGGAAAAGCTCGACGAAGATCGCGACCTTGGCCTGGAGCACCTCGCGAAGGAACGGGGCAAAGATGAGATCCACCGCGCCGCTTGCGTAGGCGCTGGCTGTCTCCGTCTCGCCCGGGCCGAACGCCGTGACGAAGATGATCGGCGTGCGCCGCGACTGGGCCCGCTGACGAATGAGCTCCGCGGTCTTGTAGCCGTCCATGATCGGCATGCGGACCTCCATGAGGATCACGGCGAAGGCGCGCCGCAGGACAGCGCGCAGCGCATCCGCTCCGGACTGCGCCTCGACGATGTCGTGACCCAGCGGCGCGAGCATCGTGCTGATCGTCAGGCGTTGGGCTGGGTCGTCGTCGACGACGAGAATCGCGGCGGCCGGTTCTGCGGCGGTATCCATTCGCGAACGCAAAACCTACTACTCAGACTCTTTCACCCACCCAGGATTCCGGTCTATTAATGCTGCAAAACAACGATTTGCGAACACTCACCCGCAAGGAACTCACAGCCGCGCTCGCGGCGCGTCAGATGCTGCTCGAGCGCCAGGCGCTCGACCCGGCCGAGGCGATCCGCCGGCTCACGCCGCTGCAGGGACAGGATTCGCCCGCGCCGTTCGTCGCGCTCGCCGCTCGCCTCGGCGGCTTCGCGCGCGCGGACCTCGAGGCGGCGCTCGAGCGGCGCGCGGTCGTCAAGACGACGATCATGCGCCTGACGCTGCACCTCGCCGCCGCGGCCGAGTACCCGGCGTACGCCCAGCTCGCGCGCCAGGCGCGGCTGCGCACGTGGCGCAAGACCTACCCGCACCTGGACGAGGCGGCGGTCACCGCCGAGCTCGCCGCATGGCTGCGCGAGCCGCGCACGAACGACCACATCCGCGAGCGCGTGCGCGGCTACGGCGGCGTGAGCGAAGCGCCCTGGGCGCCGGTCATCTTCGCCCGGACGTTGGTGCCGCTCGTGCAGATCCCGCCGGCCGGCTTCTGGCGTGACCGCAGCCGGCCGAGCTTCGTGCTCGACCCGCGGGCGCTCCCCGATGCGGGTGACGCCGCCGCGCTCGTCGTCGCACGCTATCTCGCCGCGTTCGGCCCCGCGAGCCGGCGCGACGTCGCGGCCTGGGCGGGCGTCGCCCAGCGTGACGTCGCGGCCGCCTGGGAGCGCCTGCCGATCGTCACGTTCTGCGACGAGCGCGGGACGGAGCTCTACGACCTGGTCGATCAGCCGCTGCCGCCGGCGTCCACCCGGCTGCCGGTGCGTTTCCTCGCGCGCTGGGACCAGGCGCTGCTCGCCTACGCCGACCGCGACCGGATCATCCCGCCCGAGCTCCAGCCGCTGAAGCTCACACTCAGCGGCGACGCCACGGTGACGGTCGACGGCCGCGTCGCGGCGAGCTGGCGCCTGGAACGCGGCCGCAACGCCGTGAAGGCCGTCATCGAGCCGCACGTCGACATCCGCCGCTCGGTGCACCCCGAGATCCGCGCCGAGGCCAAGCGGACCGCGCGCTTCTGCGAGCCCGAGGCGCGCAGCGTCGACGTCGCCGGGCCGTGACGCACGGCGTGCCCGGCCGTAGGTTGAGTTGATGACGCGCATTCGTATGTGACTGGCGGCACGCGTACGCGGTCGGTAGCCGTGCCTCTATCGTGGCGCCATGAAGAAGAGCCAGCTCGCGCTGCTTGCGGTCGCCGCCGTCGCCGTCGTTCTCATCGCCGTCCTCGGAAGCGGGGGTGGCAAGCACGACACGTCGGGCTCCAGCGGCTCAGACGCGCCCTTGACGGCGCCGGCCGGCGCGATCCAGGTGAGCTTCGCCTACTCGCCCGAGAAGGAGAAGCTGCTGCTGCCGCTCGTCAAGAGGTTCAATGCGTCGGGCGCGCAGGTCAATGGCAAGAAGGTCTTCGTCTCCGCCCAGAACGTCTCCTCGGGCGACGCGCAGACGAAGATCGCCAGCGGCCGGCTCAAGCTCACGTCGTGGTCGCCGTCGAGCTCGATGTGGGGACGGCTGCTGAACTTCGAGGCCGACCAGCCCTACGCGCCCGACACCAACCCGTCAATCGTGCGCACGCCGCTCGTCATCGCGATGTGGGAACCGATGGCGCGGGCGCTCGGCTACCCCAAGCGCAAGCTCGGCTTCGCCGACATCCTCAAGCTCGCGCGCTCCAATCAGGGCTGGGCCGCCTACGGCAGGCCGGAGTTCGGCCAGTTCAAGCTTGTTCACACAAATCCGGACTTCTCCACGTCGGGCTTGTCCGCGGTCGTCGCTGAGTACTACTCGGCCACCGGCAAGAAGGAGGGCCTGCGGACCTCGGACATCGCGCGGGCACGCGCGCAGGTCAAGGACATCGAGCGATCGATCGTCCACTACGGCGACACGACGCTGTTCATCTCAGACCAGCTGCGCAAGAGCGGCCTGGGCTACGCGTCGGCGGTGGCGATGGAGGAGGCGACGCTCGTCGACTTCAACCTGCGTCGCGGCAATCGCCAGAAGCTCATCGCGATCTATCCGTCGGAGGGCACGTTCTACTCCGACAACCCGTACATCACCCTCAAGGCGCCGTGGGTGACCGATGCGCAGCGCCAGGGCGCCGCGAAGTTCGGCGCCTACCTGAAGGACAACATCGACTCCGGGACGGCCGCGCGCTACGGCTTCAGGCCGGCGGACCTGAGCGCCAAGCCCTCCGACCCCTTGAACGCGGCCAACGGCGTCGATCCGAAGCTCCCCACGCGCGTGCTCGGGCTGCCCGAACCGCGCGTGCTCGACGCCGTCAAGAAGGCCTGGCGCGCGGACCGCAAACCCGCGAACGTCCTGCTCGTCCTCGACACGTCGGGCTCGATGAACGACGAGGCGCGGCTCGCCAGCGCGAAGAACGGCCTCGAGACGTTCCTGCGCGAGGTCGCGCCGCAGGACCGCGTCGGCCTGACGATCTTCAACGACCGCATCACGCCGCTCGCCCCGATCGAGCCGATCCGCAACAACCGCGCGCAGCTGCGCAGCCTGGTCTCCCGGCTGATCGCCGACGGCGGCACGGCGATCTACGACGCGACCGATGCGGGCGTGAAGCAGGTGGCCAAGCTCGCCGACACGAGCCGGATCAACGCCGTCGTGCTCCTGACCGACGGCGAGGACACCGACTCCTCGACGTCGGTCGATGCCCTCGTCCGCGCGCTCGACGGGCAGGGCGACTCGACGCGGCGCATCCGCGTCTTCACGATTGCCTACTCGGCCGGCGCGGCGGGCGCCGCCCAGAACCTCGAGCGGATCGCCAACGCCTCCGGCGGCAAGCCGTACGTGGGCTCGACGGACGACATCGAGACCGTCTACCGCAGCATCAGCTCCTTCTTCTAGGAAGATCGAGGGTGAGGTGAGCCTGCCCGCCAAGAAGCAGCCCTACAGCCGCGACGAGTTCGCGGGCGCGCTCGTGGCCAACGCGGCTGCCAAGCCGTTCAACATCGCGCTGCTCGTCGGGACCATGGGCGGCGCGGTGCTCGTCGGCGGCACCGTGATCGTGGCGCTCGTCGTCGCGCTCACGATCTACGCGATCGCCGTCGCGCGGACGTTCTTCGACGAGGAGGAAGCCGACACGGTGCTCGAGCGCGTGCGCGGGGAGCGCCGCCGGGAGCTGAGCGCCGGGACGCAGCACCTTGACCCGGCCGCACTCGCCCCGGAGATCCGCCGTCACCTGCTGGCCGCGCGCGCGACCGACGCGCGGATCCGCGAAGCGATCGAGCGCGCCGAGCTGCCCTACGCGGAGGTCTCGACCGAGGTCGACGCGCTCGTGTCGCTCATGGAGCTCTCCGCCTCACGCGCCCAGCTGCTGTGGGAGGCGCTGCAGGAGTCGCCGCCGTCCCGCGTGGCGGGCCGGCTGCGCGAGCTCGAGGGCTCCGGCAAGACCGAGCTCATCGAGGCCCTCCAGCACCAGCTCACCGTCCAGCAGAAGATGCAGGCCCAGCTCGACTCGTTCTATGACCAGATGGAGCGC
>JAWVGM010000133.1:0-4034 GCA_033855075.1 Solirubrobacteraceae bacterium | reverse complement strand
GATCCGAACCGAGCTCCTGGCGCTCGGGTTCCCCTCGCTGTCGATCAGCGAGGTGAAGGGCTCGGGTCGCCAGAAGGGGATCACCGAGCGCTACCGGGGGGCGGAGCTGACGAACTACCTGCGCCCCAAGGTGAAGATCGAGTGCGTCGTCGCGACGAAGGACGTGCCGACAATCGTGGACACGATCCTCAAGCACGGGCGTACCGGCGCCGTCGGCGATGGGAAGGTCTTCGTCGTCCCGGTGGAAGAGGCGTACCGGATTCGCACCGGCGAGTCCGGCGAGGAAACGCTCCAGGCCCATCCGGACGCCGCCGCCGCGGCGGCGAGCTAAGGGGGCGTCGGGGGTGGCCGCCCCGACAGCGGCCACCCTCGTCGAGCGGCTCAGGGGGCTGCATCTGCGGATGGTCGACGCCGTACTTGCCGGCGACGGCTTGGAACGGGTCGCAGAGCTCGCTGCCGATGCCGTCGGCGGGTCGGTGGCCATCATCATCCCGAGGCTTGGCACGGCGGTCATGGCTCCGGCCGGGCAGCCGTCCGCCGAGCGCCTGCCCGAGCTGCGTCGCTACGTAGCGGACCTCGTGCAGGATCGGCCGGCGCACGCGCCGCGCGGTCTTGCCGCCGAGATCCCGATCGCGTCGGGCGACGAGTCGGTCGGCGCGGTGCTCATGCTCGACGGCGCCACGACCGGCGCCGCCGAGGCAGCGGAGTACCTGCATCTCGCCGCGGTGGCCTCGCTCACCGAGGTCGCGGTCGAGGAGGCGCGCGACGAGGTCGAGCAGAACCTGCGCGGGTCGTTCCTCGAAGACCTGCGGACCGCCACCGGGCTGCCGCCCGACGAACTCGTGCGCCGCGGGGCGCGGCTGGGCTGCGACCTCAGCCGGGGCGCGATCGCGCTCTGCGCCGAGCTGCACAGCGACCGCCCGCGGCACGTCGTCGCGACGATCGCGGAGGACGTGCCGGGCGCGCTCGCGCAGCACATGGAGGGCACGGCGAACGGCGCCCAGGGCGGGCGCGTCTACGCGCTGCTGCCGGCGCTGCGCGTCGACAACGCGCCCGAGGCGACGCTCGCCGCCGCGGCGCGGCTGGCGGCGCGCCTGCAGCGCCACGGGACCGTCGGGCTGTCGTCGTTCTACGCCGACCCCGCCGAGCTCGCGCGCGCCGTGCAGGAGGCCGAGCTCGTGCTCGACGTCCTGACGGTCTCCGGCGAGCCGATCGCCGAGGACATCAACCAGGGCACGTACCGGTTGCTGTTTCGCGTTCTCGCGTCGCACCCCGAGGAGGTTCGCTCGTTCTACGAGGACACGGTCGCGCCGGTCGTGCGCTACGACGACCAGTACCGCACCGACCTCGTCGGCACGCTCGAGGCGTACCTCGCCGCGAACTGTCACATGAGCGCGACCGCGACCGCGATCCACGCCCACCGCCACACCGTCGCCTACCGCCTCGAGCGCGTGCGCGATCTCACCGGCTTGGACCCCATGCAGTCCGAGGACCGCGAGCGCCTCGGCCTCGGACTGAAGGCGTACCGGATCATCGCGCCGCGCTTACCGCGGTAAACGCTTTCGCCGTCCGGTCGCCTGGCACCGCCCGCGTTAGCGGGTGGTACGGCGACCTTCCGGCGACGTTACTTACGCGCTCGCTGTCTCGGGCTGGTGCGCCAGCGCGAGTGGAGCGAACTCGTTGCGCTTGCTCTCGAGCTTGTCGCGCTGCTCCTGCGCGCGGGACTCGAGATCCTCGAGGTCGAGCGCCTGCAATTCGGGATAGGCATCGGCGACGGTCTGGAGGGCCACCCACATGCAGCGCTTGCCCTCGACGCCGATGGACAGAGTCTCGAGCGTGACGAAGTCGCCCAGATGCTCGTTGCCGGCGCCCTCGGCGTTGAACTTCGGGGCGGCGAGCTTCGAGCCAACCTCGGCAAGCGCGGTCTTCGACGCGCTCTTGTCGATGTTCATGTCCTCGATCAAGGTTTCGAGCGTGGCGAAGTCTGCCTTGATCTCAGCCGCCAGCGGTGCAAAGAACTCGCCCAGCTCGTCCGAACGGTGACGGTCGGCGGCCTGTTCCACGAGGTTGACGCCAGCCGTCGCTCCCGCGAGGTGATCGTTGAGGTACACCTCGATGGATTCGTACGCCATTTAGCACTGTCCTTTCGGTCGTCCTCCCGTATGCATCGGCGATGCATACTCGTCCGTAGACCCGCCGCGGACGTCGAAGGGGGAACTTACCCGCCAGAGCGGGTTTTGTCTCGAATCACGTCGCCGGTGCGTGGGTCCACGCGCGCGTTGGGTGCCTTGTCGGTGACGCGGACCGAGATCGAGCCGCGCGGCGGCGAGCCGTCGGCGAGCGCCGCCGTGACGTCGCCCTTGAGGTTGGCGTCGACCTTGTAGGTCAGCACGCGGGTTCCGGCCTCGATCGGCGTCACGAGCCAGCGCAGCGTCGCGGTCGCGCCAGGCTTCACGCGGCCGGCGGTCCAGGTGTCCGGTGAGGCGGTGCCCGAGCCGGCCGGTGCGGCGTCGATGACCCACAGCGACCGGCGCGGGTTGTCGGCCATCCGCTCGCCGAGCCCTTGCAGGGTGACCACGAGTTCCGGGATCGCATCCTGGCCCGTGTTGCGCACGGCGATCTCGAACGTCGTCTGCTCGGCGAGGTGCTGGCGCTGCGGAAACGTCGCGCGGACGATGTCGACGGTGTACTTCGGATCGCGCGATCCGTTGCCGGAGCCATCGCCGCCGCAGCCCGCCAGAACAGACGTCACCGCGGCGACGGCGATGAGCGCGCGCAGGTAAGCGGGGCCGCCCTCCACAGCGGCGCCAACGTAGCACAGCGACTGGCGATTTCCCTGCGCTTGGCGCCTGTCGGCGCTGGCTTTGGTCCCGGGCGTGCCGTACGCTGCGCCCCTGGCACCCGCGGGGGTGCCGGGGGACGAAGGAGGAGATCAACCAGCGTGGTTCGCAACGTCGCCGATCGAGCGTTTCTTCCGACGAAGAGCCTGCTCGAAGAGGTCGGGGACATGATGATCCTGACGGGCAAGACGATCGTGTCGGCCCTCAGGCCCCCGTACCCGTACGGCGGCGAGTTCGTCAGCCAGTTCCTGTTCGCGCTGAAGCTCTGCTGGTTTCCGCTGCTCGTCTCGACGATCGCGTTCGGCTACGGCGCACCCGGGCTCCAGGCGGCCAACTTCCTCGTCCTCTTTGGCGCGATCGACCGCCTCGGCGGCTTCTTCGTCCTGGCGTCGATCCGCGAGTTCGCTCCCTTCGTCACCGCGATCGTGCTCGCGGGCGTCGCGGGCACCGCGATCACGGCCGACCTGGGTGCGCGCAAGATCCGCGAGGAGCTCGACGCGCTGCAGGTGCTCGGTATCGACCCGGTCAAGAACCTCGTCGTCCCGCGCTTTCTCGCGCTCATGCTCGTGACGGGTCTGTTCAACGTCTACGCGCTGCTGTTCGGCGTCTTCTCGGGGATCCTCGCGACCGTCGTGAACGGCGCGCCGCTCGGCGGGTTCAGGGCGACGTTCTTCACAAACGCCTCGGTGACCGACCTGTGGGCGTCGACGCTGAAGACGACGCTCTTCGGGGCGATCATCGCGATCGTCTGCTGTTACAAGGGGATGACTGCGTCGGGCGGGGCGGAGGGGGTGGGGCGCGCGGTCAACCAGGCGGTCGTCATCGCGTTCCTGGGCATCTTCGCGTTCAACTACGTCTTCACACAGACGCTGCTCGCGACGTACCCGGAGCTGACGAACATCCGATGAGCGCCGGCTGGTTTGACATCCCGCGCGACTGGGTCTCCAACGTCGGGGACATCGCGAAGTTCTCCGGCCGGATCATGGGCGAGGTCTACGGCGCGCGCGTGTTCAAGTTCTTCGGCGAGGGGCTGCGGCAGGCGGGCATCCTCATCGTCTCCTCGACGCTCGTCATCTGGGGCCTCGTGTTCATCATCGGCCTGCAGTGCGGCATCGAGGGCGCGTACTTCAACCGCGCCGTGGGCAACCCGGCCTACGCGGGCGTCTTCGCCGCCTGGTGTGACCTGCGCGAGCT
>JAWVGM010000132.1:0-8268 GCA_033855075.1 Solirubrobacteraceae bacterium | reverse complement strand
CTGTACTCCGACTTCGGCAAGGAGCGCGTGACGATCTTCGCGCTCGACACCGAGGCGATGCTCGGGCGCGCGCAGTTCGCGTTCGACTGGGCGACGACGCCGCTCGCCGAGGCGCCGGGAACGATCGTGGAGCCCGGAAGCGTCGAGCGCGAGCCGGCGCTCGACGGCGTCGTCGTGCCGCTGCGCCCGCACTTCGGGACGATGGGCGTCGCACCCGCCGCGGCCGGCCGCCACTCGTCGATCCCGCCCGGCGATCACGGCGGCAACATCGACAACTGGCGCATCGGCGCCGGTGGGCGCATGCACTACCCGGTGCAGGTTCCCGGCGCGCTGCTGTCGGTCGGCGATCCGCACGTGTCCCAGGGCGACGGCGAGGTCAGCGGCACCGCCCTCGAGGCATCGCTGAACGGCCTGTTGCGGCTGACCGTCCGGCGTGATCTCGCGATCACCGTGCCGGTGCTCGAGACGGCGCACGAGCTGCTCGTCCACGGCTTCGGCGACGACCTCGACGAGGCGATGCGCGCCGCGTCGCTGCGTGCCCTCGATCTGCTCGCAACGCGTTTCGGCCTCTCGCGGGACGACGGGTACGCGTTCATGAGCGTCGCGGTCGACTTCACGGTCACGCAGGTCGTCGACGGCCGCCAGGGCGTCCACGCGCGGATCGACAAGCGCTGCTTCCCGCGCTGGCCGTGATCTCGTCGTGGACGTTCGGACCGGGCGACGGCGTCCCCCCGCCGGTGGCGCCGTTCGCGCATGCGACCGCGGCCGGCGAGACGCTCTACGTCACCGGCCAGATGCCGACCGGCCTGGATGGCGGGCTCGTCGGCGGCGCGATCGCGGAGCAGACCGACCAGGTCATGCGCAACCTCGCGCGCGTGCTCGAGCTGGTCGGGGGCGGCCTGGCGGACGTCGTCATGGCGCGCGCCTACCTCGTCGACTGGGACGACTACCCCGCGTTCAACGCGGCGTACGAGCGCTGGTTCACCGACCGGCTGCCGAGCCGCACGTGCGTCGGCACGCCGGGCCTCGCCGTCGGTGCGCTCGTCGAGGTCGATCTCGTCGCGTGGCGCGCGGGCGGCTGGCCCGGCGGCGTCGTCAGCCCGAGATGAGCTTCGCGGTGAACGCCGGCCACGCCACCGGGTCGTGCCACGGCACCACCTCAAATCCGCGCTGCGCCGCGGCCGCCTTGAGCGCCAGCAGCGATCGCAGCGGCACGTCGGCCTCGCAGAGCACGAACCCTCCGGGCGCGATCTCGCGTTCGATGTTCTCGACGAGGTCTGCGGCGTCGCACGCGAGCGCGTAGCCGCTGCCGTCGGGCAGCGTCACGAGGAAGCTCTGGTGACCCGGCGTGTGGCCCGGGGTGAAGATCGTCTCGATGCCCGGAGCGATCTCCGTATCGCCGTCCATGAGCTGCCAGTTGATGAGCGGGTCGTCGTAGTCGATGCGGAACATGCCGTGCTGCTCGGGGAACGGGTGGCCCGACATCCCGTACTCGTACTCGGCGCGCTGCACCCAGACGGGGATCGACGGGTCGAACAGCCGCAGGCCACCGGCGTGGTCGTTGTGCAGGTGCGAGAGGAAGATGCGCGTGATGTCCGCGAGCGCGACGCCGTGCTCCGCGAGCGCATCCTCGAGCGGCTCGCCGTCCGTTTCGGGCAGGATCGGCACGATGTCGTGGTTTCGCCCGTGCATGCGCTCGTAGAGCGGCCGGTCGCGGATCAGCACGCTGTTGATGCCGGTGTCGATGAGCGCCCAGCCATCAGCGGTGTCGAGCAGGACGGCGCCGACGGGCTCGGTGAGGATCTCGCCGGAGGTGTCGCCGTGCACCGAGTAGGACTTCGGCAGGCGCTCCCAGCCGACGGTCAGCGGGATGATGCGGCGCACGCTCGTCATGGCGGATCCTCCGTTGTGATGACGAGCAGCGGCGCGCCGGACGCGACCTCGTCGCCCGGGTCGACGAGCACCTCGACGACCTGTCCGTCGAACGGCGCGTCGAGCGCCGTCTCCATCTTCATGGCCTCGAGCGTGACGAGCCGCTGGCCGGACGCGATGGCGTCGCCGGTGGCGACCTCGATCCGCCAGACGCTCGCCGACAGCGGCGCGGCGAGAACCGTGGCGCCGGGCGGTATGTCCAGCGCCGCCGGGGGGCCGCCGTTCCGGCCGCCGGCCGCCGGCTCGGGCCGCGGATCAAACTCGCCCGCCGCGGCCCACGCGGCGCGCTCGGCAGCGAAGGCCGCGGACTGACGCGCACGAAACGCCGCGATCCCGTCCGCCTCGCGCTCGACGAACGCCATGTGCTCGGCGTGGGTGAAGCTGCCCTCCTCGATCTCGATGCGGGCGCGCCCGGCCGCCGTGTCGGCGCGCAGTTCGAGCAGCTCATCCGCGCCGACCGGGTGCCAGCGGATGCGATCGAAGAAGCGCAGCAGCCACGGGGATCCTGCCTCGAATGGTCCTCCGCTGCGATACGGGCTCCAGACCTGCGTCGTGCGGCCGACGAACTGGTAGCCGCCCGGTCCCTCCATGCCGTAGATGCACAGGTACGCACCGCCGATCCCGACCGCGTTTTCCGGCGTCCACGTGCGCGCCGGGTTGTACTTCGTCGTGACGAGCCGGTGGCGAGGATCCAGCGGCGTGGCGACCGGCGCGCCGAGGTACACGTCGCCGAGCCCGAGCACGAGGTAGTCGGCGCCGTAGACGATCTCGCGCACCTCGTCGACGGAGCCCAGGCCGTTGACGCGGCGGATGAACTCGATGTTCCACGGACACCACGGCGCGTCGGACCGCACGCCGGCCATGTAGCGGTCGATCGCCTCGCGTGTCGCCGGGTCGTCCCACGACAGCGGCAGGTGCACGACGCGGCTGGGCACGGCGAGCTCGCTTGTTGCCGGCAGCTCGTCCTCGATCGCCTGCACCGCCGCGAGCAGCCGCCGCTGGCCGAGCACGTCGGGGTCGGCGTGGATCTGCAGCGAGCGGATTCCCGGCGTCAGGTCGACGACGCCGTCGAGGTCGTCCACGGCCAGGCGCTCGGCGAGCGCGTGGACGCGCATGCGCAGGCCGAGGTCGAGCACCATCGGCCCGTACTCGACGAGCAGGTTGTCGTCCCCCGAGCGGCGGTAGGTCACCGCCGGGGCGTCGTCGCTCGCGGGCCGGCGCCCGAGGATGCCGTTGTCGCGATCGTCGCCGCCCAAGCGGTGCACCCGCCGGGCAACGCGGGTGGCGCGCAGCGCGTCGGCCTCCGCGTCGGCGATCGCGACGAAGCGCACGGTGTCGCCGGGACGCAGCTGGCCGAGCTTCCAGCGCTCGGCGGTGACGACGGTCGCCGGGCAGACGAAGCCGCCGAGGCTCGGCCCGTCGGGCCCGAGCAGGATCGGCAGGTCGCCCGTGAAGTCGACCGATCCGATGCTGTAGGGCGTGTCGTGGATGTTCGAGGGATGCAGGCCCGCGTCGCCGCCGTCCGGCCGCGCCCACTGCGGCCGCGGGCCGACGAGGCGCACGCCGGTGCGGTCGGAATTGAAGTGCACCTGCCACGGGTACGCGTAGAACGTCTCGATGTCCCGGGGAGTGAAGAACTCCGGCGCCGCGTGCGGTCCCTCCACGACGGCGATCTCCCAGGCATCGGTGAGCGGCGCGCGCTCGCCGTCGGGCACCGGGCGGCCCGCCGCGCCGCCGCTCGCGCGGCCGGGGATGAGCACGTCGCCGGCGCGCAGGGCGCGGCCGCCGTGACCGCCGAACAGACCGAGCGTGAACGTCGCCGCGCTGCCGAGGTATGCGGGCACGTCCAGGCCGGCCGCCACGAGCACGTAGACGCGCAGCCCGAGCCCGTCGATCGTGCCGACGTCCAGCACGCTGTCGGCGGGCACAGCGACCGGCTCCCAGCGCTGGACGGGCTTGCCGTCGAGCGTGACCGGCGCCTCCGCGCCGCACACGCACACGGTCGCCGCCGCGCTGAATCGCAATTGCGGGCCGTCGATCGTGCACTCGAGCCCGGGCGCCCCCTCGGGGTTGCCGAGCGCCCGGTTGCCGGCGCGAAACGAGCGGTCGTCCATCGCGCCCGAGGGAGGAACGCCGACGGCCCACAGCCCCCTGCGCCCCGGCCAGTCCTGCACGGTCGTCATCCGCCCCGGGCGCAGGACCTCGATGCGCGGCGACTCGTCGCTGATCGTGGCGAGCGTCGCGGTCGTGTGCTCGATCGCGCGAAACGCCGGCGAGGCGAGCGCCGACCACAGCAGGCCGACGTTCGTGCGGATGCCGCCGATGCGCGTGCGCTCCAGGCCGCCTGCGAGCCGCTCGATCGTCTCGTCGCGCGTGTCGCCGGTCGCGACGAGCTTCGCCAGCAACGGGTCGTAGGCGGTGCTCACCTGCGTGCCGGCCTGCACCCAGCCGTCGACGCGCAGGTCCTCCGGGAACGTGACCTCGGTGACCAGGCCCGCGCTCGGGCGGTGGCCCGCGGCGGGATCCTCCGCGTACACCCGTGCCTCGACGGCGTGGCCGTGCGCGACGCGCCGCCGCGCATCGAACATCGCCGAGTCGCCCTGCGCGAGGCGCAGCATCCAGGCGACGAGATCGACGCCGAAGATCGCCTCGGTGACCGGATGCTCGACCTGCAGGCGCGCGTTGACCTCGAGAAACGACGCCTCGCCGCGCTGGGCGTCGTAGAGGAACTCGACGGTTCCGGCGGAGCGATAGGACGCGGCGGCGCACAGCGCGACCGCGGACTCGGCGAGCTGCTCGCGCACGTCGCGGGGCAGGCCGGGCGCCGGGGCCTCCTCGACGACCTTCTGGTTTCGCCGCTGCAGCGTGCAGTCACGGTCGCCGAGCGCGATGACCCGCCCGGCGCCGTCGCCGAACACCTGGACCTCGACGTGGCGCGCGTGGGTGACGAGGCGCTCGAGGAAGACACCCCCTGCGCCGAAGCTCGCGCCGGCCAGCCGCCCGACACGCTCGAACGTATCTCGCAGGACGTTCGCGTCGGGGCAGGGCTCCATGCCGATGCCGCCGCCGCCCGCGGTCGCCTTGAGCATGACCGGGTAGTCGATGCGTTCGGCGGCCGCCAGCGCTTCGCCGACGTCTGCGAGCAAGCCGCTGCCGGGCATGATCGGCACGCCGGCCGCGCGCGCGAGCTCGCGCGCGCGATCCTTCGCCGCGAAGAGCTCGAGCTGCTGCGGCGTGGGCCCGACAAACACGAGCTGTGCCGCCTCGACGGCCGCCGCGAACGCGGCGTCCTCGGAGAGCAGCCCGTAGCCCGGATGGATCGCGCCCGCGCCCGTCGCCGCGGCCGCCGCGAGGATGCGGTCCGCCCGCAGGTAGCTCTCGCGCGCAGGCGTCGCGCCGATGTGGACCGCCTCGTCGGCGAGCGCGACGTGCGGAGCGCCGCGGTCGGCGTCTGAGAACACCGCCACGGTGCGCAGCCCGAGCGCCGCCGCCGAGCGGACGATCCGGCACGCGATCTCGCCGCGGTTGGCGACGAGCAGCGTGTCAAAGCCGCCCGTCACCCAGGCCGCGTCACGACCATCTGCACCGGCGTCGGGTCAAAGCCGTTGCAGGGGTTGTTGATCTGCGGGCAGTTCGACACGAGCACGAGCGTGTCGACGTCGGCTCGCAGCGACACCGTGAGGCCCGGCGCCGAGATCCCGTCCACGATCCCGAGCGTGCCGTCGGCCTCGATCGGGACGTTCATGTACCAGTTGATGTTGCTGACGAGGTCGCGCTTGTCCAGGCCCCAGCGCGCGCCCTCGCGCAGGAAGTTCTCCACGCACGCGTGCTGGTACTTCGTGTGCTGGCCATAGCGCAGCGTGTTGGACTCCTTGCTGCACGCACCGCCGACCGTGTCGTGGCGCCCGCAGTCGTCGGCGACGACGGTCATCAGCGCATGGCCGTTGTTGCTGCGCAGCACGCTGCCGGTGGTCAGGAAGATCGACTCCTGGCCGACGATCGTGTCGGGCGCGCTGTAGCGATCCGTCGTGTCGTCGGCCCGGTAGAGGAGGCAGTCGACGGCCTGGTTGCCGCCGAGATCGACGATCGACAGGACGTCTCCGGCGATGACCACTGCCGACCACGGCGCGCGCGCGGCGACCGTCGCCGCTGAGATCACCTCGCCGGCCGGGAGCATCCCGATGCTCACGGCGCGAGCCCTCGCGCGTCCGCGTAGTCCGCCGTGTTCTCAAAGGCCCGCTCGAGCTCCGGCGTCGACGTCCACAGCTCGTCGTCGCGTGACGTCGCCGCGCCGCGCCACGCGACGATCTGCAGCGTCGTGCACGTGTACTCGACACGCGGGTCGATCGGGTGGGGCACGTTGGCGACGAGCACGACGAGGGGTAGCTCGGCGCGCAGCTCGACGTGGCAGCCCGGCCCGCTCGAGCCCTCGAACTGCACGCGGCCGCTCCCGGCGACGCGCACACCCTGAAAGAACGACAAGCTCGGCGGCAGGTCGCGCGGCGCGAGGCCGTGCTTCGCGGCGGCGAGCGCGAGCAGCTCGCGGCCGGCCGGCGACGGGCCCTCGGGCGCGCCGTCGCCGTAGCGCGCCTCGTTGCGCAGGCGCACCGAGGTCCCGCACAGCGCGTCGTGGGAGCCGGAGCTGTCGCCGACGATCGTGGCGAGCACCCGGCCCTGGTCAGACAGCAGCGGATGTCCGCTCGCGAGGTACGCCTGCCAGGGGATCTTCACGGTGTCGGCGACGTTCAGCCGCTCCCATGGCTGGTCGGCGTTGTAGACGAGCACGTGCGCGCAGGCGTCGCCGTGCACGTCCTCGAGCCGGATCGTCGTCCCGCGCGCCACGACTTTCGACGCGTAGCCACCGCCCCGGACGGTCTCGGCCCATGTGATCTCGCCTCGCTCGACGCCTTCCGGCGGATGCGCGACGTCGCGCGGCGGAACGACCGGCATCGCCTCGGCGACCTGCCCGGCCTGAGCACGAGCGTGCTCTCGCGCCGCGCTCGTCGTGTCCGTCCCCACCTGATTGGTCATACCTATCGGGGAGCCTTGTCGACCCGGCCATGTCTGTCATGGGCCGCGTGGCCAAACTCGTTTCGACGTTGTGTCCGGCAGGGCGAAGCGAGCCCTACAGCTCGCGCCGCAGCAGCGAGAAGCGCACCAGGCGGTCGTCGACGCAGATCCGCGACACCGCGATCCGCTCGTGTTCGCGCGAGAAGCTCGTTTCCAGGAGCTCGATGTACGGAACGCCCGGGCCGATCTGCAGGCCGGCAGGGGCGTCGTCGGCGCTCGCGACACGGGGGATGATCTCGGCGGTCGTGTAGTCGACGACGCCGGCGCCGTTGCGCTCGAGGAAGTCGAACGTCGTGTCGGCTTCGATGACGTCGTCGGGCGCCACCGCCAGGCGCGACAGCGACACGACGTCGACGACGACGATCACCGGCTCGCCGCCCGCTCGCAGTAGCCGCTCGACGATGAGACAGGGCTCGTCCTCTTCCAACCCGAGCGACGCGACCGCGAACTGCGGCGCCGTCCCGACCGCGTGGGTCTGGGGATCGACGGACGGCTCGTGGCCGCACTGCGCGATCAGCGTCGTGAACGGCACGAGCCGGTTCAGTCGCATCGACGCGCGCAGCAGGTGGCTGTTGACGAACGTCCCGTGGCGGCGCCGGCGGGAGATCAGGCCGTCGGCGGCCAGCGACTGCAGCGCCGCGCGCAGCGTCGTGCGGCTCACGCCGAGCTGCACTGCGAGCTCGGCCTCGGGCGGCAGGCGCCCGTCCGGGAAGGCGTCCGCGCGGATCGCCCGCAGGAGCGCCTCGCGCGCGCGCTCGGTCAGCGGTCGCTTCTCGACCGGCGCGATCTTCACCGCGGAAGCCCCTGCCTCCCGCCGGTCACCCGCACGCGACGTACCCCCTAGCTGCGTGGCTGGTAGGCGCCGAACACGTCCTTCATCGCGCCGCAGACCTCGCCCATCGAGCAGCGGTCCTTGAGCGCCTGGCGGATCGGCACCATGAGGTTCACCGTCGTCCCGCTCGCGGCGTCGCGCAGCTCGTCGAGCCGCTTGGCCACAAGCTCGTGGTCGCGCTCGGACTTGAACTCCTTCAGGCGCGTGAGCTGGTCGCGCTCGGTCTCGGGATCGACGCGCAGGATCTCCTCGACCTCGATCGCGTCCTCCTCGTACTTGTTGACGCCGATCACGATGTCCTGCTGCTGGCGGTAGCGCTCCTGGTAGCCCCACGCCGACTCGTCGATCTCGTTCGTGATGAACTCGATCGCGTTGACCGAGCCGCCCATCTCGTCGACCTTGGTGATGAGCTCGTAGGCGCGGGCCTCGATCTC
>JAWVGM010000131.1:0-3806 GCA_033855075.1 Solirubrobacteraceae bacterium | reverse complement strand
CCGGCCGTGACGTTCTTCAGGCCGCTGCGCACGATCTGCTGAGCGAGCACCGTCGCGGTCGTCGTGCCGTCGCCGGCGACGTCGTTCGTGGCCGTGGCGACCTCGCGGACGAGCTGCGCGCCCTGGTTCTGGAAGACGTCCTCGACCTCGATCTCACGGGCGATGGTGACACCGTCGTTCGTGATCGTCGGGGCGCCGAACTTCTTGTCGAGGACGACGTAGCGGCCCTTGGGGCCGAGCGTGACCTTGACGGCGTTGGCGACCGCGTCGACGCCGGCCTGCAGCGCGTTGCGTGCGTCTACGTCGTAGAGCAATTCCTTATGGGGCATAAAAAGTTCTCCTTGCCTGTCGTTAGACGATCTTGGCGAGAACGTCGGACTCGCGGAGCACGAGGAGCTCCTCGCCGTCGACCTTGATTTCGGTACCGCCGTACTTCGAGTAGAGGACCTCGTCGCCCTCGGCGACGTCAAGCGGAATGCGCTTGCTGCCGTCCTCGTCGAACTTGCCGTCCCCAACTGCGAGGACCATTCCCTTCTGCGGCTTCTCCTTCGCGGTATCGGGAAGCAGGATGCCACTCGCGGTGGACTCCTCCTCCTCGATCGCCCGCACGATGAGCCGATCGCCTAGTGGCTTGAGATTCATTCTGTGCCGACCTCCAAGATGTATGACGGTTTGTGTTGGCACTCGTTGGTACAGAGTGCCAATGACGGTTTGACTGTAGCAACTTGGCACTCTCCTGGTCGGAGTGCCAGCTGTCGGGCATGCGTCTAGGCCGCTGCCCACGACTCGTCAAGCCCCGCGACGACACCGATACGTCCGCGAGATGCGGTTCGACACGCGAAACGTCGGAATCCTGCTCGGTGCCGCCCTGCTGATCGGGGCCCTGTCGGCGCCGTGGTACGTGCTCGACCTCGGCCAGGCGCGCGACCTGATCGGCGCGCAGACCTCACAGCTTCCCGGGGGCCTAGGTGAGTTCGCGCGCCAGATCATCTCCCGCCTGCCCGACCACATCTCGGTCGACGCGTGGACCGTGTTCGATCGCAACGACATCGTGCTGCTCTTCGCAGCGCTGGCCGCCGCACTCGCCGCGTTGCTCGACCGCCACGACGTGGCGACGCTGGCCGGCGGCGCGGCTGGCGGTCTCGTCGTCATCGCGATGCTCGACAAGCCCGGCCAGGTGCCGAGCCAGTTCATATCACTGAGCTGGGGCCCCTGGCTCGCACTCGGCGGCGCGTTGCTCATCGTCGTCGCATCGCGGATGAGCTCGGAGGATGAGCGCGAGCCCGCGGCCGCGGCGGCGCAAGAATTCGACTGGTTCGCCCACAGCGAGCAGCTCGAGCGCGAGCGGGCGGCGCAGGCCGCCTCCCACGCGCCGCCGGCCTGATCGTCAGTTCTGCGCGCCGCCGATGCCGTGCATGCGCTCGGTCATCGATGGCGGGTTCTCGACGATCTGCGAGAAGCGCACGACCGTCACGGTGTCTTCGAGCGTCACGTCGCGCCCGTAGATCTGCTCGAGGAAATGGATCATCTCCTCGGTCCGGCGGAACTCCGGGTTGTCGTGCTCGATGTCGCGCGGCGAGAGCTCCTTGACGCGCTTGATCTCGACGCTGTCGATGACCGCTGTGAAGACCTTCTCGCGCGGGGAATGCTGGTAGCCGATCGTGACGAGCACCGCCTGGTTCTTGCGGTACTTGTGCGACTTGTCGCCGAGCCGGATCGTGGCCGTCTTGCGGCCCCGCTTGAGCTGGTCGGCATAGATCGTCGAGTAGAAGTTGAGCACCTGCACGAGGCGTGCAGGTTACTGGCCGGGCCGCAACCGCGACAGCGCGCGACGGACCATCTCGCGCTCACCCGAATAGCTCAGCGTCTGCGCCGCTTCCTCGAGCGGCACCCAGCGAGCGTCCTCGACTTCGTGGTCATGGTCGGCGACGTCGCCGTCGACGTAGCGCAGGAGGAAGAACTCCACCGCCTTGGCGATCCGCTTGCCCCCGCGGTGATACCAGTAGCGGACCTCGCCGAGCGACTCGATGAGCTCGGCGTCCACGCCCGCCTCCTCGCGGACCTCGCGCAGGGCGGCCTGCAGCGAGGATTCGTCGCCGTCCGGGTGCCCTTTGGGCAGCGCCCGGACCTTCGAGCCGTTCGCGGCGCGCCGAGTCGGGACGATGACGATGACCTCCTGCGCGTCGTTGATGACGACGCCGCCCGCCGAGAACTCCGTGGACATCAGTACACGTAGCGCTGTAGGGCGTCCGGGTCGTGGACGGTGAGGCGCCCGCGCCCCTGGGTCACGATGCCCGCGCGCTCGAGTACGGCGAGGAAGCGGCTCGCGGATTCGCGCGACGAGCCCGCGAGCTTCGCGACGTCGGCCTGGGTGACCGTGACGAGCACGTCGCCCTCCGCCGCGCCTTCGCCCTGCGCCTGGACGACGAGCTGGCCGAGCACGCCGGCCACGCGGCTCTGCACCGTCTGGAAGGACTGGCGGGCGATGCGCTCGTTGGCCTCGCGCAGCCGGCGTCCGAGCGAGATGACGAGCTTGACCGCGATGTCGGGATGTTCGCGCAACAGGCGGCGCATGTCCGGACCGAGCACCGCGATGGCCTCGAGCCGCTCGAGCGTCTCCACGGTCGCCGAGCGCCGTTCGTCGTCGAACATCGCCAGCTCGCCGAAGATGTCGCCCGGGCCGAAATGCGCCAGCGTGATCGTCCGGCCGTCGCCGTGCGCCCGGATCGCGCGCGCGTGGCCGATGCGGACGATGTAGCAGGTGTCGCTCGCGTCGCCCTCACGGAAGATGACGTGGCGGGCGGCGAACGACCGCGGGACGGCCACGGCCGCGACGCGCGTCAGCTGCGCGGGAGCGAGCGTCTCGAAGACCGGCACCTGGGCAAGGAGCGCCGCCGCCTCCGTCTCCTCCGTCGGCATGACCTGAGCAATACCACACGCGGCCCGGCCGGGCACGAGGTCGCCCAAGTGAGCGCCCTTCGGTCCGAAGGGCATCGGTACCGGAACAGGATGTGGTGCCCGGCCGCCTCGATTTCACCGCGATCCGTCGAGACGGTTCAAAGCCACGCATATCGTGGTTCTCGACCATCTCGATCACACGGCCGGGTCCTCATCTCCCTAGCGATGCTGTTCTGCGTGACCCGCGGCCCGGAGCGCTACGTCGCGTCAAGCGCGCTCTCCCGGCGGCGGTTGCGGCCGAGCCGCGCGCCGAACAGGATCGCGGCCCCGAGCAGCGACAGCGGGAGCGCGATGGCGAGCGTGATCAGCGCCACGCCGGCGATGACCTCGAGCGCCCGAACCGCGTCGCCCCCGGCGTCGCCGATCGACCATCCGCCGCCGCCTTGCTTTGCCTTGCCGTCGCCGCGCACCGTCAGGCTCACGGTCGACAGGTCGGCGCGCCGGTTGAGCGTGTTCAGCTGCGACTTCGCGGACGCGATCTGGCCGCTGACGAGCCGCAGGCGCGCACGCAGGCTGTCGATCTGGTTCTGCGTCGTCGCATTGCCGAGCGCGCGCAGCAGGCCCTTGCGCTCGGCGCGCGCGTTGGCGAGCCGGTCGCGGGCGGAGGTGAAGCTCGCGGTGATGTCCTGCAGGTCCTGCTGGCGCTCGGCGACGTGACCGAGCTTGGAGAGCTCGGCGAGCGCTGCATCGAGGCGGCTCGTCGGGATGCGCAGATCGAACGTCGCCTCGCTGCCCGACGAGTCGGCGGCGCTGATCGACGAGGACGCGACGATGCCGCGGAAGCGATCGACGGTATGGATGACGTCGTCGGCGGTCGACTCGACCTTGTCCTGCGGCGTGCTCAGGAC
>JAWVGM010000130.1:0-9712 GCA_033855075.1 Solirubrobacteraceae bacterium | reverse complement strand
AGACACACGGTGGACATGGATCTTCGGCACCATCCTGATCCTCGTCGTCATCGTCGTCATCGCGTTCCTGCTCGGTATCACGAGCGCGCTGAGCAGCATCGACGACGCGCTCGGGACGACCGACAACACGCTGAAACAGGTCGGTGGCGAAGCGAAGCCGCTGCCGGAGTACATCAAGACGATCAACCAGAACCTGACGAACATCGACACGGCGCTGAAGCCGATCCCGAATCAGGCCGGCAAGATCCTTGCCTCCCTGACCTCGATCGATCAGTCGGCGGGTCGGATCAACGCGGCCTTGGGGAACACCTCGAGTTCGCTCGTCGATACGTCGGGGTCGTTGGTCAACACCTCCGGTGACCTGAGCACGATCACGAGCTCGCTGCAGAGCACGTCCGGCTCGCTGATCGACACCACCAACATCCTGGTCACGATCCGCGGATCGCTGCAGAACACGTCCGGGGTTCTGGTGAGCGTCAGCTCACGGGTCAAGGCGATCAACGCCGAGCTGCATGCGGCCCGCAGTGCGAGCAGCGCAGGTACGGCCGCGGTCCCGCCGCAGGTGACGGCGATCAACGCCGATCTCGTGGGCGCGGAGGGTGGCAACTCAGTCAGAGGCAACGGCGGACTGTTCCAGACCAACCTGGGTCTGAGGGCAGCCGAGTCGCACCTGACGAGCATCTGCAACTCGACGCTCCTCGGCATCCTGCCGCCGAACAAGTGCTAACGGCACGGTCACCAGAGAGAGGACGCAGCCATGCGTAACATCCTCAGTGGTGCCCGTGGCATGGCCGGGTTGGTGCTCGTGATCCTGATCGCGTGGGCACTGTTGTCGGTGATCTTCCTCACCGGCACATTGCTCGCCGCGCGATCGATCGATCGCAGTGTCAACACGGTCAAGACAGGCATCAACCCCGTGGTCGAGAGCATCGGCACGGATGCCAGGTACATCGACCAGGCCCGCAAAATCGCGGGGGTCTCGGGCCAGATCCTGACGGCGGCCAAGCCGCTGTCAGGACAGCTGGACACGATCGAGAAGGTCGCGCGCACAGGGATCGATCCGAAGCTGAAGCACATTCTCGGTCAGGTCGGCGCCATCAACGAGGTTGCCGGCTCGATCAACTCGAACGTGCTGCAGATCGGTTCGACCGTGACCGCGATCCTCGGGAACGCATCGTCGATCAACAGCGACGTGTTCTCGATCAATCACAAGGGCCGCACGATTCTGCGCAGCGCGCGTCAGATCAACGGCAGCGCCCGGAGCATCCTGGGCTCTGGCGGGTCCATCCTGTCGCTCGTTCAGGTGATCGACACGAAGGTCGCCCGGGCGAACAGCCAGGCGTCATCGATCAAGGATGACACCGCGGTGATCGATCCGAACGTGGCAGCGATCCTCGCGAACGTCGGTCATGCGGGTGTCGCCGGTCACGGCGCCACGATTCACGGCCACGCGAACGCGATCGACTGCAGCACGCTGCTGAACGGAACACTCACCGGGCTGGCACAGCCGGTCGTGGACCTGTTGACCAGCGTGCTCGCCACGCTGGGTCTCGTTCCGGCCGACGTCCCCGGAAGCCCTGCCGCGGGCAACCAGTGCGGCAAGTGATCCTATGACTCCACTAGCAGCTACATATACGGACTGGTACATCGGGCTCGCGCTCGTGTTCCTCGTCATCGTGATCGTCGTCATCATCGTGGCGATCATCCTGACGCTGGCCGCGCGCATCGCCGACCAGGCGCGTGGCGCCGCGGCCGGCGTGGACACGGTGCGAGCCCAGACCACGTCCCTGAAGACGGGGGTTGCCCAGGTCAACGACTCGGCGGTTCGGATCCTTCACATGGCCCGGACTCTCAGGAAGGTGGCGGTGGGCAAATGAACACCCTCGCAGCATTCGACACCCACGCCCTGTGGCAGATCGTCCTGGGCATGGGCGCCGTCGTCCTCGCCGTGGTGATCATCCTGATGATGCTCCTGTTGAGCCTCGTCAAGGACATCCAGATCAGCGTCGGGATCCTCTTGGAGACCGCGCCGATCGTCGCCTCGCACACGTCGCAGATCCCGCTCCTGGTGCACACGCCCCCGGTGCTGTACCTCGTCATCGAGGAAGCGATCATTCAGGACGGCTACATGAACGCACTGACGGACGGCTACATCGCGGCAGGTGAGACGCTATGAGCAAAGATCTCATGACGATCCTCAGCGTTGTCGAAGCGGTGTTGCTCGTCGTCATCCTGGCAATCGCGCTCACGCGCGTTCGCCAGCGTCTGACCATCATCTCCAACGGCTTGAAGGAGCTCGCGGGCATGCTGGTCACGGTCGAGGGGCAGCACCTGCGTCCGCTGCCCAAGCTGGTAGCGGATGTCAACGCGCCGCTGCTGACGATCTCTGGAGTGCTGCCGGGCATTGCCGCCAAGGCTGCGCTCGTCGTGCGCAAGGCGACAGGGGGCTGAGGGGCTATGGAAGTCGTATGGGGAATGGATGTCGTCCTGGTCCTTGTGATCATCGTCCTGGTGGGGCTGCTCAAGGGCGTCCTTCAGGCGGCGAAGAGCATCCCGCCGACGATCGATGCGATCGCCGGCGTCGCGCAAGCGGCGTCGACCGACCTGAACGCTGTCGTCGTTCTGCTCACCACGCAGAACTACATCAGTCAGATCATCGGAAGTGTCGCCAACTACGGGGGCTCGCTTGACGTCGCCCTCCCGGACGCCTAGGAGGTAGATATGGATCCAGCAGTCGCAGTCATGATCCTCCTCGTCGCGCTCATCATCGCGGCGTTGGCCATCTATCTCATCGCCACGATCGTCGAGCTGATCAAGATCACGAAGGGCCTCGACATCGTGATCGGGGGCGTCGGCGAGATCGTCGCGAAGAGCGCGCCGGTGAACGGCGTCCTCGACGCGATCAACGGCACCCTCATCACCGGACGGAATCTGCTCGAGGGCCTGCTCCTCAAGAAGGCCGGCCCGGACAGCGCGGGTCTCGTCGAGTCGCTGTTTCCCGGCGAGGGCGCGAACTTCCTGCGTCGCGTCGGTCGCAGCGGCAAGGTCGTGAACGTCGGCACGGTGTACACGCGTGGCGTCGGCATCCTGGCCTCCCTTGGCCGCGGTGCCCCGATCGGCGCTGGTCACCTCAGGGGCCCGGCGGTCCGCGATCCCAAGTACTCGACGACCGCGGCGGCAAGTCTCTACCCGGCACCGGCCGATCGACGCGGGGATACGAGCCAGCACATCGGCAAGTCGCCGGTGGTGGGCTCAGGCTACGGCCCGATGGGCGGACCCACGCAGTACGAGCCGACATCGACGCCTGGTGTGCGGCCTGGCAGAGGCGGCGGAGGAGGAGCTCCGCCTCAGCCCGAAGCGCCGCCGCCCGCTGCTCCGGCTCCGAACCGGATCTCGCTGCGCAAGCCGGAGGCTGCGGCGCCACCGCCACCGCCACCGGCGCCGGCAGCGCCGGAACCGGCAGCCCCACCACCGCCACCTCCGCCCCCAGCGGACACCGGTGGTGGAGGCGACGATGCGCCGCCGCCGTCGCTCAACATCAGGGGCACGCGTCCCTGGGAACGCTGAGTCGTTACGGGAGTCCGGCCACCGGCCGGGCTCCCGTCGTTTCAACCGGGTGAAGCTGTGAATCGCAAATGGGTGGTCGTCGGTGCCCTGGCGGCCGTCCTCGCCATCGTGCTCGGGGCGCGGCTGGGCCACGACCTGCTCACACAGGATCCCGCGGCCAAGCCCGCCAAGCCCGCCAAGCCGGCGGCGCCGACGGTCAAGCGCTTCCACGAGACGGTCTCGGACATATCACTGTCGTTCCCGGCATCGTGGACGCAATTGCCGTCGCCCGATCCCGAGGTCCCGCTCCTGGCCGTCGCACCGGGCCGCACGGCGGTGCTACAGCTCCGCCGCTCGGCGACGGGTCTGGAGGAGGACATCACGCGCGACACGCTGCCGATCGCCAAGCGGCTCACCGACCCGCTCTTCGCGGCGATCAAGCACACGAAGCTCATCGAGCCCGCGAAGGCCGTGGAGATGGGCGGTCTCGTCGGCTGGCGCTACCGGTACACGGTCGATGGCGATCAGCGCGCGCGCGACCACTACTTCCTGTTCAAGGGTCGCTTTCTGCTCTCGATGGTCTTCGAAGTCAAACCCGCGAGCCGTCTTCAGGCGGTCACGCCGCAGTTCGACCGAATCGCGAGCTCGGTCCACAATGGACCGCCGCAGTAGCACGAGGTGGCACGTTCACGCGGTACCCGCGCGTAAGTCCCGACCTATGCTGTGAGTCATGGCGACCGTTGACGCGGACCAGCTCGCCGAGCCCGAGCCCGCCGCGGTCGAGCCTGGGCCGGGCGAGCGCCCGGCCCGCGTGCGCTCGCAGACGCTCGTGACGGCAGTCGCGCTGTCGACGGCCGCCGGCGTCATTCACGGGGTCGCGATGGTCGACCACTTCAGCCACTGGTGGGCGTACGGGGTGTTCTTCCTCGTCATCACCTACGCCCAGGTGCTCTGGGCGATCTGGATCTACCGCCACCCCGACGACCGCCGCGTCCTCGTGGCGGGCGCCGTGGGGAACCTGCTCATCGTCGGCGTCTGGATCGTGTCGCGCAGCGTCGGCGTCCCGATCGGGCCCGACGCGTGGAATCCCGAGCGCATCGGGGCGATGGACATCATGGCCTCGATCGACCAGGTCATCCTCGCCCTGGCGGTCGTACGGCTCGTCGCGCCGGCTGGGCGCCTCGGCAGCCGCCTGAGCTTGCTCGGGGGCACCCAGGCTCTGCGGCTCGGCATTATGCTCTGCTCTGCCAGCGTCTTCGCGATCCTGCTCGGATCTCACCACCACCACTAGGCCAGCCGCGGCCAGCCGACGTCGCATCCGCCTCGTACAAGAAAGCGCCGCGCCCCGGATACGGGGCGCGGCGCTTTTCAGGACCGTATGTGTGGGCGACGGCCGCCGTTAGGCGGGTATTCCGCTGCGTTTGGCTTGCGCGGCGGTGGCGGCAGAGGAGACAAGGCCCGCTGCCAGCGCGATCACACCATTGAACAGGTGGTTGAAGTTCTCGAGATCGCCCGAGCCCTTCATGGAGATGATCGTGAGGCTGTCTACCTTGTCTCCGACCTGGATCGGGGAGGTGTCAACGAAGCCGATGACAAACGCCACGATGTAGAAGAGACCGACACCCATGAGCGCGCCCTCGCTGACCGGCGCTGAGAACTGGCTCATCAGGAGCAGGAACGCCCCGATGGCCATATGCACGAGGTTGTGCGCTGGATTGACCTGGAATCCGATGATCGCGTCGTTCGTGTTCTGCGTGAAGTTGCTGAACCCGGTGATTACGAATCCGATGATGCCGATGGCCACGTACCCGATGCCCAAAAGCAGTGAGACCTTCGCAGCAAGGCTGTTGTTCCCTGTCATGCGGCCCGACTCCTCCCTCTTGATGACTCGTCGCTGAGTTTACTGCGCAACGCCAAACGCGGGCGCGTCATCATGCGCGCGCCGGACGGCGTTCCCCCGTCTATCCGCCAATCTGACGCATCGCACGACGTGGCTGCTTGAAACCGACGTCATTGACGTTGTGCTTGAGCTCCTTGCGCCAGACCGCGTCGCGGATCGTCTGCTGCAGCTCGTCCGTCCGTCGCGTAGCGATGTGTATCTGGCTGCGCTCCGCGCTGGTCCTTCGCGTCGTGAAACCAATTGCAGGGGGATCGACGAGACCGAGGGTCCCGCCCGGATTGCGCCGCGCAGGAGGCTCTGCCACGATCGCGCTCTCGAGCCACGGATGATCGGAGGACGCTTGGAGCCGGTGCTGGCCGTCGCGAAGGTCGTCAGGACGTACCAGGCGGAGCTGGCGCCGGTCCGCGCGCTGCGCGGCATGTCGCTCATCGTCGGCGGCGGCGAGTTCTGCGCGCTGACCGGCCCGTCTGGGTGCGGCAAGTCGACGTTGCTCGGCCTGGTGGCCGGGCTCGACAGCCCGAACGACGGCGAGATCGCGGTGGCGGGCGAGTCGCTCGCAGGCAAGGACGCGAACGCGCTGGCGCTCATGCGCCGGGAGCACATTGGGATCGTGTTCCAGTTCTACAACCTCCTGGATCGCATGACCGTGCTCGAGAACGTCATGCTGCCGGCCGTCGTCGCCGGCGCGTCGCGGCGCGCGAGCCGGGTCAGGGCGCACGAGCTGCTCGATCTTCTTGGGCTCGCGGACAAGGCCGCGGACATCCCCGCCGTGCTGTCCGGCGGGCAGCGCCAGCGCCTGGCGATTGCCCGGGCGCTCGCCAACGAGCCGACGATCCTCCTGGCCGACGAACCGACCGGGGCGCTCGACTCCGAAGGCGCCGGCGACGTGCTCGATCTGCTCGGCCGGCTGCGTGCGGGCGGGCAGACGATCCTGCTCGTCACCCACGACCCGGCCGTCTCCGCAGCCGCCGATCGGATCGTGCAGATGCGCGACGGTCACGTGGTCTGAGTTGCTGCTCCGCCTGCGAGCCGAGTGCCGCGCGCACTGGCGAAGCTGGCTCGGCCTGGCGCTGCTCGTCGGCGTGTCCGCGGGGCTCGTGATCGCCGCCGCGGCGGGCGCGCGGCGCACCGAGACCGCGGTGCCGCGCTCGGCGGCGGCTGCGAACTTCAGCGACGTGACGATCTCGCAGTTCGGCCGTTCCAGCCTCGACTTCGACCGGATCCGGCGACTTGCGCACGTCGCCTACGCGTATCGCAGCGACAACTTCTTCTTCACGGGCCAGACCGACCGCGGCCGCCCGCTGGACGTCGGCGCCGCCGGCCTGATCGCGAGTGCCGACGCCAGCGTCGGGCGCACGCGCGACGCCCCGGCGATCCTGCGCGGCCGGCGCGCCGACCCGGCCCGGCTCGACGAGGCGGTCGCCGACGAGGAGGCGGCGGGGATGCTCGGGCTGCGAGTCGGGAGCACGTTCACGGCGAACTTCGCGGGAGCCGACCAGCTGCAGGCGTTCATCGATTACACCGGCGACCCGACGAAGTTCCGGACCACCGGTCCGCGCATGACGTTCCGGGTCGTCGGGATCTCCGCAGTGTTCTCGACCGCCACGGCGAACTACCCCGAGGTCCAGCTCACCTCCGCCTTCTATCGCGCGCACGCGGCCAGGGTGGCGCGCAGCCCGACCTTCGCGGTCTACCTCGAGCGCGGTCAGTCCGACGTCGCGCGGTTCACGCAGAGCGTCCAGCCGCTGGCGCGCGGGGAAGAAGTCGGTTTCGGGGCGCGCGGCGATTTTGTCGACGAGGTCCAGCGCGGCGTCCACGTGCAGGCGGCGGCGCTGCGGTTGCTCGCGGGGCTCGCGGCGTTCGTCGCGCTGCTCGCGCTCGGCCAGGCGGTCGCACGGCAGACGTTCCAGGAGTCGCTGGACTATCCGGCGCTGCGGGCGATCGGCATGACGAGCCGGCAGTTCGTCGGGCTTGCCGCGGCGCGGGCGGCCGCGATCGCCGGCGCAGGTGCGCTGGTCTCGGTAGGGGTCGCGATCGCGCTCTCCCCGATCGCACCGGTCGGGGCGGTCGCGCGGAAGGCCGAGCCGGACCCGGGCGTGTCGGTGGACGTGTCGATCATCGCCGCCGGCATCGGTCTCACGCTCGTCCTGCTCGTCACGGTGAGCGTCCTGTCCGCCTGGCTCGCCGCGCGCCGCTCCGAGGACGTCGCCGCTGGGTCGCGGCGCGCTTCGACGCTGTCGAGCCGGCTCGCCCGCGCCGGGTTCGCGCTCACGATCGCCGTGGGCGTGCGGATGGCGCTCGAGCCGGGCCGCGGGAAGACGGCGGTGCCCGTGCGTTCAACGCTCGCGGGCGTCGCCGTCGCGATGGCGGCGATCGCGATGGCCCTCACCTTCGGCGCGAGCCTCGATCGCCTCGTGCGGACGCCGGCGCTCTTCGGGCAGACGTGGGATGCGGAGTTCGGCGACGGCTTCAGCCCGGACGTCGCCAAGCAGGCCTACCCGGAGCTCGAGAAGGACCGGTTCGTCGCCGCGTTCGCGGGCGGCACGGTCAAGGACGTAGCGGTCGACGGTCACCGCGTCGGGCTGCTTGCCCTCGAGCGCGCGCAGGGCTCGATCGAGCCCACCGTCGTCGAGGGTCGCGCGCCGGCCGCGGCCGGTGAGATCCTGCTGTCGTCGAAGACCCTGGACGAGACGGGCACGGCGGTCGGCGACATCGTCCGCGTCAGCGCCGGCAAGAGCTCGCGCCGGATGCGCGTCGTGGGCGAGGGCGTCATCTCCGACGTCGTCGGGGCGCACGGCCTGCTCGGCCACGGCGCGATGCTCACGTTCGACGGCTACAGGGAGCTCGTGCCGCAGGCGGCGCGCAACTTCTTCTTCGTGCGCTTCAAGGAGGGTGCGGACAGAAAGCAGGCGCTGGCCAGCCTCTCGGGCGCCGGCGTCACCGCTGACAGCGGCGCGAAGCCCGCGGACGTCGTGAACTTCAACCGCGTCGACAGCATGCCGACCGTGCTCGCCGGCCTACTCGCGCTCATCGCCGTCGTCACCGTGCTCCACGCCCTGCTGACCTCGATGCGCCGGCGCCAGCGCGATCTCGCGATCCTCAAGGTGCTCGGCGTCCGGCGAGCGCAGATCTCCCGCATGGTCGCGTGGCAGGCAGCGACGATCGTCGCGATCGGTGCCCTCATCGGCATCCCCGCCGGCGTCGCAGGCGGCCGCTGGGCCTGGCGGGTCTTTGCCGACGGGCTGGGCGTCGTCCCGGACCCCGTCGTGCCGATCGGGCTCGTGCTCCTCATCGCGCCGGCCGCCCTGCTGGTCGCCGCCCTCATCGCGCTCGTACCGGCTCTGACGGCCGCGCGCAGTCAGCCCGCGGTCGTGCTCCGATCGGAGTAATCCCGCCTGGTCAGCCGCCGATCTGGCTCATGGTGCGGTGGGGTTGGGTGAAGCCGGGGTCGTTGACGTTGTGTTTGAGCTCCTTGCGCCAGACGGCGTCGCGGATCGTCTGCTCGATCTCGTCGTCGGTGGCGCCGGACCGAAGCGGCTCGCGCAGGTCGGTCTCGTTCAGGCTGAACAGGCAGGTGCGCAGCTTGCCCTCCGCGGTCACGCGGATGCGGTCGCAGTCGCCGCAAAAGGGCTCGGACACCGGGTTGATGAAGCCGATCTTCCCCTGCCCGTCGGCGAAGCGGTACAGCCTGGCCGTCGCGGACGGCTCACGCGGTTCGGCCTCGAGCGGGTACTCCGCGTGGATCGCCGCGCGGATCTCGTCGCCGGTGAGCACGCTCTTGGGATCCCACTTGTGGTCGGCGTCGAGCGGCATGAACTCGATGAACCGGACCTCGTAGGGATGCGTTCGCGCGAACTCCGCCATCGGGATGACCTCGGTCTCGGTGAAGTCGCGCAGCCCGACCGCGTTGATCTTGATCGGATGCGCCTCCGGGAAGCTGGCGAGGACCTCGAGGCCGCGGAGCACCCGCGGCAGCGCGTCGCGCCGGGTCATCTCGAAGAAGCGGTCGCGCTGGAGCGAGTCGAGCGACACGTTGAAGCGGTTGATGCCGGCCTCGACGTGCGCTGCGGCGTCGCGCTCGAGCAGGAAGCCGTTGGTCGTCACCGAGACCTCGTGCACGTCGGGCAGGCCGACCAGCATCGAGGCCAGCAGCGGAAACTGCCGGCGCACGAGCGGCTCGCCGCCGGTCAGGCGCACCTTGGCGACGCCCATCTGCGCGAGCAGGCCCACAAGCCGGGCGATCTCCTCGAACGTGAGGATCTCCGA
>JAWVGM010000129.1:0-4333 GCA_033855075.1 Solirubrobacteraceae bacterium | reverse complement strand
GCTCGGTCAGGCGGCGGCGGCGTACACGGCGCGAAGCTCATCGCGGGTCGGGCGCGGTGGTGTCAGGTCGAGGTCTGCCCGCTCGGCGGCGACGTCCGCGCACGCGTCGAGCTGAACGTCGGTCACGCCCAGCGCGCGCAGGTGCGAGGCACCGGCCCGCGCGGCGAGGTCGCGCGCGAGGTCGGCGTACGCGCCGGCTCCCGTGGCGCCGCGGCTCCAGAGGGCGGGGATCGTGTGGGGGAGCATTGCCGCGTTCGCGTGCCCGTGACCGACGCCCGCGACGCGTGCGAGCGTCTGTGACATCACGTGGTGCAGGCCGTAGCTGCACGCGTCGATGGCGTAGCCGGCCAGCAGCGCCGCGAGCGCGAGGTCGTCGCGCTCGGGCTCGCTGCGGTGCTCGTACGCGCTCGCGATGAGGCGTGCGGCCTCGTGACCGGCGAGCGCCGGGACCGGGCTGCAGCGGATCGTCGCGGGCCCCTCGATCGCGTGGCCGAGCGCGTTGGCGGCGCTCGCCGCGAGCGCCGTGGCCGGCTGAGACGCGCTGAGGGCGGGATCGTTGATGACGATGTCCGGGCGCGCGCTGGGCAGCGAGGTGTCGGCGCCGGCCGCGCGGCGATGCACGCGGGTCATCTCGGCCGCGCTCAGCGTCGTCGGGACGGCGGCGACGCGCGGTCGCTCCTCAGTCGCGGGGTCGATGGACGCGGCGATCGCCTTGGCGGTGTCGATCACGCGCCCGCCGCCGAGCGCCACGAGGAGCACGCCGCGAACGTCGGGCAGCAGGGCGGCCGCGATCTCGTCGACCCGGCCCGAGGGAACCTCGTGGATCTCGTAGGCCCGCTCGGCCAGCTCCGGTGCCATCTCCCGCGCGCGCACAGTCGTGAGCAGCGCGTAGCCCTCGCCGAGCAGCTCGGGTGCGGCAGCGATCGCTCCGCGCCCGAAAAGGACCACCCGCTCGCCGTCCTGCCATGTGAAGCTCGTGGCCGCGATCGGGCTATCTCATCATGCACGCGCCCGCCCGCGGCCGGCGCCCGCGCTTCCTGTCAGAAACGGGCGCCGGCCGTATGTGGGACGTCAGCAGCGGGCGTCGGCAGTCCGCCCGAAGCGGGCGGGCCGGGGGATGCGGCCGCGGTACCGTGCGGGGGGAGTCACGGACATGAGGTTCGCGGCGCGCAGGTGCAGGAGCTCGACGAGCTCCGCGGTGGGGGCAAACGGGTCGGCCGCGATGCTCCCGTCGGCGAGATCGACCGCGGCGTGCGGCCTGCCGTCGACCTCGGCGATGAGGGCGCGCTCGCTCATCGGCTTGCGGCTGTCGAGAGCCGCGAGGTCGCGCAGCGTGTCGGAATCCGCATCCGTGGAGTGTCTGATGATGATGGGCTTCTTGGTGAGCATCGGAGCGTTCCTCTCGTTCTTCTCTTTCAACGAGATCAACTCTCCCAACGTGAGGCCAGAAGCACAAATGACATTTGGAGGCACGAGCGATAAGCTCAGCTAATGCTCGATGTGAAGCGCCTCAGAGTGCTCAGGGAGGTCGCGGCGCGCGGCTCCTTCTCCGCCGCGGCCGAGTCGCTGGCGTACACGCAGTCGGCCGTCTCCCAGCAGATCGCGGCGCTCGAGCGTGAAGCCGGCGCGATGCTCGTGGATCGCGGGGCGCGCGGCGTGCGCCTGACGGAGGCCGGCAGCGCACTCGTCGCGCACGCCGATGTCATCCTCGCCCGGCTGGACGATGCCGAGGCCGAGCTCGACGCGATCGCCGGCGCGCGGGGCGGTCGCCTGCGGCTCGTCTCCTTCCCGTCCGCGGGCGCGACGATCGCGCCGCGGGCCATCGGCCGCTTCCGCGAGGAGCATCCCGGCGTCGAGGTCACGCTCGAGCCGCGCGAGCCGCTGGAGAGCCTGGAGTGCCTGCGGGCGGGGGACTGCGACATCGCGGTGACGCTCGAGGCGACCTTCGACCCGATCGAGGACAAGGGCTTCGACGTGAAGTGCCTGCTCGACGATCCGCTCTACGTCTGCGTGCCGTGCGGTCATCCGGTCGCGCTGCGCACGTCGCGCGTGAAGCTCACCGACCTCGCCGACGAGTCCTGGATCCTCGGGACGACCGGCACGTGCCCCGATGGCGCGATCCTCTTGCGGGCCTGTCAGTCGGCCGGCTTCGAGCCGCGCGTGGCGTTCCAGTCCGACGATTACACGGCGATCCAGGGCTTCGTTGCGGCCGGTGTGGGCGTGTGCTTCATCCCGGACCTCGCGCTCTATACGGTCCGCGAGGACGTCGCGATCCGCCAGCTCGAAGGGCCGGCGCCCGTGCGCCGCATCCTCGCCGCGACGCTCGCGGGCGGCTACGTCTCACCCGCCGCCCAGGCGATGCTCGACATCCTCGTCGAGGTCAGCCAGGAGTTCCAGGCGGACCGGCGGGCGCTCGCGCTCGCGAGCTGAGTCAGCCGCCGGCGGCGGCGAGAGCGTCGACGAGGCCCGCGCCGTAGAAGTTCGTCTCGCCGCTGCCCCTCCGCTGGCACGTCGGGGCTGTGCTCGGATCAACGGCGAACGCCGGGTCGGGAGTGGCCGGGCACGACAGCTCGATCGCCGTCCTTCTGATGCGTTTCACGACCTGTTCCGGCGAGAGCGACGGGTTCGCCGAGCGGACGAGCGCCGCCACCCCGGTCACGTGCGGTGAGGCCATGGACGTTCCCTGGATCCACACGTAGCGCGTGCACGCGCTGCCCTCCATGTGCGCGCAATCCTCGACGCGCCGCCCATTGACGACGATGGGGTCGTCCGCTGCGAGCGCCGCGGTCGCCGAGTAGGCGTTCAGGACGCGCCCGTAGGGGTTGGGCGCCTGGCTCGACGAGCCCCCGGCCGCGGTGAACTGAACGTCCGTGAAGCCGTAGTTCGAATAGAACGACAGCTGGATCATCGGGCCGATCGTCGACGTGCTGGCGACGTGCGGGAGCTGCTGCGGGATGACGAGGCAGCCGTGGCTGACGTCGCGCGTCGTCCCGCTGCCCACCGGATAGTCGGGCGAGATCGTGTCGGTCGTCGGGTGATCGAGGTCGTTGCCTTCGTTGCCGGACGCCGCGATCTGGACGACGCCTCGGTCGGCGGCGTAGGCGGACGCCCGCTTGACCGCGAGGATGATCGCGCGCTGATCGGCGTCGTCCCTGCAGTTGAACAGCCAGGGGTCGACGAAGAACGACATGTTCACGGCGTCGATGTGGTGATCGCCCGCCCACACGAGCGCGTCGACGACGGGCTGCGTGAAGAAGTAGCCCTCGGCCGTGCCCGCGTGCAGGCCCGCGAGCGTGGCGCTCGGGGCGACGCCGGAGATGTCGATGCCGTTGATCGCGCCCGCGATGGTCCCGCCGACATGGGTTCCGTGACCGTTGTTGTCCTGGACCTTGGCCTTGTCGGCACACGAGGTGGCCTGCTCGGCGGGGACCGACGTCGGTGTCGTGGGCGTCACGAACGAACAGGACTTCGCCAGGCTGAGGTTCGGCTTGATGTCGGGATGGTCGAGATCGAGGCCGGTGTCGATGACGCCGACGGTCGCGCCCTCGCCACGGTTCACGGCGTACGAGCCGCCTCTGCCCGCGTGGGAGACCTTCAGGTCCCACTGGCACGGGGACAGTGGCTCGGGCCCCGTGAGGAATCCGATCGGCGTCGTGGAGTAGTAGTCGCGACAGCCCGCGGCGGCGGCCGCGGGGGTCAGCGGCGGCGGAGGCTCGGCTCGGAGGTCGCGCGCGTGAGGCGCTCTCGTCAAGAGGTTCCGTGGATCGCGACGCGGTCGCCGGTGTGCAGTGTGCCCGGCGACGCGACGACGGCGTAGACGCCCGCGCACGGGTACAGCCCACCGCCCGCCACGTCAAGTCGGTTGTGCTTCGCGAGGGCCTTGAGGATGCTCGGGTCCCGCTCGAGGCCCTCCTGCGCAACGGTCGTCATGACGCAGCGGGGGTCGGGCATCGCGACGGCCAGCGTCACGTCGTCGCCGACGGCGAGCGCGCGGGCGAGCCACGAGTTCTCGACGAATCCGTGCTCTGGGGTGTCGACGATGACGTTCATCCGGAAGCGGCGGAGATCGAACTCGCTGCGCGGCTCGAGCTCGCGGAGGTGATTCAGCGTGGACGTCGTCATCAAGCTGATCGGGAACACGTCGAAGAACGAGCCCTCGGGGACAGGGGAGGGCTGGCCGATCTCCGAGAACAGCGCCATGCCGAGCTTTGTGTCGGTCAGCTCGTCTCGATGTCCTTGGGGGTCGAGGTTCTCCTGGTCTGGGTGGTACTGGTCGATCGTGAAGTCGGCCGGGGCGACGCGCGCCAGCTCGACCTCGCGCCCGCAGAAGCGC
>JAWVGM010000128.1:0-3937 GCA_033855075.1 Solirubrobacteraceae bacterium | reverse complement strand
TGGAGAGCTTGCCCACGTCGTGGACGAGCGCGCCGAGCTGGATCGCGGCGGCGGAGTCCGCGTCGGCCCCGAGCTGCAGCGCGACGTCACGCGCGTAGAGCGCGACCGCGGCCGAGTGCTCCGCGGTCTCGCGGTCGAAAGCCGCGAGTGCCCGCGCGAGGGCGACGCCGGTCGCGAGGGAGACGCTGTCGACGGCGCGGGCAGCGCTGCGGCTGCGCCAGGGGGTGCGGAGGAATCGGCTCACACGTGTACTCAAGGCAGGCGGCGCAGGGCGCGCGAGGTCGCGCGGCGGCACCCTCTCCGTCTACGACGCGGCGCCGCCAACCCCTGCGAAAAGCTGCGACGGCGGGTGCAAGCACCGGCCGTCGCGATCCTACAGCTCAGCGGCTGTGTTACCAGCCGTGGGCCCAGCCATGGGCCCAGCCGTGGGCCCAACCATGGGCCCAGCCGTGTGCGTCTTTCATTGACGCTCCTTCCGGTTCCCGGGACTGCATCCGAGGTCGCCCGGGAGACGATCCTCGAACCATCGACACGGCGTTTGTACCGCATGGGGACCCGCTCTGCAAGCAGTCTGAACGTCCTCCGAACATGTGATCCCGGAAGTGTGATCGGACGCCAGCACCGATGAGAGATGCCCGCAAATACGCGGAAAACGCTGCAGCCCCGTCCGGACGGCCCGACGCATGCCGAAGCATGCGCTCGGGGCCGCCGGGGCAGAAGTCCCGATTGCCCGGGTCCCGCAGGAGTAGGGATCTCTCGGGAGAAATCGGCGGAAGTTGTTCCGGCGATCTAGGGCTCGCGCTCGCGCGCCCCCGAAAACGCGGAAGGGCCGCCCCGATGGACGGCCCTTCCGGCGTGCTCAGCCTGGATCAGCGGATCTCGTGCTCCTACTCCTCTTCGGCGGGCGCCCCGTCCCCGAAGCCGAACTCGGCGTCGGGGCCGAAGATCAGCGCCTCGGACTCGGAGTCGACCGTGATCTGCGCCGCGACGTCGGCGAGCAGCCGATCGCGGTCGTAGAGCTCGGCGCCCTCGCCCGGCGTGATCTCGATGCGCCGATACGCACGCAGACCGGTGGAGGCCGGGATCAGCTTGCCGATGATCACGTTCTCCTTGAGTCCGTTGAGGCGATCGATCTTGCCTTCGATGGCCGCATCGGTGAGCACCTTGGTGGTCTCCTGGAAGGAGGCCGCGGAGAGGAAGCTCTCGGTCGCGAGCGATGCCTTGGTGATGCCCAGGATGACCGGCTCCCACTGGGCCGTCTCCCCGCTCTTCTCCTCCTCGACGCGCCGGTTCTCGCGCAGGATGCGTGCGCGATCGACCAGCTGGCCGGGAAGGAAGCGCGTATCGCCGGCGTCGTCGACGCGGGCCTTCTTGAGCATCTGGCGGACGATCAGCTCGATGTGCTTGTCGTTGATCTCCACGCCCTGGGACTCGTACACGCGCATGACCTCGGCCACGATGTAGAGCTCCGTGACGGTCGGATCGTCGAGCCGCAGGAAGAGCAGCTCGGCCGGATTGAGCGGACCCTCCATGAGCGGCTGCCCGCGCTCGACGCGGTCGCCCGTGCGCACGAGCACGATCGTCCGCCGCGGCAGCTGATAGAGCTCCTCGACGGCGCCGTCCTCGTCGCCGTTCGCGACGTTGTCCGGCGTGATCGTGATCTTCGCGCCGCGCTCGGTGTCCTCGCGTGTGACGACGCCCGAGACCTGGGCGAGCACCGCGGCGCCCTTCGGGTTGCGCGCCTCGAACAGCTCGACGACGCGCGGCAGGCCGTGCGTGATGTCGGAGCCGGCGACGCCGCCCTCATGGAACGTCCGCATCGTGAGCTGGGTGCCCGGCTCGCCGATCGACTGGGCCGCGATGATCCCCACCGCGTCCCCGATCTCGCTCATCTCGCCCGTGGCGAGGCTGAAGCCGTAGCAGCTACGGCAGACCCCTACCTCGGCCTCGCACTTGAGCACCGACCGCACCCGCAGGCGGAGGTCGGACGCATCGTCGTGCTCGGCCAGCAGCTGGGCGTAGATCTCGCCGCTGAGCGGCGTGTTCGGCGCCACCTTCTCGCCGTCGAGCTCGATCCCGTCGGCCAGCACGCGACCGACGAGCGCCCTGTTCGGGCGGCCGTTGCGGTAGAGCTGGGCCTCGATCGACTGATCGGTCCCGCAGTCGTCCTCGCGGATGATCACGTCCTGCGACACGTCGACGAGGCGGCGCGTGAGATAGCCGGAGTCGGCGGTGCGCAGCGCGGTGTCCGCAAGGCCCTTGCGCGCACCGTGGGTCGAGATGAAGTACTCGAGGACCGAGAGGCCCTCCATGAAGTTGGCCTTGATCGGGCGCTCGATGATCTCGCCCTTCGGATTCGCCATCAGGCCGCGCATGCCGGCCAGCTGACGGATCTGCTTGAACGATCCGCGTGCGCCCGAGTGGGCCATCATGTAGATCGGGTTGAGCTTCCACATGCTGTCGCGCATGGCGACCTCGACCTCGTCGGTCGCGCGGCCCCACAGGACGACGACCTTCTCGTGGCGCTCGGAGTCGGTGATCAGGCCGTACTGGTACTGGTCGCCGACATCGGCGACCTCCTTCTCGATGCGCTCGAGAATGCCGCCCTTGGCGTCCGGCGTGACGATGTCGTTCTTGGAGATCGACACGCCGGCCTGGGTGGCGTAGCGGAAGCCGAGATCCTTGACGGCGTCCAGCACCGGAGCCACCTGGCTCGCGCCGTAGACGTCGACGAGACGCGAGACGTAGTCGCTGATCTCGCTCTTGCGCATCGTCGTGTTGACCCACTCGTGGTTGGCGGCGTCGAACTCGTCGCCCATCGCCTCCACGAGAGCTTCCTCGACCGCGCTGTTGAAGAACACGCGGCCGGCTGTGGTGACGACTTTCTCGAGCGTCGACGGGCGCCGGTACCAGATCGTCTCCTGGAGCCCGAGCTCGCCCTCGTGCACGGCGATCTGGACATCGTCCGTCGCGCCGAAGAGGCGCAGCGGGACATCCTTGCCGGGCACGATCGACTCGAGGTCCGCGTCGATCGTGGAGGTCAGGTAGTAGAGGCCGATGACCAGGTCCTGGGTCGGCGTCGCCAGCGGCTTGCCGTGTGCCGGCGAGAGGATGTTGTTGCTCGAGAGCATCAGGATGCGCGCCTCGGCCTGAGCCTCCACCGAGAGCGGCAGGTGCACCGCCATCTGGTCGCCGTCGAAGTCGGCGTTGAAGGCGTGGCAGACGAGCGGGTGCACCTGGATGGCCTTGCCCTCGACCAGGATCGGCTCGAAGGCCTGGATGCCCAGGCGGTGCAGTGTCGGTGCGCGGTTGAGCAGCACCGGATGCTCGGCGATGACTTCCTCGAGCACGTCCCAGACCTCGGGCACCATCGAGTCGACCATCTTCTTGGCCGCCTTGATGTTCTGCACGGCCTTGCGCTCGACGAGCCGGCTCATGATGAACGGCTTGAAGAGCTCGAGGGCCATCAGCTTCGGCAGGCCGCACTGGTGCAGCTTGAGCGTCGGGCCCGACACGATCACCGAACGGCCGGAGTAGTCGACGCGCTTGCCGAGCAGGTTCTGGCGGAAGCGGCCCTGCTTGCCCTTGAGCATGTCGGAGAGCGACTTCAGGGGCCGGTTGCCCGGGCCCGTGACGGCGCGACCGCGGCGGCCGTTGTCGAAGAGCGCGTCGACGGCCTCCTGCAGCATCCGCTTCTCGTTGTTGACGATGATCTCGGGCGCGCCGAGGTCGAGCAGCCGCTTGAGGCGGTTGTTCCGGTTGATGACGCGCCGGTAGAGGTCGTTCAGGTCGCTGGTCGCGAAGCGGCCACCGTCCAGCTGCACCATCGGGCGCAGCTCCGGCGGGATGACCGGGATCGCGTCGAGCACCATCCAGTCCGGCTTGTTGTCGGACTCGCGGAACGCGGACACGACCTTGAGGCGCTTGATCGCGCGCT
>JAWVGM010000127.1:0-2691 GCA_033855075.1 Solirubrobacteraceae bacterium | reverse complement strand
TCAACGGCGCAGCCTGCGTGGAAAACGGAGGCGCTGATGGCGGGGCAGCTGGCGTTGTCGACCGACGAGAAGACGATCGCCGCGGCGGCGGTGTGGGAGACGCTGCCGCCGGCCGTGCAGCAGCGCGTGACGCTGGTCTTGGCGCGGCTGCTCGCGCGGTTGGTGGAGGGCGAGCGCGATGAGTGACCGCGCGAAGATCACCGAAGTGCAGCGGCGGCGACGCGCGGTCGTGTATGTGCGTCAGTCCACGCTGCATCAAGTCGAGCGCAACACGGAGTCCGCCGCGCGCCAGTACGCGTTGCGTGAGCGCGCCGTCGAGTTGGGCTGGCCGGCCGCTGCGGTCAGCGTCGTCGACGAAGACACCGGCAGATCGGGCTCGAGCACCGACGGGCGGCTGGGCTTCAAAGAGCTCGTCGCCGAGGTCGGCCTCGGTCATGTCGGGATCGTGTTGGCGCTTGAGGTGTCACGGTTTGCGCGCTCGTCGGCGGACTGGCATCAGCTGCTGGATCTGTGCGCGCTGACGGCAACGCTGATCGCTGACGCCGACGGTGTGTACTCACCGCAGGACTTCAACGATCGGTTGCTGCTCGGCCTGAAGGGCACGATGAGCGAGGCGGAGCTGCACTTGATCCGCGCGCGGCTGGATGGCGGGCTGCGCAACAAGGCTCAGCGCGGTGAGCTGCGCCTGGCGCTGCCCGTCGGCCTTGACCGCGACGACGACGACCGGATCGTGCTGTGTGCCGATGAGGAGGTCCGTCACGCGATCGAGCGGGTGTTCGCGCTGTGGCGCCAGCTGGGCTCGGCGCGCCAGGTCTTGATGGAGCTGATCGCCGACGGCCAGAAGCTGCCGCGTCGAACGGTCGGCCAGCGCCGCATCCGCTGGGCGCGCCCGAGCTATGGCGCCGTCCACGACTTCTTGACGAACCCCGCGTATGCCGGGACGTTCGCGTTTGGCAGAACGCGTCAGGAGAAGCGCATCGGCACCGACGGCGAGATCCGCATCAAGACGGTCGAGCTGGCAGTCGACGAGTGGTCTGTCTGCCTGCCCGACCACCATCCTGGCTATGTCTGCTGGGATGAGTACCTCACCACGCGCGCCAGGCTGCGGTCTAACGTGAGGCCGCGCGGTGAGGGCGGCGGCGCCGCCGGCCATGGCAACGCGCTGCTGCAGGGCCTGATCCGCTGCGGGCGCTGCGGCCGCCGGATGCAGGTCGCCTACTCCGGAACGAACGGCAACGTTCCGCGCTACCTGTGCTCGGTCGGGCACATTTCGCACGCGACCGGACGGATCTGCGGCTCGCTCGGCGGCACCCGCCTTGATCACGCCGTCGCCGACGCGTTCTTGGACGCCGTCACGCCAGCGGCCGTCGCAGCGACCGCCGGCGCGATCGGCGAGCTCACCGACCAGCACCAAGCGCGCGTCTCGGGGCAGCGCCTCGCGCTGGAGCGCGCGCAGTTTGAGGCCGGCCGCGCGCGCCGACAGTTCGATGCGTGCGAGCCCGAGCACCGCCTCGTCGCTCGCACCCTCGAACGCGGGCTGGAGGCCGCGCTCGGCGCGGTCGAGCGCGAGCAGCGCTCGCTCGCCGCCCTTGACCGAGCTCGCCCAGCGCCGCTCTCTGACGCTGAGCGCGAATCGCTGGCGCAGGTCGCGCGGAACCTGCCGAGGCTGTGGAACGCGAGGACGACGACGCAGCGCGATCGCAAGGAACTGCTGCGCGCGCTCATCAGCGAGGTCGTCGTGACGATCGACCGCGACGAGCACCGCGCCGACGTCGAAGTGTTCTGGGAAGGCGGCACCCGGACCGAGCTGCAGGTGCGCCTGATCCGCACCGGCCCCAGTCAGCGCCAGCTCGCCGAAGACACGATCGACCTGATCCGCCGGCTCGCAGCTCACCATCCCGACGAGCAGATCGCAGCGATCCTCAACCGCCAAGGCCGACGCACCGGATCCGGCCTGCCGTTCACCCGCGCGCGCGTGCAAGGCGCACGCTTCCGAGCCCGGATTCCCGCGGCACCGCCACCAGATCCCGCCAGCGAGCTCGTGACGATCCAGGACGCCGCCGCGCAGCTCGAGGTCTCGACGTTCACGATCCGTCGCTGGCTACGCGACGGTCTGCTGCCCGGCGAGCAGACGACCCCCAACGCGCCCTGGCGCATCCGACTCACCGCTGAGATCCGCGCGCGCTTCGTCCCCACCATTCCCGACGGGTTCGTGCCGCTCGCTGAGGCCGCCAAGCGCCTAGGCGTCGCTCGCCAGACCGTGTTGCATCAGGTCCAACGCGGCGAGCGCCGCGCGATCGAGGTCACCCAGGGCCGCCGAAGTGGCCTTCGCATCGAAGTTCCCGCCGACGACCTTGGACTGTTTGCTCAACCATGATCGAAAGGAAGCACCGTGAACCAAGACCGGGTGGTCCGAGCAGCACGATGTTCTCCTTGCCGGCAAGGAAGTCCAGTTGGCCGAGATGCAGCACGCTGTCGCGCCGCACGGAGGTCTGAAAGGCGAAGTCGAACTCCTCCAAGGTCTTGCGTGCCGGGAAGCGTGCGGCCTTGATGCGGGCTTGACCGCCGTGGCTGTCGCGGCTGTCGGTCTCGGTCTTCAACAGCACCGCCGCGAACTGCTCATAGGACCATTCCTCCTGGCGGGCGCGATCGGCGAGCTTGGGCAGCGCGCGGGCGGCGGCGGGCGCCTTG
>JAWVGM010000126.1:0-4716 GCA_033855075.1 Solirubrobacteraceae bacterium | reverse complement strand
TGGCCGGCGCCCGTGAACTTCGTGACGTACATGCCGTCGTCGTCGGCCTCGAGCAGGCCGGGCAGCGAGCCGCCCTCGCGCAGCGGCGCGACGTAGCGCGTGGCGGTCACGCGGCGCAGAGGCTCGGGCACGCGGGCAAGCTTCGCAGCCCGCCCTACCGCCCGCGTCTGCGCTCGCTGTCGCTCCACAGGGCGCCGGGCACGCACACCACGAACGCGACCCCGGCGCAGATCCACAGCACGTCCGCGGCCCGGCCGGCGGCGGCGTTCGGTTGCGACTCGGCCGACTCGCCGATCCCGTAGTACGTCGCGATCACGCCGAGGATCACCGAGAGCGCGAGGAGTGCCCACGCGGCGCGGCGCAAGGCGACGGACCGGGTCGTCGCGCGACTCGAGGCGCGGTAGTCCTCGGGGTTCCGGGATGGCCAGGGCACGGGCGGCTCGATCGTATGTCTACCGGCGCGTGCCGCGGTCGTGCGCCGGGTACGCCGCGATGCATGATCATCGCCGGCGTCGCCGCCTTCTGCGTCGTGCTCCTCGTCCTCGCGTTCCTGTTCCCGCGCCTGTCACGTGGCCCCGAGCGCGCGGGCCAGTCGACCGTCGGCGTGGGTCAGCGCGGGGCCCGCAAGGCGCCCGGCAAGCTCGGCCACTGGCTCGCCAAGCCGTTTCAGACCGCGTCGAAGGCGATCGGCAAGAGCGGCCGCGCCGGTCGTCGCGGCCGCGGCAAGATGCCGCTGTAGCACAGGACGACCTCTCCCTGACCGTTCGCACCCCGCGCACGCGGGGTAGGTGTGCGGATTGGCACAACCCAAGTGAGAGGGGGAGGACATGGCGGCACCGGATCCGAGGGTCGACTGGGTGGCGGTGGAGCAGTCACCGGAGTTCCGGGAGCTGATCGCGGCGCGCCGGCGCTTCGTCTTGCCGGCCACGGTCTTCTTCCTTGCCTGGTACATCGGCTTCATCCTGCTCGCGGGCTACGCGCCGGACTTCATGGGGCGATCTGTCTACGAGGGGCTGACGGTCGGCTACTGCCTCGCGCTGACGCAGTTCGTCATGGTCTTCGCGCTCGGAATCATGTACCTGCGCCGCTCGGAGCGGGTGTACGACCCGCTGGCCGAGAAGGTTCGCCGGCGTGCGCTCGAGCTGTCGCCCGCGGCGGGGGCCGATCGGGAGGGGACCGTGCGATGACGATCGCCGCCGCCAACGTCGAGGCCCTCGTGATCTTCGCGATCGTCCTCACGATCACGCTCGTCGTCACCTACCAGGCGTCCAAGCGCATGACCGGCGCCGACGTCTTCTGGGCCGCCGGTCGCTCGATCTCGGGTATCCAGAACGGCCTCGCGATCTCCGGCGACTACCTGTCCGCGGCGTCGTTTCTCGGCATCGCCGGCCTGATCTTCATCTTCGGCTTCGACGGCTTCCTGTACTCGGTCGGCTTCCTCGTCGCGTTCCTCACGGTGATGTTCCTGCTGGCGGAGCGGATGCGAAACGCCGGCAAGTACACGATCGCCGACGTGCTCGCCTTCCGCTTGCGCGAGCGCCCGGCGCGTACCGCGGCGGCGATGGGCACGCTGACCGTCGCGGCGTTCTACCTCATCGCGCAGATGGTGGGCGCGGGGGTGCTCGTGCAGGCGCTCGTCGGGATCGACTTCGCGATCGCCGTGCTCATCACCGGCGTGATGATGCTCTGCTACGTCATCTTCGGCGGGATGCTCGCGACGACCTGGGTGCAGATCATCAAGGCCGTCCTGCTCATGACCGCGATCCTCGTGATGTCGCTGCTCGTGCTCGAGCGCGTCGGCTTCAGTCCGATCGAGCTGTTCAACCGCGCCGAGGCAAACACGACCGCCAAGTCGACGTTCTCGCTCGGGCCGGGCACGTTCCTGTCGAGCCCGATCGACACGGTCTCGCTCGGGATCGCCCTCGTCCTCGGGACCGCCGGGCTGCCGCACATCCTCATGCGCTTCTTCACCGTGCCGGACTCGCGCGCGGCGCGATCGTCGGTCGTGTGGGCGATGTTCATCATCGGCTGCTTCTACGTGCTGACGACGTTCATCGGCTTCGGCGCGCGGGCGCTGCTGGGGGAGGGCGGCGTCGAAGCGGCCGGCAAGGGCGGCAACCTCGCGGCGCCGAACCTCGCGCAGTTCCTCGGCGGCGGCGAGGGCACGTTCGGCGGCGACTTGTTCCTCGCCGTCGTGGCGGCCGTGGCCTTCGCGACGATCCTCGCGGTCGTGGCCGGGCTCGTGCTGTCGGCGTCGGGGGCGGTGGCGCACGACCTGTGGTCCAACGTCATCCGCAAGGGTCGCGAGTCCGAGCACGAGGAGGTGCTGGTCGCGCGGCTCGCGGCGGCCGCGATCGGCGCGATCGCGATCGCCATCGCGATCATCGGCGGCTCGGGACTCAACGTCTCGTTCATGGTCGGGCTGGCGTTCGCCGTGGCGGCGAGCGCGAACTTCCCGGCGCTGCTGCTCGCGCTGACGTGGCGGCGCTTCAACACGGCCGGCGCGGTGACCGGCGTGCTCTTCGGCGTGATGAGCTCGATCGTGCTCGTGATCATCTCGCCGAAGGTCTGGCCGGGCCCCGACGGGGAGGGCGGCGCACTGTCGTTCTACGACCTCGCGAACCCGGGGATCATCTCGATCCCGCTGGGCTTCCTCGGCTGCTGGCTGGGCACGATGCTCTCGACCGAGCGCGGCAATGAGCGCCAGTTCGCCGAGCTGCACGTGCGCTCGGAGACGGGGCTGGGGGCCGAGCAGGCGGGAGTCGCCACGCCCTAAGCGCCGAGCTGCTTCTCGAACCAGTGGTGCGCAAAGGGCTCGTCGTTGAAGGCGGGCACCTCCGCGTACCCGGCGGAGCGGTACATGGCGATCGCCTCCACGAGCGCGCGGTTGGTCTCCAGCCGCGCCGCCGGCGCGCCCGCGCGCACGGCGTCTGCTTCCAGCTCGGCGAGCAGCCGGCGCGCGATGCCGCGGCCGCGGGCAGCGCTCGACACCCACATCCGCTTGATCTCCGAGGGCGCCGCGGGGCGATGCTTCACCGCGCCGCAGCCGACGGCCTGGCCATCCAGGTACGCGATCAGGAAGCGCCCGTCGGGCGGGGTGAGCTCATGCGGCTCGGCGGAGATGCCGGCGGCTGGGTCAAAGCCCGATTCCGACCGCTGGTCGAGCTCGGCGAAGTACGCCCGGACGCACGCCTGCGCGTCGGGGTGCGTCGGATCGACGGGTCGGATCTCGATCGGGCCGGTCACCAGTCGCGGGGGCGCTCCTCCGTGACAAACCGTCCCTCCGGCGCCAGCTCGCCGACGGCTTCCCAGCTCTCGCTCTTCGTCGGCGCCGCGCACACGTCGTGGCCGCACGCGCACAGGTCGCCCTCGCCGCCGGCGCCGGCGTCGTGGCCGGCGCAGTAGTCCGAGCAGAACCCGTCGCTTCTCGCCGCGCACGTGCACCCGCGATGACGACACGTCTCTTGAGCCATGCGCACCCGCCTCCCTCGCTCGTTCCGTCGGTGGGCGTCACAGTGTGGCGGAGAGCGCGGCGCGGATGCGGGCCAGCGTCTGCTGCGGGCGCTGCACCATCTGCTGGTGATCGATACGCAGGACGCGCCAGCCGCTGGCTTCCAGAACGGCCTGTTTGTCGGCGTCGTGCTCGCGGACAAGCTTGTGCTCGTGCCAGCGCTCGCTGTCGGCTTCGATCGCGAGCTTGCGGTCGCGCCAGAGGTAGTCCGGGATGATCGTGGTGCCGTTGAAGCGCAGGGACGCGTTGATCTCGGGTCGCTCGATGCCCGCGCCGTCGAGCAGGTCGAGCAGGCGATCTTCGAGCTTGGTGCGTGTCGGCGCCGACCCGTCGGCGATGACGGCTCGCAGCGCGCCGGTGCCGGGATGACCGTTGGAGCGCTCGATGACCGCCAGCAGCTGCGGGACGCTGACCTGGTAGGCGGCCTGCGCGCGCCGCGCGGCGCTGCGCAACGCGTCCGGCGGCAGCGCGGTGGCGAGGTCGAGCAGCGTGCGCTCGGGAGACGTGACGGGGATCCCGTGGTGGTGCGTGACGTCGCGCCAGTGCAGCGAGCGCGCGCGATGCACCCGGACCCCTTGAACCGTTCGCGCCTTCGTGGCGACCACCGTCACCTCCGGGAGGCGCTCCTCCCACGGCAGGTACTCGAGCAGCATGCCCGCAGCGGACCAGCTGAGGTACGCGCGGTGGCCGCAGGCCAGCACCGCCGCCATGAAGCGGCCATCGCGCGTCACGCCGGCGTGCCCGACCGCGTAGACGCCCCGGTACATGCGATGCAGCCAGCCGTTGCGCACGCGCACCGTGACCGCGTTGCGCTCGAGCCCGCAGTCGCGTAGCTGAGCGATCGTGATCTGTCCTTGCTGCTCGGCGGCTCTCAGCGAGACCAGCATGTCGGGGGGTGGAGGCGTTTGCTCCCCGCTGAAGGGAGCAAATGGATCCACCCCTCGGGCCATGAGGCCATCGTCGCGTGGACGGTGTTACGGAACCAGACGCGTTTGCAACAAAACGACGGAAGCCCCGCGCAGGCGGGGCTTCCGGGTGGGGCGTGGGGTGGTGCCGGCGCGCTACTTGATGAACAGCATCTCCGAGTACTTCGGCAGTGGCCACAGGTCGTCCGCGACGAGCTTCTCGAGCTTGTCGGCGACCGTGCGGACCTCGGTCATCGCGGCGAACACCGTGTCGTGCATGTACTTCGCGAGATCGAGGCC
>JAWVGM010000125.1:0-29254 GCA_033855075.1 Solirubrobacteraceae bacterium | reverse complement strand
GCTGGCTCGGAGTAGCGGTCCGCGAGACCAGCGTGTCGAATTTCGGGCGCTATACACCCCTGTATTCGACACGACCATCGGATTTGCCGCTCCAGGCGCACCCCTCTCTCCTATCGATGTCGTTCGTCGCGCGCCGCCGCTTCGTCCAGCGGGCGGCCGTGCATCAGGCGCCTGAACAACCCGCCCGTTACCTACTCCTAGCCCGCCGCGGCCTCCCAGCGCGCGAAGGCTTCCTCCACGGCGCGCTTGGCAGAAGCGTGACGGTCGGTTGACGCAGCCGACCGCTCGGGGGTCGACCACGACTCCGCGTCGGCCAGTTCGGCCTCGACCGTCTCAAGCATCTGCTCGGCCTGCTCGATGTCGCGGCTCACGCGACCAGGGCGCTGGCGCCCGGATGGCATGCGTTCGGTCAAAATGGGGGTTTGACTGCGCTACGCTCCGTACGTCCAATTCGTTGGAGGGGCGTGGGGATCTCTTGAGACTCGCGGCCTCGCCGTCTGGAGGCCCTCGTGGCCGAGCCACCGTCAGGCGATCATCCCGAAAACGGGAAGATCGAAGGACTACATGGGAGCGTTGGCCCGCCGTGGCCGCCGCCTGCAGACGAGCAGACGCTCGCGGACGGCGACCAGACACTCGCCGATACCGATCAGACGCTGTCAGATGCTGATCAGACCGGCGCCGACCGTGATCAGTCGAGCGCTGAGCGCGACCAGATCGCGTCCGATCGTGATCAGGCGGCGAGTGATCGCGACCTCGCGCACGGCGTCGATCCGCACGAGCACGATGTCACGCGCGATATTCGCCTGCGCACGTCCCGTGAGCGCGACCAGACGGCGGTAGACCGTCTTGATATCGCGAGCAAGCGCGACGCCGGTGCGCACGCTCGTGATCTCGCTGCGCTCATACGTGACCAGGCCGCCGACGCGCGAGATCGGGCGATGGCACTGCAAGACGCCGCGTACGAGGATGAGCTTGACGGGCCTGCGGTGTCGAGCTCGGACGTCGATATCCGCGCAGGCGAGCAGCGCACGCGCGCCGCGCGGTACCGCGCCCAGGCGGCCGAGCATCGCACCCAGGGCGCCCGGGACCGCCAGGCGGCCGCAGACGATCGTGAGCAGGGCTCCCGGGACCGCCGACAGGCGCTCGCGGACCGCGAGGCGCTCGCACGCCAGATCGCGATCAGCGAGACCGACGTCCTGACCGGAGCCCGCACGCGCCTCGCGGGCCTCGCCGACCTCGACCACGAACTGGACCGCTGCCGGCGCACCGACGATTCACTCATCGTCGCCTACGTCGACGTGGTCGGGCTCAAGACACTCAACGACAGCCAGGGACACGCTGCCGGTGATGACTTACTCAAACGCGTTGTGACGCACATCCAAGCGCACCTGCGTTCCTATGATCTCATCATCCGCCTCGGCGGTGACGAGTTTCTGTGCGCGATGTCCAGCATGACCCTGTCAGACGCCCGCCGGCGTCTTGGCGACGTCGCCCACGATCTCGCCGCGTCCTCCGACGCCGGAGCCATCCGTACCGGGTTCGCCGAACTGGTACGCGACGAGACGGCGACTCAGCTGGTCGCTCGCGCCGACGCCGAGCTGATCGCCGGCCGCCGCTGACGCCTGCGCCCCGCCGGCGTGACGTCCAGCAGCTGAGCGGTTTCGCGAGCGATCACGATCTCCTCACCGGCGCGGACGACGAGGACGGCAACCGGCGCGTCGCGGGCCGCGATCTGTTCCGCGTCCTGGACGTTGCGCGCCGAGTCGACGGCCACGCCGAGATGGCGCAGGCGCGCACAGATCGTCTCGCGTAACAGGGCCGATCGCTCGCCCGCGCCGGCACTGAACACGAGCGCGTCGAGGCCGTCCAGCGCCGTGGTCATCGCGGCGACGGCGGCGCTCACGCCGCGCACGAGGACATCGAGCGCGAGCTGAGCCCGAACGTTGCCGGCCATCGCGGCAGCCTCGACGTCGCGCACCCCGGCCAGACCCGCGAGGCCGAGGAGACCGGAGCGGTGGTTGAGCGCGTCGCCGAGCTCGTCGCGGTCGATGCCGGATGCCAGCAGGTACAGGATCAACCCCGGGTCGATCGATCCTGAGCGCGTCGCCATGGGCACGCCCTCGAGCGGCGTGAAGCCCATAGTCGTGTCGACGGAGCGCCCGTCGAGCACGGCGCTGACCGAGCTGCCGCTTCCGAGATGACAGACGACGAGGCGCCGGCAGCGATCGGCACCCAGAATCCGTATCGCCTGTTCGTGGCACCACGCGACGTTCAGGCCGTGAAAACCGTAGCGGCGCAGTTCGAAGCGTTCGGTCCATTCGCGCGGCACCGCGTACGTCGCGGCCTCAGGCGTGAGCGTGTGGTGAAACGCGGTGTCAAAGCACGCGACCTGGGGCAGCCCCGGCAGCGCTGCGGCGGCGGCGTCGATGCCCTCGAGCGCCGCGTGTGTGTGAAGCGGCGCAAGCGGCGCGAGTTGTGCGATCGCGGCGCGGGTGTCACCGTCGATGCGCGCCGGACCGCGGAACCGTGCGCCGCCGTGGACGACGCGGTGGCCCACCGCGTCGGCGTCGTCTCCCGCCTCCGCGAACGCCGCCGCAAACGCACGCGCGTGCCGGCCGCTGGTCGCGCCGGGCTCCCAGCGCTGTTCGCCGCGCAGCGTGATCGTGTCGCTTTCTGCGTCGACGAGCGCATGTTTGAGACTGCTGGATCCGGCGTTGACGACGAGGACCCGCACGTTAGGTCCAGACCCAGTCGCGAACCTCGGGCATGTCCTCGAGGTGCTCGCGGATGTAGGCGTGGTGACGCATGAGCATCGCTTCGCAGAGACGCTCCAGGGCGAGCGCTCCGGGCGCGATCCGGCGCGAGCAGCGCAGGGCGTTGAGCGCCAGGTGGTAGCGGCTCATCTCGTTGAGGACGACCATGTCGAACGGGGTCGTCGTCGTCCCCTGTTCGCTGTAGCCGTGAACGTGGAAGCGGCTCGCGGTCGGTCGTCCGTGCAGGAGCTGGTGCAGCGCGCGCGCGTAGCCATGGAAGGCGCACACGACGTCGGTCGTCTCGCCGAAGAGCGCCGCGAACTGCTCGCGGGACATCCCGTGCGGGTGCACGTCCGGAGGCGCGACCGACATGAGGTCGACGACGTTGACGACGCGAAAGCGCAACTCGGGGACGTGCTCGCGCAGCAGCGCCGCGGCAGCGATCGTCTCCTGCGTCGGCACGTCGCCGATGCAGGCCAGCACGACGTCGGCCTCCTCGCGTCCGAGCGCGTTGCCCGCCCACGCCCACTCCGATGCGCCGCGCTCGCAGTGCTCGCGGGCCGCGTCGATGTCGAGATATTGCAGCTCGGGCTGCTTGTCGATGACGACGAGGTTCACATAGTCGCGGCTGCGCAGGCAGTGGTCGGCCGTCCACAACAGGCAGTTCGCGTCCGGCGGCAGGTACACCCGGACGACGCTGCCGCTCATCGAGATCATCGTGTCGATCAGGCCCGGCCCCTGGTGGCTGAAGCCGTTGTTGTCGTTGCGCCAGCAGGTCGAGGTCAGCAGGACGTTCAGCGATGCCACCGGTGCGCGCCAGGCCAGCTCGCGTCCGTGCTGCAGCCATTTGGCGTGCTGGATCGCCATCGACGCGGACACCATCGCGAATGCCTCGTAGGTCGCGAACAGCCCGTGGCGGCCGGTGAGCAGATACCCCTCGAGCCAGCCCTGGCAGTTGTGCTCGGAGAGCACCTCCATGACACGCCCGGTCGGTGAGACGTGCTCGTCGTCCGGCCGGGCATCGCGCAGGCAGCGATCTTCGACCTCGAAGACGGAGCCGAGCCGGTTGGAGTTCGTCTCGTCGGGACAGAACAGGCGAAAGTTGCGCGTCTGCTCCGTGCGGGTGTAGACGTCGCGCAGCAACTCGCCAAGCTGGCGCGTCGACTCGGCGCGCTGTGCCGCAGGTCGCACGACGTCCAGCGCGTACGCGGCCGGGTCCGGGAGGTCGAGCGGCTCGAGGACGCGGCCGCCGTTGGCGTGGGGCAGCGCCCCCATGCGCAGGTCGCCGGCGGGCGCGAGCGCGGCGAGCTCGGGGCGCAGGGCGCCGGACTCGTCGAAGCGCTCCTCGGGCCGGTAGCTGCGCATCCAGCGCTCGAGCTGGGCGAGGTGCTCGGCGTTCTCGCGCACCCCGGCGAGCGGCACCTGGTGGGCGCGGAAGGTGCCCTCGACGCGGATCCCATCGACCTCGTGGGGACCCGTCCAGCCCTTCGGCGTGCGCAGGACGATCGCGGGCCAGCGCGGCGTGCCGCTGGCGTGCGCGGCACCCGAGCGCGCGCCGGCCTGGATCGCGCGGATCTCCTCGTGCGAGGCGTCGAGCGCAGCAGCGAAATCGCGATGGACCTGGCGCGGGTCGTTCCCGGCGACGACTCGGGGGGCGTAGCCGTGGCCGCGCAGCAGCGCGAGCAGGTCCTCCTCCGGCACACGACCGAGCACGGTCGGCCCGGAGATCTTGTAATCGTTCAGCTGGAGGATCGGCAGCACCGCGCCGTCGCGTGCGGGGTCGAGGAAGCGGATGCCCTTCCACGATCCTTCGAGCGGCGCCGTCTCCGCCTCACCGTCCCCGATGACGCATGCGACGAGCAGGTCGGGGTTGTCAAACGCGGCACCGAAGGCGTGCATGAGCGCATAGCCGAGCTCGCCGCCCTCGTGGATCGAGCCGGGCGTCGGCACGCTGACGTGGCTGGGAATCCCGCCCGGGGTCGAGAACTGGCGCACGAGCGCCAGCAGGCCCGCCTCGTCTTCGGACACGAGCGGATAGATCTCCGAGTAGGTGCCTTCGAGGTACACGTTGGCCACGACCGCGGGCCCCCCGTGGCCCGGCCCGGCGACGTAGAGCACCTGCGCCCCGGTCAGGCGAATGAGCCGGTTGAGCTGCGCGTAGACGAGGTTCAGCCCCGGCGACGTGCCCCAGTGGCCCAGCAGCCGCGGCTTGATGTGCTCGGCGCGCAGCGGCTCGCGCAGCAGCTGGTTGTCCTGCAGATAGATCTGCGCGACCGTGAGGTAGTTGGCGGCATCCCAGTACGCGAGCAGCCGGTCGAGCTCAGCGCCGTCGAGCGGCGGGTTCAGCGTGGTCGGAGAGACTGCGTGCATCGTGGTCCTCCTAGTGTGTGAGGGATGAGCGAACCCGCCGCTCCGGCTGCGCCGCCGGTGGCAGTACGGCCTGTGGTTGCCGCTGACCTGCCGGGCCTCAAGGCGCTGCTCAACGGGCTTGACGAGCAGGCGCGCACCCGGCGCTGGTTCACGGGGGCGGCCGACGTCCACCGCGCCGTCGCATGGGCGGCGAACCCGGAGTGCCACCACGCCGTCGGGCTTGTCGCGGCGGCGCCGACAGGCGAGGTCGTCGGCCACGCCGCCCTCGTCCCGATCGACGAAACGCGGGCCGAGGTCTGCTTCGAGGTCGCCGCGCCGTGGCGCCACCATGGCGTCGCCGGGCTGCTGCTCGACGAACTCGTCCGGCGCGCGGCGCCGCGTGGGGTGCGCACGCTGGTCGCCGAGGTGCTCGCGGAGAACGCCGACATGCTTGCGGTGCTGAGGGAGCACGGCTCGTGCCGCGAACGTCGGCAAGGCGGCGTGCTCGTGCTCGAACTCGCGGTGTGACAGCCGCTCATGCCGCGTGCGCCAGCGGTTGGATGCGGCGCCGCATCCAGGCGCGACGGAGTTCGTCGCTGCTCCACACGATCACCGGGAAGCAGGCCAGCAGTGCAAGCTCACTCAGCCCGAGTCCGGTCGTGTGGAAGATGTCCTGCAGTAGAGGCAGGTAGATGAGCGACGCCGTGAAGATGACCATGAAGGCGATGCCGCCGATCAGCCGCGGATTGGAGAACACGCCGATCTCGCGGAGTGACGCATGATCGGTGCGCGAGGCGAACGCTGTGCCAACCTGGCAGGCGCTGATGCCGGCGAAGGTCATCGTGGTGGCCATCAGGTAGGCATGGTGCAGGGGCGTGCCCGCGCCGGTGGGGTCACCCGGTGACCAGCCCGCGTTCAGCAGCACGAACAAGAAGCCGCCCGTCACCAGCAGCGCCTCGAGCAGCCCCAGCCACAGCCACGCCCGGATGAGCATGGCGCGCGTGAGGATGCCGGACGTGCGGTCACGCGGCGGGCGGTCCATCAGGCCCGGCTCAGCGGGCTCGCGGCCGAGCGCCAGCGCGGGAAGCGTCTCGGTGCCGAGGTCGATCGCCAGGATCTGGAGCGCCGTCAGCGGAAGCGGGATGCTGCCGCCCGACAGCGCGTACAGCAGGAACGGGACCATCTCCGGTGTGGCGTGCGCGAAGATGTACGTGACGAACTTCTGGATGTTGGCGTAGACCGTGCGGCCTTCCTTGACCGCCGCCACGATCGAGGCGAAGTCGTCGTCCTTGAGCACCATGTCCGCGGCCTCGCGCGCCACGTCGGTGCCCGATGCGCCCATGGCGATCCCGATGTCCGCCCGTCGCAGTGCGGGCGCGTCGTTGACGCCGTCGCCGGTCATCGCGACGGTGTGGCCGTCGGCGCGCAGCGCGTCGACGATCCGCAGCTTCGCTTCGGGTGAGCTGCGAGCCACGATCAGCTGCGGCGAGTCGCGCAGCATCTCGTCCAGGCTGCGGTCGCTGAGCGCATCGAGCTCCGGCCCCGTGACGATCTGCGGATGCTCGCCGACGATCCCGGCCTCGCGAGCGATCGCGCCGGCGGTGAGCCCGTCGTCGCCGCTGATCACGATGATCCTGATCCCGGCGCGGTGGCAGTGGGCGACGGCGGCCGGCACCTGCGCCCGCAACGGGTCGCGCATCGCGATCAGCCCGAGGAAGCGCAACCCCGATTCGGCCGCGTCGCGATCGTCGGCGCGCTGCTCGGAGATGTCCGGTGCCTCGCGCCGGGCGAACCCGAGCACCCGCAGACCCTCGGCGGCATAGCGCTCGAACGCGGTCCGTATCGCGGCCGTGGCTTCGGCGTCGAGCGGACGCTCGTGGCCGTCGGCGCCACGCAGCGACGTGCAGCGCGCCAGCAGCTCCAGCGGCGCTCCCTTGGCGTGGATCTGGGGCTCGCCGTCGCCGTCGACGTCGAGGGTGGCCATCCGCTTCAGGCGGGCGTTGAAGGCGAACAGCCGCCGTCGCTCGGCGTCGCGGCGGGCCTGGAGCGAAGCCACGTCGACGCCGAGCTGCGCGGCGGCGAGCAGGAGGGCGCTCTCGCTCGGATCTCCGCTGCGCGACCACGTACCGCCGTCTCCGCGAGCCAGCGTCGCGTTGTTGGCGCGCACGGCGGTCTCGAGCAGTTCGACGATCGGGCCGGTCGCCGGCGTCGCGGCGTCGGTGATCGCCACGCTCGCCTCGTCCTGCCAGAGCGACATCGCGGTCATGCCGCCCTCGGTCAGCGTTCCCGTCTTGTCGGTGCAGATGACGTCGGTGGAGCCGAGCGTCTCGACCGCGGTCAGCTTCTTGACCAGCGCGCGGCGCTTGGCCATCCGCCGCACGCCAACCGCCAGCGCGAGGGTGATGATCGGCAGCAGTCCCTCCGGCACGTTGGCCACGAGCAGGCCGATGGCAAAGACGCCCGACGCGGAAAGGCTGAGCCCGGCGACGAGGTTCCCGACGGCGAAGAACGTGACGCCTAGCCCGACGGCCACCACCGCGATGAGCTGCGCGGCTCGCTTGACTTCGCGCTGCAGCGGCGAGGGCTCGTCGACCACGGTCTGCGAGAGCGCCGCGATCCGCCCGAGCTGTGTGTGCATCCCCGTGCCGTAGACGATGGCCTGCGCGTCGCCGCCGGTACACAGCGTGCCCGCGAACACGAGGTCCTCGGCCTCCAGCGGCGCGGCGGCCGGCTGCGAGCGATCGGCGCTGCGTGTGACCGGCTGGGACTCGCCGGTCAGCGGCGACATGTCGACCTCGACCGCGCCGGAAATCACGCGTGCGTCGGCCGACAGCCGGTCGCCCTCGGCGAGGAGCAGCAGGTCCCCGGGGACGAGCACCGTGGCGTTGATCTCGACAAGCTCGCCGTCGCGCCGCACGCGTGCGCGGGGCGGCAACAGGTCGCGCAGCGCCTCGGTGGCATGTTCGGCCTGGCGTTCCTGGGCGAAGGCGAACGCGGCGTTGAGGACGATCACCACGACGATCGCCACCGCGAGGGTCAGCACGCCGGTGGCCAGCGACAGTCCCGCGGCGACCCACAGCAACAGCGCGAGCGGATGGATGAGCTGATCGAGCAGGCTGCGCCACCAGTGCGCGCCGGTCTCGGCGTGGATCTCGTTCGGACCGACCTGCTGCAGGCGCCGATCGGCTTCGCGCTCGTCCAGCCCGTCGGTCTGCGTGCGCAGGTCGACGAAAAGTTGCCCGATCTCCTCCTCGGGATCGACCTCCACCAGCGCAACTCCGCTGTCCTGCGGTCCTTCGATCGACCCGTGCACGGGGCGATCGCTTGACGATAGGCCGGCCACAACGGGCCTCCACGCGGCTAAGCGACAAGTCTCGAAGTGAGCCCCGCACCTATCCAGTTGACCGTTCCAGCGTAGCGTGCCGCCGACACGCCTCTGACCCGTCATGCGACGCCGTTACATCCCGGGATGGCGGTGCCCGGTACGCTGATCTCATCGATTGGATGGGCGCGGGGATCTTCGAGACTCGCCGCCCAGCCGCGTGGAGGCCCGTTGTGGCCCGCTCAACGTCAGAGGATGGACCGGTGAGCAGCATCAGCCGGCGATCGCAGGACATCGTCGTCAAGGCTGCCAGCGAGCCCACCGGCCCGCGCGTTGAACGCGCCAGGGCCATGCTGGGGGCCGCCGACCTTCGGGACGCGCGTGCTCACGACCGCGATCTCGCGGCGCTGGCGCGAGACGAAGCAGCGTCCGCGCGCGACGGCGCCGAGGGGCCCGCGCGAGCGGTCCGGCGGCGCGCGCTCGCCGCGGAGCAGCGGGCGCTGGCCGCGGCGGATCGCCTCGTGGCGAAGCGCGACCGCCAACAGGCTGCGTGGGATCGGATGCGCTCGCTGGTCGACCGCGAGATGCTCGCCGCCGGTTTGGCTGCCGAGGAGCGGCTTCGCAACGCGGCGCTGGGACATCAGCGTCGCGCCGAGGAGCTCGCGCGCACCCTGCAGCGCAGCCTGTCTCCTCCCAGCTTGCCGAGCATCGCCGGCCTCGATGTCGCCGTGCACTACGAACCGTCCGCACCGGAGGAGGTGGGCGGGGACTTCTATGACCTCTTCCCGTTCGCGGCGGGCCGATTGGGCTTCTTCTTGGGCGACGTCTGCGGGAAGGGTCCAGAAGCGGCGGCCGTCACCTCGCTTGTCCGCTACACGATGCGCACCGCGGCGATGATTCACGAAGATCCGGGCGCGATCCTCATGGACCTCAATGCCGCGCTTTTGACGTACGGCGACGGGTCGATGCAGACATGTACGACGGTGTACGGTCAGATCGATGTCACGAGCGGGGTCGCTGCTGTCACGCTCGCGGTCGCGGGGCATCCGCCACCGGTCATCGTGCGCGCGAACGGCGGCGTCGAGGTGACCACTGCACACGGAACCATGCTGGGCGCCGTCGGAGATCCGTCATTTGACACCTGCGAGATCTGCCTCGATCTGGGGGACGCAATCGTCATGTGCAGCGACGGGCTGCTCGAAACGGGCCTCGGAGGAGCCCGCGTCGACGAGCAACACCTCGCGCAACTGCTGGCGGGGCTCTCGCAGGCGAACGCGCAGGGCCTCGTGAATCGGCTCACGGAGGCGTTGAGCGAGGTCGAGCGTCCACTGCGCGACGACGTCGCGATCATGGCGCTGCGTCGAGCCTGATCCGATCAGGGATGAGGGTGCAGATGCGGCGGTGGGTGAGCCGCGGGGTGGTACGCGTTATTGGCGCTGGGCGACCACGATGCTTGCCACCTGCCGCGTTGGGGGTCACGAACCTGCAGTTGAGCCGCCTATTGACGGCCCGGCGGACCCTGACGCGGTCGTCGTCCGCTTTTCAAGCGAACGACGATCCGCGTACCGTCGCAGGGCATGCGCGCATCGAGATCCGTCTCCGAGGTTCATCTCAGCCATCGATCCAACTGGCTGCGCGCCGCTGTGCTGGGCGCGAATGACGGCATCCTGTCGATCTCGAGCCTCGTGCTCGGCGTGGCGGCAACGGGCGCGTCGAGCACGACGATCGTCTCCGCGGGGATCGCGGGCATGGTTGGCGGCGCGCTGTCGATGGCCGCCGGCGAATACGTGTCGGTCAGTTCGCAGCGCGATGCCGAGCAGGCCGACATGCGCCTGGAGGCGCGTGAGCTGCGGCGCGACCCTGCGGGCGAGTTGCGCGAGCTCGCCGGGATCTACGAGCAGCGCGGGCTGTCGCCGTCGCTGGCCGACGAGGTCGCGTCGAGCCTGACCCGGCACGGTGCCCTCCAGGCGCACGCCCGCGACGAGCTCGGCCTTCAAGACCAGCGCCTGGCGCGGCCGTTTCAGGCGGCCTGGACATCGGCGCTGGCCTTTTCAGCGGGGGCCGCGCTGCCGCTGCTGGCCGTCGCGTTGAGCCCCGCCGGCGCGCGGGTGATCGTGACGGTCGTCGTGACGCTGATCGCCCTGGCTGTGCTGGGCGATCTCGGTGCCCGCGTGGGAGGCGCGCCCGAGCGCCGCGCGACGATCCGGGTCCTGGCATGGGGAATCATCGCGATGGCGATCACGAGCGGCGTCGGCGCATTCGTCGGCACGCTCACCTGACCGGCGTCGCCGCACCGCCGTGGACCATCGCGTGGGCTCGCGAGATCAGCGATGCAGCAGCGGCGAGTACGGGTCAAATCGCAGCGCGTCATATGCGGCCGGCAGCGGCACCTCGATGTCGACATGGGTCACGTCGGCGGGGACGGGCTCGGGGCCGCTGCCGTCCAGCTCGGCAAGCCAGGGGGAGAGGTAGCGCCCGTCGACCTTCCGCGATGCGGACCAAAGTCGCAGGCCGAGCTCCGGATCGTCAGCCGGCCCGTTGTGCTGCGGACGCTCGAGGTACCACGCGCCGTGGCCTGTGAGCAGGCGGCCGCGCAGGACCGGCGCGAAGGGCTGCGGTTCGACATCCGCGCCGGCGATGGCCGCGAGCTGCTCGGCGATGGCGTCGGCGAGCTGGCAGGCGATGCCTCCCTGCTTGACCGGATAGGTCGTGCCGTCGCCTGCCGCGTAGATATCGCTGACACCGGCGACGCGGCCGTTCTCGTCGATCGGGATGAAGCCGCGGTCGTCCGCCGGCACGCCGGCGAGCTGTGGTCCCTCGATCGTCGGCAGCGCGACGACGCGCTCGGCGTCGATCGTCTCGCCGTCCGGCATGAGCTCGAGCTGCCCGCGCTCACCGGACCGCGCGCACGCCTCGCCGTGGAACGCGATCTGAGCCTGGTCGAGCAACTCGCGGACCGCGTCGCTCGCCTGGGCGCCGAACAGGGACAACGGGGCGGCCTCGGGGGAGATGATCTGCAGCCGGACGTCGCTGATGCCCATCCCGTGGACGCTGCGGGCGGTCATCAACGCCAGTTCGTACAGCGGCAGCGGCCAGGTCGTCCCGGGCGGAACGACGAACGCGACCGAGTGCGACCAGCCCTCTTCCAGATCTGCGAGCAGGCCGTTGAACGGCACCGTCGAGGTGTCGCCCGTGAAGGTCATCGCGCGGGTGAACGCGGTGCGGTGGCGCGCGCCCACGGCCAGGACCAGCGCGTCGTAGCCGACGGACTCGCCGGTCGCGAGGCGCACGGCGTGGCGGTGCGGATCGACGGCGGTCACCTCACCGCCGATGAACGTCGCATGGGTCCGCTTGGCGAGATCGCTCAGCGAGTGGTGGCGGACGTGGTCGACGGAGAACGGCGCCGCGGTACTGAGCGGCCGCAGGTGGAACTCCGGGTTCGGCGCCACGATCGTGAGCTTCACGCGCTCGCGGGCGAGGTCGTCGAGTGCCAGGGCCAGTTCGGCAGCGGCGACGCCGCCGCCGACGATGACGACGTTCAGGGGCTGCGAGAGGAGGGGCATGGTGGTCAGCTCCGTAACGAATACATGATCTAGAAGTCTAGAAAGCGTATTCTATCGTAGGTGTCGAGCGAGGCCGCACCCACCTGGTCGTTTCTGACCAACCACGCCCGCGTGCTGCTGTGCATCGCCAAAGACCCAGGCATTCGCCTGCGCGAGATCGGGGACGCGGTGGGCATCACCGAACGCGCGGCACACCGGATCGTCGCCGAGCTCGTCGAGGCCGGCTACATCACGCGGACGCGTATCGGCCGCCGCAACGAGTACACGATCCAGACCGATCTGCCGCTCCCCGACCGGCTTGCCCGCGGACAGAACGTCGGCAACCTGCTGACCATCCTCGCCACACCGGGATAGCCTCCGCGGCCATGCCCACGATCGTGACGTTGCCCGGCGACGGGATCGGTCCCGAGATCATGAAGCCGGCGCTGGAGCTGTTGCGCACGATCAGCGAGGACTTCTCCTTCGAGGAGCACGACTTCGGCGGCGCGGCGATCGATCTGCACGGGATCGCGCTGACCGACGAGACGCTCGCGGCCTGCAAGGCGGCCGACGGCGTGCTGCTCGCGGCCGTCGGCGGGCCGAAGTGGGACACGACCGACCCGAACGCGCCGCGCCCCGAGCAGGGGCTCCTTGGCCTGCGCAAGGGCCTGGGCCTGTTCGCCAACCTGCGCCCGGTGCGCCCGGTGCCCGCGCTGTACGACGCGAGCCCGCTCAAGCGCGAGCGCATCGAGGGCACCGACCTGCTCGTCGTCCGCGAGCTCACCGGCGGGATCTACTTCGGCGAGAAGACCCGCACGGATCGCAGCGCGAGCGATCTGTGCGAGTACTCGGTCGACGAAGTCGATCGCATCGCGCGCGTGGCCTTCGACGCGGCGCGCCTGCGGCGAAAGCGTGTGGCGAGCGTCGACAAGGCCAACGTGCTCGAGACCTCACGCCAGTGGCGCGAGGTCGTCCACATCGTCCACAAGGCGAAGTACAACGACATCGAGCTCACCGACATGCTCGTCGACAACGCGGCGATGCAGCTCGTCGCGCGGCCGGCCGACTTCGATGTGATCGTCACCGAGAACCTGTTCGGCGACATTCTCAGCGACGAGGCGGCGATGATCACGGGGTCGATCGGAATGCTCCCCTCCGCGTCGCTCGGCGCACCCGACGCGCCGGGCCTCTTCGAGCCGGTCCACGGCTCCGCGCCGGACATCGCCGGCACCGGGTCGGCCAACCCGCTGGCGATGTTCCTGTCGGCTGCGCTCATGCTGCGCCACGGATTGGGTTGGGAAACGGAGGCCGTCGCCGTAGAATCGGCCGTGGACCGCGCACTCGACGGCGGTCTCCGGACCCGCGACCTGGGCGGTGACGCCACCACAGCGGAGGCGACCCGGGCCGTTCTCGACAACCTCTAGCTGCCCTTAGGAGCCTTCTTGAAGCAGTCCGAACTCATCTGGATGAACGGGGAGTTCGTGGCATGGGAGGACGCCAAGGTCCACGTGCTCACGCACGCCCTGCACTACGGCACCGGCGTCTTCGAGGGCATCCGCTGCTACGACACGGAGATCGGGCCGGCGGTCTTCCGCCACCGCGAGCACCTCACCCGCCTGGGCCGCTCGGCCGAGCTCTACTACATGCCCGCGCCCTACGACGTCGAGGCGCTGCGCGCCGCGACGCTCGAGTTGATCGGCCGCAACGGGCTGCGCTCCTGCTACATCCGCCCGATCATGTTCCGCGGGTACGGCCAGATGGGGCTGAACCCGCTCGAGGCGCCGGTCGACGTGTCGATCGCCGTCTGGGAATGGGGCGCCTACCTCGGCGACGAGGGCAAGCAGAAGGGCATCCGCACGAAGGTCTCGAGCTGGCGGCGCATCAGCCCGCAGTCGCTCATCCCGTCCTCCAAGGCCTCTGGGCAGTACCTCAACAGCGTCCTCGCGAAGATCGAGTCGATGAAGGCGGGCTACGAGGAGGCGATCCTCCTCGACGATCACGGCAACGTCTGCGAGGGCTCGGGCGAGAACATCTTCGTCGTGTGGGAGGGGCGGATCATCACGCCGCCGCCGGCCGCGTCGATCCTCGACGGCATCACCCGCAAGTCGGTCGTCCAGATCGCGAACGACCTCGGATACGACGTCATCGAGCGCAACATCGCCCGCGCGGAGCTCTACATGGCTGACGAGGTCTTCATGACGGGCACCGCCGCAGAGCTCGTACCGGTGCGCGAGGTCGACGACCACACGATCGGCGACGGCACCCCGGGCGAGGTCACGCGCGCGGTCCAGTCGACGTTCGAAGATGCCCTCCACGGGCGCAGCGAGCGCTACCGCGACTGGCTTGACCCGGTCCCGGCGCGCGCAGAGGCGAAGGTCGCCTGAGCGCGACCTGCCGGCGGCCATGACCCAGATCGAGCTCTACGACGCCACGCTGCGTGACGGGATGGGCGGCGGCGGGCTGTCGCTCACCGCCGAGGAGAAGGTGCGGCTCGTCCACCGCCTGGACGATCTCGGCATCCAGCTCATCGAGGCCGGCTTCCCGGCGTCCAACCCCAAGGAGATCGAGCTCTTCGGTCTGCTCGAGCACGAGCCGCTCGTCGATGCTCAGATCGTCGCGTTCGGCATGACCCGTCGCCGCGGGGTCGCCGCCGCCGACGACACCGGGCTGCGCGTGCTCGCGGAGTGCTTCGCCCCCGTCTGCACGCTCGTCGGCAAGACCTGGACGCTGCACGTCGAGAAGGTCGTGCGCGTCTCCCGCGCGGAGAACCTCGCGATGATCGCCGAGTCGATCGCGTTCCTCGTCGGGCAGGGCAAGCGGGTGATCTTCGACGCGGAGCACCTCTTCGACGGCCTGCGCGCCGACCGCGACTACGCGCTGGAGTGCCTGCGCGCCGCCGCCGGCGCGGGCGCGGAGCGAGTCGTGCTGTGCGACACGAACGGCCCGTCGATGCCGGGTCAGATCGGCGCGGCCGTCGCCGACATCCGCGCGGCGCTGCCCGGCGTGGCGCTCGGCATCCACTGCCACAACGACGGCGGCTGTGCGGTGGCGAACACGGTCACGGCCGTCGAGGCCGGCGCGACGCAGGTGCAGGGAACGATGAACGGCATCGGCGAGCGGACCGGCAACGCGAACCTCATCACGGTGATCGCGAACCTCCAGCTCAAGCTCGGCCACAAGGTGATCAGCGACGAGCAGCTGCGCCGCCTCACCGAAACCGCGCACTTCGCAGACGAGCTGCTCAACCGCCAGCCCGAGGCCGCCCAGCCGTACGTCGGCAAGCACGCGTTCGCACACAAGGCGGGCCTGCACGCCGCCGGCATCCGCGCCGACGCGACGACCTTCGAGCACATCGATCCCGACCTCGTCGGCAACCGCCGCGACCTGCTCATCTCCGAGCTCTCGGGCAAGGGCACGGTCACCGACAAGGCCCAGAGCGCGGGCATCGAGCTCGACGGCGACGCGACCGCCCGCGTGCTCGAGCGCATGAAGGCCCTCGAGCACGACGGGTACCAGTTCGAAGCCGCCGAGGGGTCCTTCGAACTGCTCCTGCGCAAGGAGACCGGCGAGTACGAGCCGCTGTTTCGCCTCGAGTCCTGGCGCGTGATCGTCGAGCAGCGCGCCGACGGCAAGGTCGAGACCGAGGCCACGATCAAGATCTGGGTCGACGGCGAGCGATTCGTGGCCACCGCCGAGGGCAACGGCCCCGTCAACGCCCTCGACGCCGCGTTGCGCGCGGTCATCAACGAGACGCACCCGCACCTGCGCGACATCTGGCTGTCGAACTACAAGGTCCGCATCCTCGACGAGACGAAGGGCTCGGACGCGTCGATCCGGGTGCTCATCGAGGCCAGCGACGGCGCCGAGACGTGGGGCTCGATCGGCGTCTCGACGAACCTCATCGCCGCATCGTGGATCGCGCTCGTCGATTCGCTCGAGTACGCCGAGCAGCCGAGCCGCGTGCGCGGCGGCGCACAGGCGACGTGAGCGTCCACGCCGACGCGATCCCGCTCGCACGGCCGGTGCTCGGCGACGAGGAGGAGCGCGCCGTCATCGACGTGCTGCGCTCGGGCCAGCTTTCGCTCGGCCCGCGCGTGCCCGCCTTCGAGCAGGCCTTCGCCGAACGCCTCCGCGTCGACCATGCCTGCGCGGTGTCGAACGGTACGGCGGGGCTTCACCTCGCGCTGCGCGCCGCGGGCGTGAGCGACGGGGACGAGGTCGTCACGACCCCGCTCTCGTTCGTTGCCAGCGCGAACGCGGCGGTCTTCGAACGCGCGCGCCCGGTGTTCGCGGACATCGACCCCCGCACGCTGAACCTCGATCCCGACGCCGCGGCCGCCGCCGTGACCGAGCGCACGACCGCGCTGCTGCCCGTCCACATCTTCGGCTACCCGGCCGACATGCCGGCCTTCGAGCGCCTCGGCCTGCCGATCGTCGAGGACGCCTGCGAGGCGCTCGGCGCCGTGCACGGCGACGGTGTCCCCGTCGGCGGACGCGGCCATCCGGCCGTCTTCGGCTTCTATGCCAACAAGCAGCTCACGACCGGCGAGGGCGGGATGGTCACGACGTCCGACACCGCGGTGAAGCAGCGCATCGACTCCGAGCGAAACCAGGGCCGGGCTCCCGACATGGGCTGGCTGGACCACGACCGGCTCGGCTTCAACTACCGCTTGTCGGACATCGCGTGCGCAATCGGCCTCGCGCAGCTCGAGCGGCTCGACGACCTGCTCGCCGGCCGCGCCGCCGCGGCCGCGCTCTACCGCGAGGCGCTCGCCGGGATCGAGGGCCTGGACCTGCCGTGCGAGGACCCGCCGGCGCCGTCGCAGGAGCGGCGCGGCTGGTTCGTGTTCGTCGTGCAGGTCCCGCGCGGGACAGACCGCGACGCCACGGTCCGCGCGCTGCACGCGCTCGGCGTGCAGTCAAAGCCCTACCTGCCCGCCATCCACCTCATGACCTACTACCGCGAGACGTTCGGCCACCGCGAGGGCGAGTTCCCGGTCTGCGAGGACGTCGCGGGCCGCTCGATCGCCCTGCCGTTCTTCCCAGGGCTCAGCGAGGGCCAGGTGGACCGCGTCGCGACCGCGCTGCGCAGCGTGCTCGGGCAGGAGTAGGCGCAGCTGGAGCCGCGTGCGCTCAGGCACTGATCGCATCGCTGGTGCGACGCTGAGCCGCCAGTTATTCAGCGTATGCAGCGGCTACGCTGACGTCGCTTGATCCGCCCTTTGGCTCCACGCTATTCCCGTCGGTCCGGCGACCGCCCTTGTGATTGAGGGGTGGGGCCGCTGGCCGGCGGGCGATCGGGCTACGAGCGGCTGTCCGACACCGCAAGCACGTGGTCGAGGTAGCACTCGGCGAAGCGCCGGGCGGCGCCGGGACTAAACAGGCGCTGCGGGTAGCGGAACGTCAGGTGCAGCCGTCCGCGCACCGTCACCGCTCCGAGGCACACGCTCAGCGGCGATCTGGCCGGCGTGGAGAACCACAGCTCCTGGATCTCGCCGACGTCCGGCCCAAAGCTCGGGGCCTCGTTCAGCCAGCCGAGGTTGCACACCATGGCGATGTCGACCAAGCGATTGTTCGTGAGTGGCTGAAGCACGACGGTGGACTGCTTGGCCCACAGCGTCAGCATGCCCGCTCGATGCAGCCCGGCAATCAGGGCGACGCCCGTACGGGCGCGCTTGTTGCGGGCGCTCTGGTCGGTGACGGCCTTGAGCGCCGCGCCCGGGTCGGTGCGGTCTCGGCGGTTGGTGGTTACCCGCGTGGTCACCGAGAAGTTGCCGACCCAGTCCTGCCGCCATTGCGCAGAACGCAGGTTCGCCGGCACGAGCACGCCGACGCGCCGGCCTGGCGTGCCGTGCTGGAGGTTCCAGTCGCCGATGGTCTGGTGAAGCGCCGCCACGAGGATGTCCGTGCTTGTGTGTGGTCGCTTGGCGCTGACGACGCGCCGGGTCTCCTCGACCGAGAGTCCGACGAGGTGAAAGCCGTACCCGGGCTGCTCGCGGGGCTGGTCTCGGGCAAGACGCGCCGGCCGGGCGAGCATGTTGCGCAACAGCTCGACTGCCCGCTTCCAAGACCGCGCCAAGCCCGACACGGACGCCGAGGCCGGTCGTACGGGCAGGTCTCGGGTAGCCAGGAAGTCGAGCGGGTCGCCGGAGTCAGCGTCGTCAGCGTAGGCGCGCGCGATGGCGTCCAGCACCCGCAGAGCACCGGGTCCGTCGGCGGCCGCGTGATTGAGATTGAGCATGAGGACGTCGCCGGCGGGGTGACGAACCAGATAGACGTGCAACGGAGGGCCGTCGGTGAGCGAAACGGCCGTGCCCTGAAGCCGCGCGCGGGCCGCGACCAGCGCGTCGTCATCGTGGCACTCGACGACCTCGAGGGGGCGGCGCGCTGAGACGTGATGCCCGAGGGCCACGGCCAGCGCAGATCGAAGCCGCGCTTCGTCGAGCGATGCGGCGACGCGCGCCTCCAACTGCACCCCGCGCGCCGATGTCTTCAGATCCAGTGGACGAGGCTCCTCGAGCGTGCTCGGCCCCTCGCTGGAGGCCCACTCACAATTAAGCTCGCAGCCGTGGTCGCCCTGACGACCTCGAAGCAGCGAGAGCAGATCCTGCGCGACGCCGGCCAGGTTATGCGCCGCCACCCGTGAAACCGAATACCGAGACGGGCTCTGCGATCGCGCCGCCAGCGGTGAGATCCCGTCCACATGGGCCACCACGCGGTTGTCGTCGACGACGATGTGGAGGCTGTCGCTGGCCACGTTCTCCCGCAACGAGACCATCCCGCGGTGATACACGCGCCCGACCCTGCTGTCGCGGTGAAAGCGCCCGCTGACATCCAGGTGCCGCAGAAGCGCGACGGGATCGCTGATCGTCGGGTCAGCGGTTGCATACGCCGGTACGGCGCCCTCCTGTCCACCGGGATCGCTGCCTTCCAGGCGAGATTGCAGTGTGGCGGGCGCGTCGTCGGTAGGTCCGTCGGGTGCCGCTTCTGACTCGTCGAGCATCTCGCCGGCGCGGACGGGTGCCGGGATCAGTGCCGCTCCGACGAGGATCAGGGCGAACGCTGCGATGCGCACGCCGACGGCGAGCGCACTCTCCCCGAGGCGATCTCCGAAGACCGCCAGCCCGGCGAGGATCGTCGAGAGGTTGGCGGCGACCGACGTGACGGCGATCACCACGACACCGTCGCCGATCTGCAGGCTGCGAGCCGACGCGTAGAACGAGAAGACGGCCGCGGTGACGATAATCGCGCTCCACGGGCTGAGCAGGCCGACGGGGCCGCTGTCAAGGTCCCCCGACAGAGCCTTGATCGCCACGTCGGAGATCCCGAACCCCAAGCCGGCGGCGATGCCCAGCAGCACACCGCGCTGTTCTGGAATGCGCTCGGTCAAGTGCGAGACAACGAGCAGCACGCCCACGCAAATGGCGATTGCTTCAAAGATGATCATCCCCGACAGCGAATAGCCGGAGTGCGCGCCTCCGCGTCCGCCGCCACCAGTCACGGTCAGCAGGCTCAGCGAGACCGCCACCAAGCCGATTCCGATCCACTGGCGACGCCCAAGCTCAAAGCCGAAGAACCGCTCCGCGAGCACCGCCAAGAACACGAGTCCGCCCGCGAGCACCGCCTGCCCGATCGAGATCGGAGCCAGGCTGAGCGCGGCCACATGCAGCGTGAAGGCGACCGCCGCCACCCCCCAGCCGATGCTCCACCACTTCGACCCAAACAGGTCGGCCGCACTGCGCAACGGATGGCGCATGTCGACATCGGGCGCGGCGACCGCCCCCTTGTACTTCAACAGGAATGCGAGGTTCGTTCCGAGCGCCGACAACAACGCACACAACAGCCCGACACCGACTGCCAGCGAGACGTCACTCACGGGCGAACCATCGTCGGAGCACCAACCAAACTCCGCCCGTCTCGCGACCTGGGCAGCTGGTCGCCGGCCTCGGAGGAGAAACCGAGCGGCAGGTCACTGGCGATCGAACGCGCGAATGGCATGGAGCGCGCCGTGAGTTCCTCCAAGGAGATCTCGCTCGCGCGCGCGCCCGAACTGCGCCTGAAGGCGTGATCGCGTCGGGCGTGCCGATACGGGCTCTCGTGCCTGTCGGGCGTCGGCGGGTGCGCTCTGGTCCCGAGGCGGTGCGGCGGTCATGCGTGTCCCCGCATGAAGGGTTGCCTCGCGGTCACCCGGGCCCGGCTCGGGCTCCGGGGTGACCGCGAGGCGGTCTTCGCCGCGCTCGTCAGCAGGACGACAAGCAGGCCCGCACGGCCATGTGCAGCGAAGTGGGAGGAGACCCTGCGATCAGTCGCCGCGTGGGGCCCGATCGTCATCGGTGCCCGTGGGTGCTGTCGCTCAGCGTCTGCGCGTCCTCACGCGTCCCCGAAGACGCGGCGATGCTTCCCTGCTGTCCCTCGATCGTCGCGTTGGTCACGGAACGATCGCCTGACGGTAGGCCGGCCACGATGGGCCTCCACACGGCTAAGCAACGAGTCTCGATAAGCCCCGCGCCTATCCAATAGACAGGTTCACAGTAGCGCGCCTTTCAAGAACGCCCTTACCCGCTGGCGGTACGCAGGGCGTTGTCGCGGGCCCTCAGTCTCAACCGCCGTCGTTCGGATCATTCCGGGTCCATCGGGGGGCCCCACCAAGGCGTGGACATCCATCCTACGACCTCGTCCTCGTGCTCATCCAAGGAACGCTGAGGACGCCGAACGGCAAGCGTTTCAGTCGTTGCCGCTGCTCGATCCTCAGGAGCTCGTCGTGCGAGACCCCCGAATGCGGTCGCGACGCGCGATTGTGAGAAACCCAGCCGGCCACGAGCCTTGAACAATGATCGCCAGCTCGTTCGCGCAAGCGAACGACGCAGTCCCTTCAGCGCTCCTCGGCGACGTGCACCTCGCGCAGCTCGTGCGTGTCGACGTCGTAGACGAACCCGCGGACCGCGGCGACGTGCAGCAGGAACGGGGAGCGGCGGACGCGCAGGATCGACTGGGACAGGTTCGCGTCGACGTCGGTGAACGACTCGATCGCGAAGGCGGGCGCGACGCCGCTCGCCTCCTGCAGCTCGCGGCGAAACCCGTCGTCGGTGAGCGTCTGCATGCCGCAGTCGGTGTGGTGGACGAGCATGACCTCACGCGTGCCGAGCAGGCGCTGGGAGACGGCGAGCGAGCGGATGACGTCGTCGGTGAAGACGCCGCCCGCGTTGCGCAGCACGTGCGCATCGCCGTTGCGCAGGCCGAGCGCCGCGAAGACATCCAGGCGCGAGTCCATACACGTGACGATCGCCAGATGCCGTTTGGGCCGGACGTCGAGGTGCAGCACCGGCAGCGACGCGGTAAACGCGCGGTTGTTCTCGAGCAGTTCGTCGATGACGTCCACGGCGCGAGGGTAGCGTCGCCACGTCGGTCGTCGCTTGCGATGACCGGAGGGCGAAACTCTGATCTGATCCGTTCTATGCCGGACGGTCAGGAGCGACTCGAGCGCTTTACGACGATGAGCCCGCGCATGCGCGGCCGCCAGGATCTGGTGGCGTTCGTGCGGCGCCTGGGCCAGCTCGGGCTGATGATCGGCCTGCTGCTCGTGGCGGGCACGATCGGCTTCGTGCTCACGACCGAGCACGGGCCGTGGGACGCGTTCGTCCTGGCCCTCGACACGGTCGCCACGGTCGGCTCGATTCCCGCGCCGACGAGCACCGGCGGCCAGATCGTCAAGGTCCTGCTGATCGTCTTCGGCGTCGGTACGCTCTTCTACGGCCTCGTCACGGTCACGGAGTTCTTCGTGGCCGGGCACCTCGGGGAGATCCTCGCCGACCGCCGGACGCAGAAGATGATCGACTCGCTCTCCGACCACTACATCATCTGTGGCTTCGGGCGGGTCGGGCGACAGGTCGCGCGCGATCTGCAGGCCGCGGGCGGGCGCTACGTCGTCATCGATTCCAACCCCGACAGCCGCGAGGTCGCCAGCGCCGTCGGGGTGCGCTTCCTCGAGGGCGAGCCATCGGGCGACGAGCTGCTGCGCGCGGCGGGCATCGAGCGGGCGCGCGCGCTCATCGCCTGCATGGACTCCGACGCCGAGAACATCTTCACGACGCTCACGGCGCGCGAGCTGCGCGCGGACATCGCGATCATCGCCCGCGCCGCCGTCGAGGACTCCGAGAAGAAGCTCAAGCGTGCCGGCGCCGACCGGGTCATCTCGCCCTACAAGTCCAGCGGCACGGAGATGGCTCGGCTCGCGCTGCATCCGCAGGTCACCGGGACCCAGCAGATCGGCTCGGAGTACCGCATGGAGGAGATCGAGGTCGTCGCGGGCTGCGACGGCGCCGGGCGGACCATCGGCGACGTCCGCGGCGGCGCGTTCATCGTCGGCGTCCGCCACGCCGACGGGTCCTTCCTCCCGGTCCCCGCGGCCGACACGCCGCTCGGTATCGGAGATGTCGTCATGGCGCTGGGGACCCCCAACACGCTCGATCGCCTCGAGGCGTTGTTCCTGCCGGCCGAGGCGCCCACCCGGGCATCGGCCATCGGTCCAGAACGCGCCGGCTGATGCCGCCTGGCTCGTCCGGCGCCTCGCGCGCTTGGCCAGGATCCGTCCCTGGAGGTCGTCGGCGGGGCCACGACCGCAGACGAGGCGATCGAGCTGGTCTGCGAGCTGAGCCCCGACGTCCTCGTCCTCGACCTCGTCATGCTCGGGATCGGCGGCCTCGGCGTCCTCGACCGGCTGCGCGCGACGCATCCGGAGCTGCGCCAGGCCGTCATCAAAGCCCAACGGCGGGACGGCGGCGATCACGCCCTCGCTCGCCAGCGATCTGCTGAAGGGACCTCACCGGCTGAAGCGTCGCTTGCAGCTCGGGGGCCCGGCGGGGCGGACCCACTACGATCGCCGCCCGCCATGTCGCGCTTCTCCGAGCCGCAAGATCCGGTCTTCCAAAGCCTCAACTCGTCGCTTCACTTCGATCAGCGGCTGTGGCCCTACGACATCGCCCAGTCGCGCGCCCACGCGCGGATGCTCGCGGCGCAGGACATCATCGGCGCCGAGGACCGCGACGCGATCCTGACCGGCCTGGATGCCGTCGAGGCCGAGCTCGTCGACGGCGCGTTTCCGTTCGCCGACGACGACGAGGACATCCACATGGCCATCGAGCGGCGGCTCACCGAGCTCGCCGGGCCGGTCGGGGGCAAGCTGCACACGGCGCGCTCGCGCAACGACCAGGTCGCCACCGACGTCGCGCTGTTCACGCGCGACGCGGCCGGGCACGCGGGCCGTGCGCTCGGCGCCCTCCTCGACGCGTTCGTCGACGCGGCCGAGCGCCATCTCGACTGGCCGCTGCCGGGCTACACGCACCTGCAGCGCGCCCAGCCGGTGTACCTGTCGCACCACCTGCTGGCCTACGTCTGGATGCTGCTGCGCGACCGCGAGCGCTTCGCGTTCGTCGAGCGCCAGATCTCCGCGCTGCCACTCGGCGCCGGCGCCCTCGCGGGCGTGAACTTCGCCACCGACCGCGGCCTCGTCGCCGAGGAGCTCGGCTTCGAGCGCGCCGCCCCCAACTCGATCGACGCGGTCTCAAACCGCGACTTCGTCCTGGACTACCTGTCGGCGGCCGCGACGTGTGCGACCCACCTCAGCCGGCTGGGCGCGGAGCTCGTCCTGTGGTCCAGCGAGGAGTTCGGCTTCGTCACACTGCCCGACGCCTGGACGTCGGGCTCGTCGATCATGCCCCAGAAGAAGAACCCGGACGCCGCCGAGCTCCTGCGCGCCAAGGCCCCGCGCGTCGTCGCGCATCTCGCGGCGCTCCACGGCGTCATGCACGCGCTCCCGCTGACCTACAACAAGGACCTTCAGGAGGACAAGGAGCACCTCTTCGACGCGGTCGACACACTCGACCTGTGCCTCGCCGCGGCGACCGGAATGGTCGCCGGGGCGCGCTTCGCGCGCGAGCGCATGGCGGCGGCCGCGTCGGACGACCTCATCGCCGCGACCGACGTGGCCGACCTGCTCGTCAAGCAGGGCGTCCCGTTTCGCGAGTGTCACGGCATCGTCGCCGGGCTCGTCCGCGTCGCGGTCGACTCCGGCCGCTCCCTCGCCGAGCTCACCGACGACGAGCTCGCGGCGGCGTCGGACCGGCTCGATCCGGCTGCGTTCCGGGCGCTGCTGGAACCCGCGTCGTGGCTCGAGTCCAAGGTGAGCGAGGGCGGGACGTCGCTTGATCGCGTGCGCGAGCAGATCGAGGCCGCGCGCGCCGCGATTCGGTGAGCGAGCGCCACCTGCGTGCGCTCGAGCTGCCCGTCGTGGAGGCCGCGCGCGAGCTCGTCGGCTGCACGATCGCTCACGGGACGTGTCGCGGCGTCATCGTCGAGACCGAGGCCTACCACGAGGAGGAGCCCGCCTGCCACGCGTTCGTCGGTCTCACCGCGCGCACGGCGCCACTCTTCCAGGCGCCGGGCATCGCCTACGTGTACCGCTCCTACGGCATCCACGCGCTGCTGAACGTCGTCGTCGAGCCGGAGGGCGTCGGGGCCGCAGTGCTCATCCGCGCGCTCGAGCCGCTGGAGGGCATCGGGCTCATGTGCGCACGTCGCGGGCGCGACGTGAAGACCGACCTGTGCTCCGGTCCGGGCAAGCTCACCCAGGCGCTCGGCATCGGGCTTGAGCTCAACGCGACGCCGCTGCTCGGCGGGCCGATCGCGCTCGGACCGCCGCCGCCGGCACTCGCCGAGCAGCCGGCGATCGTCGCCGGTCCGCGCATCGGGATCACCCGGGCCGTCGAGCTGCCGTGGCGCTTCTGCCTGGCCGGGAGCCGGCACGTGTCGCGGCCGTGGCCTACGGGGGCGGTGGTGTAGCGCCCGGCTGGGCGCCGCCACCGGGCGTGGCGGGCGCCTGCTGGGCCGGCGGTGGCGTGGCCGCAGGCGGCGGGGTGGGCGCCACGCCGCCGGGGGTGCCCTCGCCGGTCGTCGGCGCCGCCTGGGTGTTCTTGTCGGGCGCAGGCGTCGTGGTTGTCGTCTGGGGGCCGGGCGTGGTCGTCGTCGGGGCGGGCGCGGCGTTGGGATCGACGGCCAGACCGGCGTCGATGCACTTCTTGGTCGGCTTGGCGTCGGGGTGCAGTCCCTTGCGCTTCGCGCACGAGCGCTCGAGGCGGTGCTGGTCGGCCTGGATGACCGCGAGCATGAAGTCGTGCCAGATCTGCGTGGGGAAGGTGCCGCCGGCGACCGGCGAGCCCTGGTACTCGGTCTTCATGGGTCGCAGCGTGTTCGGATAGCCCACCCACACGGCCACGGTGAGCTCCGGCGTGGCGCCGACGAACCACGCGTCGCCGTAGTTCTCGGTCGTGCCCGTCTTGCCCCACGCGGGCGTATCGCCGAGATTCGCATCCTTCGCCGTGCCGATCTTGATGACCGACTGCAGGATGCGCGTGACCTCGCTTGCGATCGGCTCGGAGACGACGCGCTTGCGACGGATCTTGTTGCGGCCGTGGGTGATCGGGTCGTTCGGCCGGCTGCGCAGGCTGACGTTCCTGATCCCGACCGGGCCGTTGTTGGAGGCGCCGAGCGAGCCGGACACGAGCAGGCCGCCGGTGGCAAACGTCTCATACGCATGGGCGAGGTCCAGCGGGGTGACACCCTGCTCGAGGCCGCCCAGCGAGATCGCGTAGTTCGACGAGACCGGCGTGCGGATGCCCATGCGCTTGGCGGTCCTGGCAATGCGCTTCGTCCCGGTCTTGATGCCGACCTGGGCGTACACCGAGTTGTCCGAGAAGGTCGTCGCGCGCTCGAGTGTGCTCACACCCGAGTAGTTGTTGTCGTAGTTGTTGACGACGAACTTCTCCTTGCCGCCGCTGTTGGGCACGATGAAGGTCTGCCGCTTGGAGGTCCACGTCGAGCTCGGCGAGATCCCCTGCTTCAGCGCGGTGGCGAGCACGAACGGCTTGAACGCCGAGCCCGGCTGGCGCTGGCCCTGCGTCGCCAGGTTGAAGGGAATCTGGGTGTAGTCGCGCCCGCCCACCATCGCGCGCACCTCGCCGGTCTTGTTGTCGATCGCCACGAGCGACGCCTGCGGCCCGTTCGGGTCCGGCAGCCAGCGCTGGATCGCCGCTTCGGCGGCGGTCTGCATGCTGAGCTGAAGCGTCGTGCGCACGCGCAGCCCGCCCTCGATGGCCCGGCGCGCGCCGAAGCGGTCGATGAGCTGCTGGCGCACCCACGTGACGAAGTAGCCGGAGCCCTTTGTCGCGGTCTGGATGTGCGGCGGCTGGACCTGCGTGCGGGCCGGCACCGGCACGTCGATCGCCTGGTTGTACTCGAAGTTCGTCAGGTAGCCCTGTTCGCGCATCTTCTCGAGCACGACGTCGCGGCGGTCCTTGGCGGCGCCGGGATGCGCGATCGGGTCGTAGGCGTTCGGCGAGGCGACCATGCCCGCGAGCAGCGCGGATTCCCACGGTCGCAGGACCTTCGCGCAGCGGTGCGTCTCCGGGCCGCAGCCGGGGTGGGCGCTGCCGAAGTACGTGCGCGCCGCCGCCTCGATCCCGTACGCCCCGTTACCGAAGTAGATCGAGTTGAGGTACTCGCGCAGGATCTTGCCCTTCGTCCACTTGCGCGTGAGGTGGTAGGCGAGCGCGGCCTCGCGAAGCTTCTCGAAGACCGTGCGCTTGGACTGCGCGCGGGTGGCGTTCTTGACGAACTGCTGGGTGATCGTCGAGCCGCCCTGCACCGTCTGTCCGGTCGTGATGTCCGCCCAGACCGCGCGGGCGATGCCCCTGAAATCGACGCCCGAGTTCTCGTAGAAGCGCTGGTCCTCGATCGCGATGATCGCGCGCCGCATCGTCCACGAGATGTCGTCGAGCGGGATGATGATCCGCCCCTGATGCGAGAGCGTCGCGAGGTAGTTGCCGTTCGCGTCGACGAGCAGCGAGTTCTGCGCCTTGCGGAACTCGGCGCGGTTCTCGAGGGCCGGCAGATCGGACGCGACCGCCATCATCATCCCGAAGAACATCGAGACGACGGCCAGCACCGACAGGCCGGCGAGGATGAGCGCCAGGCGCAGGCGCTTCAGGCGCGGGCGGCCCAGCGGGGGGTCCGGGAGGACCGTGATGTCAGGGCGTTGAGGGTCCCTCATACCGGTGAATACGGACCGCGCGCCTCCTCGCAGCGTGACCCGGCGGCACCGTGGACGACACGCGGCAACAGCGTCACGGGCGCGGCGGACTCTAGCATTGGCCCCGTGACCGAATCGCCGGTGCAAACCGCCGCGTTCCTCGCCCGCGACGCGGTCGACTGCCTGCCGGAGGGGGCGCTCGAGCGAAAGCTCGGCGAGGGCCGGCCGCTGCGCGTCAAGCTCGGGCTCGACCCCACCGCGCCCGACGTCCATCTGGGGCACACGGTGGTCCTGCGCAAGCTGCGCGAGTTTCAGGACCGCGGCCACGTCGTCGTGCTCATCATCGGCGACTACACCGCGCGCGTCGGCGATCCGAGCGGGCGCTCCTCGACGCGGCCGGTGCTCTCGGGCGGGGAGATCGACGCCAACGCGAGGACCTACGTCGAGCAGGCCGCGACGATCCTCGATCCCGCGCGCATCGAGCTGCGCCACAACTCCGAATGGCTCGACATGCCGATGGAGGACCTCTTCGCGCTGACGCGGACGACAACGGTCGCGCAGCTGCTCGAGCGCGACGACTTCGCCAAGCGCTACGCCGCGCGCGAGCCGATCTCGATTCTCGAGCTGCTCTATCCGATGATGCAGGCCTACGACTCGGTCGCCGTGCGGGCGGACGTGGAGCTCGGCGGCACCGACCAGAAGTTCAACCTGCTGCTCGGGCGCGACGTGCAGCGCGCCTACGGCATCGGCGAGCAGGTCGCGCTCACGATGCCGATCCTGCCCGGGGTCGACGGCGAGCGCAAGATGTCCAAGTCGCTGGGCAACCACATCGGGGTCACCGACCCGCCCGAGGAGATGTACGGCAAGACGCTCAGCGTGCCCGACAGCGCGATGGGCAGTTGGTATGAGCTGCTGCTCGGGGACCCTCTGCCGGAGGCCGGGGACCTGTCGCCCCGCGATGCCAAGCACGAGCTCGCCCGCCGGCTCGTGGAGCGCTTCCACTCGGCGGAGGCCGCCGAGCGGGCGGCGGCGCACTTCGAGCGCGTCTTCGTCCACAAGGCGCTCCCCGACGAGATCGAGGACGCCATGTTCGATGCGGGCGACGGCGCGGTCCACATGCCTGCCCTCGTCGCCGACATCGTCGGCGGCTCGCGTTCGGACGCGCGGCGAATGCTCTCGCAGGGCGCGGTCAAGCTCGACGGGACCGCTCTCGGCGCCGAGGACCTGGATATCGCGCCCGAGCGCCTCGACGGGGCGATCCTCCAGGTCGGCAAGCGCCATTTCCGGCGCCTGCGCGCGGGCTGATGGGAGTCCACTCCGGCCAGCTTCGCCTATCGACCCAGGGCAACAGCGACATCGTGGACATCACCGAGGGCGCCGTGGCCGTCCTGCGGACCTCGGGGGTCGAGGTCGGGACGCTCGTGGCGTTCGTGACCGGGTCGACCGCAGCGCTGACGACTATGGAGTTCGAGCCGGGCGGCGTCGCGGACCTGCGCGCCCTGCTCGACGAACTCGCGCCGGCCGACCGGGCGTGGGAGCACAACGTTCGCAACCACGACACGAACGCCCACGCCCACCTGCGGGCAGCGCTCATCGGGGCGTCGGAGACGATCCCCGTGATCGGCGGCCGGCTGGCCCTCGGAACCTGGCAGCAACTCGTCCTCGTCGACTTCGACGATCGGCCGCGCCAGCGCGTCGTGACGGTGCAGGTCCACGCGTGAGCGCGTGCCGTCCGGCCGGCATGTCTATACTGCCGCCTGCGCCGGTCCCTGTGGGCTGACCGGAGCCCTTCCACGGGCCCATCAGCGCGCTATACTGGCCAGTCCTGTCTGCGAGCGGCTACGGCTGCTCGCTGAAGCGCAGGTTCCAGGAGGAGTCCCCTCCGACGGGAGCGCGCGACGGTCTTTGAAAACTCAACAGCATGCGCACCTAGGTCGTGACCTAGCGATCTGGTGTGCGTCCAGGTTCGATCCCCTCGCCACCGGGCACCGACGACCGCAAGGTCGTTGGTCGGGCAGCGAGGGGTCTGAGAAAGAAACCCGTCATAACCGCGATGCCTCGTGTATTGGCATCGCACATGGTCATGACAGCTCTACGTGACGAGGGGCCGGCCTTCGGGTCAGTCCTTCAGCAGTTCTTCACGGAGAGTTTGATCCTGGCTCAGGACGAACGCTGGCGGCGTGCTTAACACATGCAAGTGGAGCGA
>JAWVGM010000124.1:0-12490 GCA_033855075.1 Solirubrobacteraceae bacterium | reverse complement strand
TGCCGTCCTGGTTGGCGTCGACGCCGTAGCGTTTCCAGCTTGAGGGGATGAACTGCATCCAGCCCATCGCGCCGGCGCTTGAGACGTTGAGGTTGCGGCCGTAGTCGGTCTCGATCTCGTTGATCGCGGCCAGGACCTCCCAGCGCACGCCGTACTGCACGCCCGCGGCCTGGTAGATCGACAACAGAAACGGCGGAATGGCGTACTTGTTGATGAAGAAGTTCGGCACGCCGACCGGGGCGGGGCCGGGGAACGCGAGCGAGGTCGTGGGGTTGCTCAGCGTCGGGATCCCGTTCGCGTTGCGCATCGGCGTCTTGGCCGGCGCGTTGCGGTCCACGGAGGCGTGGTTGAGGATTCCGCGCGCAAGGTCCGCACCGCTCTTGCTCGACTTGCCGCTCTTCTTGGCGGTCGGCGACTGATCCGAGGAACCGCCGGCGGAGGGGGCGTCCGCGGTCGGGCCAGTGGGCACGGTCGTCGTCGGCGCACCGGGCGTCGTCGTGGTCGGGGTGATGTCCGTGATGCTGAGGATCGGCAGGTTGCCGATGCCGAGCAGGCTCGACGTGGGCGCGACGCCCTCAGGCAGCGTGACCGTGGTCGTGATCCCGCCGAGCAGCACGATCTTGTACGTATGCATCTGGGCGCTCGCGGTGGCCGCGAACGAACCAAGACCTGCGGTCAGGGCTCCAGTTACGACCAGAGCGATGAGCAGCCTTCGCTTGTGGTGCATGTGTCCCTGCAACTCCCCCCTGGAGGTGATCTAGTACGCGACCCCGATGCGCGTGGCTGGCAGCCTACAAGGGATTGACGATCCGCGCCAATTCGAGGCAAGCCGCTCTACCGGGCGACGCATTCCACCGGTTGGGGTGGACGGAACCCGGAGCGGTCCGGACGGTGGTCGGGACGCTCGTCGAGCGGCCGCGGGCGGATCCTGCGGGCGGCTGGCGCGGCATCAGGGTCATCGCCCTCGGTCGGGGTGCGAAAACAGTAAAGCTCACATGGAGGTCGAGGTCCGTGCCAGGCAGCATGGCGCAGGGTCGATGCACCCGACCCCGGTCCCTGCGCTAGCCTGAAGCGTGGCCCGACCGGCACGAGAAAGGTAAGCCGCATGAGCGACGAAACCGAGGCTGAAGGGCTGCGCGAGCGGCTCACGCGACAAGGCGAGGACACGCTCGGCAAGCTCGCCGAGGACCTCCTCGAGAACCCGCTCGTCTCGAGCGCGATCTCTCACGCCTTTGAGGCACGCGAGAAGGCGGCCGCCGCGCAGGAGGCGACGTTCGGCGCGCTCAACATCCCGACGGCGAGCGATATCGAGCGGCTCACCCGCCGCGTCCGGTCGGTCTCCCAGCGCCTGGAAGGCATCGAGGACGGCATCGACCGCCTGGACGAGCGCTTCTCGTCGCTGTCCGCCGGCGGCGCCGCCGACGCCCGGCTCGAAGCCATCGAGCAGCAGCTCGTCGCGTTGACGCGTGAGCTTGCCTCGCTGCGCGAGGCGCTGCCGGGCGGTGCGGAGCCGGTCCCGTCGGGGCAGGAGCGGTTGACGGTTTCGGGGTAGGCCTCGGGCCAGGGCCGCGGCCGCGGCCGTTTCTCGAAACTGCATCGATAAAGGATGAGCGGGCGGAGCGCCTCTGCGGGGCGGCCGTGCCCCGCACGTTCGGTCGCACCGGATTCGAGTGCCATGAGCGTGCGGGGTTGAGCCGATATACGCGGCTCAACTCCGACGCTTTGAATTCTGGAGCGGCCGCGCGGCGACCGCGCGATCAAACCCTCGTCCTTATCGATGCTGTTCGGAGCACCACCCGACCGAACCCTCAGCCGGACAACGCCGCCGCACCCACCTCGCCCAGCCGCTCGCCCGCCCGCACCAGCCCCTCCTCGTCGATCCGGTGACGCTCCCCGCCGGGGCCGAACACGTCGGTCACGACGAGCAGGCACGCCATCGGCACTCCGCGCAACTCGCCCACGCGGAAGATCGTCGCCGCCTCCATCTCCAGGGCAAGCGCTCCAGACAGCATCCACGCGCGCGCCCGCGAGGCACCGTGGTCGTAGAAGAGGTCGGTCGTGGCCACCGGCCCGCGGCGCGCGGATGGTCCCGCGGCCGCCGCGAGCGCATCCGCGAGCCCGGCGTCCGCCGCAACGAGCTCGCCCGCCCCCAGCGCGCGGCTCGTCCCGTCGTCGCACACCGCCGCGTCGGCGACGATGAGGTCGCCGAGCTCGAGGTCGTCGACGAGCGCGCCGCACGTTCCCACCCGGATCGCGCGCTCCACGCCGAGATCGCACAGTTCCTCGACGACGATCGCCGCGCTCGGGCCGCCCATCCCGGTGCTCTGGATCGTCATGAGCTCACCGTCGGCAGCCGTGCCCGTGTAGCCCCACAGCCCGCGGTTGTGGTTGAACATCCGCGGCTCGCTCAGCACGTGCTGGGCGAGCGCCAGGGCGCGACCCGGATCGCCGGGCAGTAGGACTCGTCGAGCCAGCGGCGCGGTGGGGTGGATGTGGACGGGCATCGGGACGGCGCATATGATCGACGCATGGCCAAAAAGAAGTCGCCGTCACGAGTCGAGGCCGTCCGCGACGCGGTCGACCAGGCATTCCAGACGCAGATTCCGCGCGAGCGCATCTCCGAGCTGCTCGATGAGCTCGGGAGCACCGCCGGCAGGCTGCGCGGCGCGGTCGACGAGCTGCGCCCGGTCACCGCCGAGGAGCTCAAGGCGGTGCGCGCGGAGGTCACCGCGCTCTCGGCTCGCGTCGCAGCGCTCGAGAAGCCGAAGCCCGCACCGCGCAAGCCGGCGGCCAAGCGTGCGCCGGCCAAGCGCCCTGCGGCCAAGCGGCCCGCGCCGAAGCCGTCCTGAGCGCCGAGTCAGTCCCCGACAAGGAGGATCCCCTCAGATGGGTGTCGAGTTCAATGGTCCGAAAGAGTTCCGCGAGGTGATGGATCGCATCTTCACGCTCATGAGCGAGGACCCCGACATGGGCCCGAAGCTGCGCGACGCCGATGTTCCGCAACGCTTCGAGTTCGAGGACATGGACATGGTCGTCAACATCCGCGCCTCCGAGGAGGGCGAGGACGGCAACCTGCACTGGGAATGGAGCGACGACGTCGGCTGGAAGTCGAAGGTCCAGATGAAGATGTCATCGGAGATCGCCAACAAGTACTTCCAGGGCAAGGAGAACGTGGCGGTGGCCATCGCGCGCCGCAGGATCAAGACCGGCGGCGACGTGAAGGCCGCCCTGTCGCTGATCCCGATCACGAAGCCCGTCTACGCGCAGTACCGCGAGGTCGTGGAGGACGAATATCCGCACCTCAAGGTCTGAGCGCATTAAGCCGCGTTGACTTCGCGCCGCGCGAGGCGTATGCATACATCACCAGGTCGAACAGTGGATGGCTTGCCATTCGCGAGGCGCCGCCGGTATGAAGACGAGCGCCGTCGACCGAGGCAGCGGGCCGCATCGCCCGCAGACGGCGGGGCCAAGGTCCCGCCGTCGTCGTGAGTGAGAACGGGTCTGCTGTGGACGGCGACGCGCCACCCACGACCGCGCAGGTCGCGCGCAGCATCGGCACGACGCCGGCGACCCTGCGCCGCTGGGTCGGTCGCGGCCTGATCCCGCAGTACGACGCTGAGTGGACGCCCGCCGCGCGGGCGCACGCCCGGCTCGTCGCCCGGATGCGGGAGCGCGGCCACTCCTTCGACGACATCCGCGACGCGGGCGAGACCGGCCGCCTTGCGTTCGGCTACCTGCAGGAGATCTTCCCGTCGCTGGATCGCACCTATTCGCTCGCGGACGCGGCGGACGAGACCGGCCTCGAGCAGGCGCTGATCGAGCGCATCTTCACGACGATGGGATTTCCCGCCGCGGCGACGGAATGCCTGTCGGAGGACGACATGCAGCTGCTGCGCTACGCGGCGGCCGTTCTCGTCGCCGGATTTCCGCTCATCGCCTTTCTGCAGCTCGTGCGCGTGTACGGCCAGGCGATGGCCCAGATGGCCGACGCCGAGGTGCGCCTGTTTCATCTCTACGTGCACGAGCCGCTCATGCGCGAGGGCGTGCCGGGCCTCGACATGGCCGAGGAGATGGAGGGCCTGGCCCGCGACCTGCTGCCGATGGCCTCGCCGATGATGGACCTGCTGCACAGGCGCCTGCTGGCGCACTTCATCGACCAGGACGTCATCGGGCACATGGAGCACGATCTCGGCGACGACGCGCCCAGGGACCTCGGCCGGCTGCGCGTCGCGATCGCGTTCGCCGATCTCGCGGGCTACACCCGCCTCACCGAGGAGGTCGGCGACGAGCACGCCGTCGATGTCGTGGAGCGCTTCGTCTCCAACGTCGAGCACACGATCCCCGACGAAGCGCGGATCGTGAAGACGATCGGCGACGAGGTCATGATCGTCGGCGCCGATCCCGCGGCGCTCGTCGACTGGGCGGTCGGCTTCCAGCAGCTGCATCCGACCCGCCCGCGCCCGCGGATCGGGATCCATTACGGCGAGGTGCTCTACCGCGACGGCGACTACTACGGCCGCGAGGTCAATCAGGCGGCGCGGGTCTCCGCGCGGGCCGCCGGGGGCGAGGTGCTGGTCACCAAGCCGATCGTCGCCGCCTCCGGCGCCCATCTGGAGTTCGAGCTGATCGGCGAAGTGCGACTGAAGGGATTCAGTGAAGCGACCGAGCTCTACCTCGCCCGCCAGGCGGAGGATAAAAGTAAATAGTGTGAACACCGGCGCTGACGCGAGCGCGCCCGATCTGCAGCCTTGGGGGTTTGAAGCTCCCCGCCCTGCGGGCATCCGCTCCCCATGGCCTACGAAGACCCCAAGGACCGGTCGGTCAGCGACCTGCTCCAGCAGCTCTCGCAGCAGACCCAGACGCTCGTACGCGACGAGATGCGTCTCGCGCTGCTCGAGCTCCAGGACAAGGGCAAGCGCGCCGGCATCGGCGCCGGGCTGTTTGGCGCGGGCGGCCTCGTCGCGCTCTTCGGCGTCGGCACGCTGATCGCCACGATCGTCCTCCTGCTCGCGACCGCGCTCGACGCGTGGCTTGCGGCGCTCATCGTGGCCGTCGCGCTGCTCGGCCTCGCCGGACTGCTCGCGCTCGGCGGCAAGAAGGAGATCGAGCAGGCGATCCCGCCCGCGCCCACACAGGCGATCGAGAGCACCAAGCAGGATGTCGAAGCCGTCAAGGAGCACGTCGCGCACCGCTCCGACCCGGTGGCCCACCGATGACCGAGGAGCGCGAGGCACTTCAGGAGGAGATCGCGCAGACGCGCGAAGAGCTCGGCGAGACCGTCGAGGCGCTTGTGAACAAGGCCGACGTCAAGGCCCAGGTCCACGAGAAGGTCGAGGAGTCCAAGGACGAGCTGCGCTCCAAGAAGCGCGTCCTGACCGCCCAGATCGGCGGCGTCGCGCGCGAGCCGGCGACGTACTGGGCGATCGCCGGCGTGGCCGCTGCGCTTCTGGCGCTCGGCCGTCTTCGCCGGCTCTAGTGGGTCGTCCGTTTGTGGGCGTCCTACTCGCCGTCGTCGAGCATCCGGCGCTGTACCGCCCAGCGCGACAGCTCGTGGCGGCTGGAGAGCTGGAGCTTGCGCAGCACGGCTGAGACGTGCGCCTCGACGGTCTTGGCGGAGATCCCGAGGCGCAGCGCGATCTCCTTGTACATGTACCCGCGCGCGATGTGCTGCAGGACCTCGCGCTCGCGCGGCGTGAGCTGATCGAGCTCCGCGTCGCGGTCGGCGGCCGGCGGCGGCGCCGCACCGGCGAACGCGTCGAGCACGAAGCCCGCCAGACGAGGCGAGAACACCGCGTCGCCGCCGTGGACGCGGCGCACCGCGTCAGCGAGATCGGCGGCGCCGATCGTCTTGGTGACGTACCCGCGGGCGCCCGCGCGGATGATCGCGATGACGTCCTCGGCCGCATCGGACACCGACAGCGCGAGGAAGCGCACGCCCGCGACGTCGCCGGCCTGGCGGATGACTTCGAGGCCGCCGCCGTCGGGCATGTGCACGTCGAGCAGCACGACATCGGGAGCCTGCGCCCGGATGAGCGCGGTGGCCTCGGCGACGGTCGCGGCCTCCCCGACGAGCTCCACGAGCCCATCCAGCTCGGCGCGCACACCGGCCCGGAAGAGCCCGTGGTCATCGACGAGCGCGACGCGCGGGGTGGACGGGGCCGCCGCATTCATGACGGGCCGCGCTCCAGGACGAGCTCGACCTCGGTGCCGCCACCCGGTGAGGCGCTGATCGCGGCGCGGCCATGGTGGCGCTCCATGCGCCCGATGATCGACTCGCGGACGCCGCGACGGTCCTCGGGGATCGTCTCGGGATCGAACCCAGGCCCGCGATCGCGGACGAAGACCTCCAGGCGCTCCTCGCCGGCCTCCGCGTAGACCGCGACCGGCGAGCCGTCGCCGAACTTCGCCGCGTTGAGCATCGCCTCGCGCGCCGCCGCGACGAGTGCCTCGCCGTCGCGATCCAGCGGCGCGTCCCCCACCGCGACGACGTCGACCGCCACGCCATGGGCCGCGTCGATCTCCTCCGCCGCCGACTCGAGCGCCGCGACGAGCCAGCGCTCGCCCGCGTGGCGGACCGGCGCGCCGGTGAGCCACGTGCGCAACTCGCGCTCCTGGCGGCGGGCGAGCGCGGCGACCTCGCGCGGGTCGTCGGCGCGCTTCTGCACGAGCGCCAGCGTCTGGAGGACCGAGTCGTGCAGGTGCGCGGCCACTTCAGCGCGCTCTTGCGAACGGATGCGCTCGGCGCGCTCGGCCGACAGGGAGCTCAGAAGCCGCACGAAGAACGGCGCGAAGATGACCGCGAGTGCGATCACCACGACGAGCGCGACGAGCGCGACGTCGGCGGTGGCCGCGAGTGCGCCGCTGACCTGAAGGACGACGACGGCCGCCGTGATCACGAGCGTCACGCCGATACCGATGCGCGAGATGACGATCGGGCTGGCCGGGGTCACGCTCGGCTGCGCCCGGGCGCCGGGGGCGGAGGACGTCTGCGTCGGCACGTCAGCGGCGCTCGCCTCGCGACCGCCCGGCGGGCCGACGGACTGGCGCCAGATCAGCGCGCCCCCCGCCGCGACGAGCGTGAGCGGCCAGATGACCACGTCGGAGAACGGGAGGCCCAGTTCACGGAAGGCGAGCAACACCGCGAGCAGCAGGAACCCGACCCCGGCGGCGACCTCGACCGAGGCGCGGTTCTTGCGCCCTCGTTGGCCGCCCAGCGCGACCGCGCCGCCGTCAGCCTCCGTTTCCGTTGGCAGCATCATCCACGCGAAGACGTACGCCACCGCACCGACGCCGCTCGCGAAGGTCGTCGCGACGAACCCGATCCGCAGCAGGAGCGGGTCGACGCCCAGCCGGCGCCCGACCCCGGCGCAGACGCCCGCGAGCATGCCGGCCTTCGGGTCGCGGCGCAGCTCGCGCAACGGCGAGGCCGGACGGCGGGGCGAGGTCGCTGCCATCTCGTTCATCATCGCGTCCCGTCAGTCCCGGCGGGAGAGCCCGCTCGCGACGAGGATGGCGCCGACCGCCGCGAAGGCGATCGGCGCCATGGCTCCGAACGTGAGCTTGATCTCGCCGGACCGCTCGAGCAGCAGCACGGCGCCGAGCACGACGAACGCCAGGCCCGCCGTCAGCGAGAGCGGATCGGGCTTACCCGGTCGCCGCACGCGCGCTCGCGGTCGTCGTCGTGCAGGCGCTGTTGCGCTCGCTCGTGCCGCTGTCGAACCGGCGGGGGCCGAAGCGGTGCGTGCCGTCGTCGTGGTGACGGACCTCGAAGTACCCCATGCCCACGTCGGCGTCCACGACGAGCCGCGGTGTCTTCTCGGGGGCACGGCGCGTGTCCTTCCAGTCGACGTCGATCCCGTTGCTCTCGCGGTCGAACACCGATGCGGCGCCCATGCCGATCCTCGTGCGGGTCGTCACGCAGACGTTGTCGTCGACGAGGACGAGCGCGTGCCCCGCGCCGAGGTCGACCGACAGCGGGTGGTCGCCCGGCGCCATCTTCACGCCGCGCAGATCGATGACGAGCTCGCCGGCTCCGAGCTTGTAGCCGTCCTTCAGCTCGGCCAGCGAGGCGGGCCGCTCGTGGCGATCGCCGAAGCCGCCCTTCAGGTCGATGTCGGCCGCGGACACGAACGCCAGGGGCAGCGCGATCGCGATCGCGGGTAGGACGAGCCACCGCGCGCCACCCCGGAAGGCCGCGACGATGAGCGCCGCTCCAGCGGTGATGACGAGCGCGGCCACGACGACACCGCCGCCGAGGCCGCTCGCGAGAAAGCTCCCGAAGGCGAGAACGCCGCAGCCGACGAGCAGGCCGAAGCCCTTCGCGGCCTGCCGCAGCACGTCGCCGGCGCTGCCGCTCGGCCGCTCGCCGGAGACGAACCACCACACGGCCAGTCCACCGAGCGCGATGAATGCGAGCGGAACGAGCGCACCAGTATCGAAGAAGCCGACGCCGCCGATGACAAGACAGGCGACCGTCAGGCCGGCGACGATCCCGATCGCGATGGTGCGGTCGCGGCCGGTCAGCGGCTTGGCCGGATCATCGCCGTCGAGCGGGACGAGCAGCAGGGCCGCGGCGTACACGACGAGGCCGACGCCGCCGACCAGGACGAGCGCAACGGCACCGAGGCGGACGAGCGTGGGGTCGATGCCGAAGTAGCGGGCGATCCCGCCGCACACGCCGCCGATCATGCGATCGCTGCCCGATCGCGTGAGCCGGCGCGGCGCGGGATCCGGTGTGGGACTGGAGGGGGTGTCAGGGGTGGAGTTCATGGGGCGCAGTCTGCGACGCGGGGGCTCGCCTGCCTATTGGGAATGGTCCCTAGGGGATCCGTCGCCAGGAGGTTGCCGGTTCCCGGTCACCGGAGGACGAGACCCTCCTTACACTCGCTCGCATGGACCTCGTCGACGATGTCCGCGCGACCGGTCTGCTGCGCCCCTCGGAGCCGGTGGTCGTGCTGCTCTCGGGCGGGCGCGACTCGGTGTGCCTGCTCGACGTCGCCGTCCGGATAGCGGGTCCCGATGCGGTCACCGCGCTGCACGTCAACTACGGCCTGCGCGAGGACGCCGCCGCCGACGAGCGCCATTGCCGCGCGGTCTGTGACGGGATCGGCGTGGCGCTCGAGGTCGAGGCGGCCGAGCGGCCCGAAGGGGCCGGCAACCTGCAGGCGTGGGCGCGCGACGTACGTCTCGGCGCGGGCGCGGGCCTCGCGGAGGCCCGCGGCGCGTCGCTCGCCACCGGCCATACGGCCACCGACCAGGCCGAGACGATCCTCTACCGCCTGGCCGCCTCGCCGGGACGGCGCGCGCTGCTCGGTATGTCCGCGCGCGACGGCCTGCTCATCCGCCCGCTCCTGCGTGTCACGCGCGCGCAGACCGCGGAGCACTGCATCGCGCGCGGCCTCGCCTGGCGCGACGACGCGTCCAACGACGAGCTCGCCTACGCGCGCAATCGGGCGCGGGCCCACCTCGTCCCGGCGCTGCGCGAGCTGCACCCGGCGGCCGAGTCAAACGTGCTGCGCACGGCCGAGCTGCTGCGCGAGGAGGCCGCCGTGCTCGACGAGGTGGTCGCGACCGCGCTCGCGGGCCGCGACGTCATCGAGGTCGCGCACCTCGCCGCGCTGCCGCCGGCGCTCGCCCGGCTCGTCGTGCGCCGCCTCGCCGAGGACGTCACCGGCCGGCTCTGCGCCCGCGCGCCCGGGCGGCTGGACGACATCCTCGCGCTCGGCGACGGCGCACTTGATCTCGGCGACGGCGCCCGCGCGGTGGTCGAGGACGGTGTGCTGCACGTGCAGCCCACGCCGGCGGGGCGGTCCGCGCCGTCAGCCGCCGTCGAGGCCCGCGCCCGTCGACGCGCGTAGCGAGGCGCCTGTTCCGGACGGGTCGGCGTGAAGCCAGGCGACCGTCGGCGCGGCACGGCGGGGATCGAACGCCGCGACCGGAGCGCCCGCCGCGGCGTCCTGCGCCACGAGCTCAGGCGACCCGACCTCGCCGAACCGGGAGATGAACGACGCTTCGATCGCGCCAGACCGGCGCCACACCGCCAGCGTGGCCCCGTCTTCATCGAGCGCGAGGTCTCCGAGCACGCCGGCGGCCGACGCCTGCACCGGCGGGCGCCACGCGCCCGCAAGCGTCGTCCGGTCCGTGAACACGCCCGCGTCCGCTGCCGACCACGCCTCGGTGGCGCGACCGTGCGCGTCGATCACGGCATGGATCGGTGCGTCGGATCCGGGTCCGCCACGGGGCGTGGCAAGGACGTCGGCGCGCCGGAACAGACGCGTGCCCGCGAACAGCATCGCGGCGCGGACGGTCACGACCTCCTGGCTCTGGCCGAGCCCCTGGGCGCGCTGCCAGGCCACGACCGCATTGCCGTTCTGGGAAACGGCCGCCTGCACGGACTGAAGGCCCGCGGCCGAGCCGATGTCCTCGGGCGGGTCGATCGCGGCCGCGGGGCGGCGCACGCGCACCTCGATGCGGCTGCCGCGCTGGTAGGCGACGACGATCTTGCCGCCGTCGCCGACCGATACGGCCAGCCGTCCGAACGACGGGCCGCGGCGGATTGTCACGGGCGCCTGGAAGCTGTGCTTCGGCCGGCGCAGCGCGAGCCACAGCACGTCTGAGCCCGAGCGCGGCTCGCTGTAGAGGACGGCGATCAGCCCCAGCCGGTTGCCGGCGATCGCCGCGTCGCCCGGCCCGACCTTGTCGATCTTCCGGGTGACCCCGAGCGCGGCGTCCCGGGTCGACGCGAACTGGACCGACAGCTCCTTGCTCGCGCCCGCGCGCGAGCGCCGCTTGAGCACGGCCACCCGCTGGGCGGCGTAGAACGCCGGACGGCCGAGGACGGTGTCCGTCGAGAAGCGCTGCTGCTCGAGCGTGCCGTCGGGCGCGACGCTGCGCAGCGCGGTGAGGAACGCGCGGTTGGCCGGGTTGCCGGTGAGGGCCCAGCTGAACAGGCCCCGGCCGGACGTGTCGTATCCGACCCCGGGGTTCGTCGCGGTCAGCGCCGGGTCAGTCCAGACGTCGACCGGGTCAGACCAGGGCCCGACGGCGCCGACGGCCACCGGGGGGCCGAGCGCGGCGACGGCCATGGCGAGGGCGAGCACGATCGGTGGGCGGCGGATCATGCCCTGGGAACGTGGCGGGCGCCGCGTAGTTGCGCCCGGCCTCAGCCAGGTCGACGTCAAGCCCACGGGGGCCTGCCTGCGCCGGCCATCTGGCCGTCTCCGGCACCCCTAGACTCCGCGGCGATGCGCGACGACGCCGTCGGGGAGATCCTCGTCCAGCCAGATGACCTCTCCCGGCGCGTGCGCGAGCTCGGCGAGCAGATCTCGCTGGACTACGCCGGCCGTGACCTGCTGCTCGTGGGCGTGCTCAAGGGGGCGGTGTTCTTCCTGTCGGACCTCATGCGCCACATCGACACGCCGTGCGAGGTCGACTTCATGGCCGTCGCCAGCTACGGCTCGTCGACGGACTCCTCCGGCGTCGTGCGGATCCTCAAGGATCTCGACGTCGCGCTCGAGGGCCGCCATGTGCTGATCGTCGAAGACATCATCGACTCGGGGCTCACATTGCAATATCTGTTGCGCAGCCTCGGCGCACGCAATCCGGAATCGATCGAGGTGTGCGCGCTGCTGACCAAGCCCGAGCGCCGCAAGGTGGAGCTCGAGCCGCGCTACGTGGGCTTCGAGATCCCCAATCGCTTCGTGGTCGGCTACGGGCTCGACCATCGTGAGCGCTACCGCAACCTGCCCTACGTGGCGGCTCTGGCGGGGGAGACGTAGGCGCGCCAGAACCCCCTGCGGGCCCCAGACCATCGGTTAGGACGCCCAAACGCCGGTGTTATGCTGGCTGCCCTGTGTCTGGAGGAACTACGCCCTCATGAGCCGTTTTTCGAAGAGCGCCGCGTTCCCGATCCTGATCGTGGTGATCCTGGCGTTCTTCGCCCAGCAGCTCATCAGCAATCCGAACAAGAAGAAGGACCCTGACTTCGCGCAGTTCACGACGCAGCTGACCAACGACCAGATCAAGTCCGTGGAGATGCGGACCAAGAGCAACGAGCTGGTTGTGAAGCCGAAGACCGGGAGCGAGTACCGCGTCGGCTTCCCCACCGCCTACGGGGACACGCTGACCGCACAGCTCCTGCGCGCCGAGCAGACCGGCAAGATCACGTCCTTCAACATCAAGGGGACGCGAACGAGCGGCTGGCTATCGCTGCTGACCTACGTCCTGCCGTTCCTCATCTTCATCGGCTTCTGGATCTTCCTGATGAACCAGATGCAGGGCGGCGGCTCGCGGGTGATGAGCTTCGGCAAGTCACGCGCCAAGCGGATGTCGGTCGACGCGCCGAAGATCACCTTCCGTGATGTCGCGGGCGCAGACGAGGCGGTCGAGGAGCTGCACGAGATCAAGGAGTTCCTCGAGAACCCGAAGAAATTCCAGGCCCTGGGTGCCCGCATCCCCAAGGGCGTGCTCCTATACGGCCCGCCTGGCACCG
>JAWVGM010000123.1:0-52553 GCA_033855075.1 Solirubrobacteraceae bacterium | reverse complement strand
AGGCCGGCGCCGAAGGCGAGCTGGTAGTTGTTGTAGAAGTACCAGAACCAGTACTGCAGCCAGAGCCGCCCGTTGTCGCTGACCGTGCGCGCATACATCCGGTTGTTGAGCTCGGCGTGCTTCGTGCGCAGGCTCACGTACTGCTCGCGGTAGTTGCGCGCGCGGTCACCGATGACGTCGCCCTCCTGCCACGGGTCGCCGTTGCCGTAGGCGTCGCGGCCGAGGAAGTCCAGCGTGAGCTGCGGCTCGCCGGCCTTCGGCACGGCCCGCGCGATGACGGTGCCGTCCTTCCGGCGCAGCTCGTTGTCCGGGCAACCGGTCCACTGCGCCGCGCTGTCGACGAAGTACTGCTCGTTGGAGTCGTAGCGCAGCACCGGCGCAAAGCGCTCGAGCAGCGCGTCGTCCTCTGCCATCAGGTCCCCTTCCTCGGCGACGGTCACGCCCGGCGCGACGATAACGCCTCGACGAGGCGCGACGCTGAACTTCTAATGGTCGGCGATCTGCGGGTCGTCGATCGCGATCGGCGTCGCCTCGGTGAGGCGCTGCTTGAAGTAGTCCTCCGGGGCCAGCCGGCCCAGCGCGATGAGCACGATCCGCAGGATCCCCTGGTGGCCGACGAGCACCGGGAGCTGCGCCGACTCCAGCGCGTCCTCGGTGGCCGCGCGGGCGCGCACGAGCGCGTCGCCGAGTTGCTCGGTGCCCGGGATCGTCGCGCCGAACGGGTCGTTTCGCCACGCCTCGAATGCGTCGCCGAAGCGCTCGCGCGCCTGCGGGCGGTCGAGTCCCTCGAAGGCGCCGTAGTCGACCTCGATGAGCCGGTCGTCGACGCGTACGTCGACTCCGGTGGCCTTGCCGATCGTCACCGCTGTGTCGAGCGCGCGGCTGAGCGGGCTCGAGATGATCGCGTCGACCCCGATGCCCGAGAGCTGCTCGCCGGCGTTGCGCGCCTGGGAGCGCCCGGTCTCGGTCAGTGCGACGTCCGTCTGGCCCGAGTAGATCATGCGCATCGAGCTCTCCGTCTGGCCGTGACGGACGATGTACAGCCGGCGCGCGGTCACCCGACCTGCTCGGGTTCGACCCAGCGACGCTGCGCATCGGCGGCGCGCACGGCATCGAACAGCGCCTGGACGCGCAGCGCCTCCTCCAGCGAGGGCTCTGGCGGCGCGCCCTCCCGAATCGCGGCGTGAAACGAGCGTGCGACGTGAATGAAGGCGTCCTTCGAGCTCGCCGTCAGCGGGCCCTCGCGCTCAAGCTCCTCGCCCGCGCGTCCCGACCACAGAACCTTGTCGGAGTCCAGGCGCACCGTCCCGTCGGCGCCGTAAACCTCGATTGTATCCCCGCGCTTGTGACGCGCCGTGGCGGTCAGGCTGACGTGTCCGAGCCCGCCGCCGGCGAAGCGCAGCGCGATGACGTACGCGTCCTCGGCGGTGACCTCGTGCGGCGTGCCGCCGGCGTCCTCGCGCGGGGAGACGGCGACCTCGGTCGCGGCGGCGACCGACGCGACGTCGAACACCTGGGCGATCAGGTCGAGGTCGTGGACGCCGTAGCCCTGCAGTCGCCCGCCGCCGAGCGCGGCGTCCTGCACCCATGTGAACGGGCGCGAGCCGGGCTCGGCGTGGTCGTCGAAGACGAGCTCGATCGCCACCATTCGCGGCTGGCCGCAGACCGCGCGCACGCGCTCGAGCAGCCGCGCGCGCGTCTCCTGAAAGCGTCGCCCGTAGTTGACGGCGCCGACGACGCCCGCCTCCTCGATCGCGGTGACGATCGCATGCGCCTCACCGAGATCGGAGGCCAGCGGTTTCTCGCACAACACGTGCAGGCCATGGTTGGCGGCCGCGATCGCGACCTCCGCGTGCATCGATACGGGCGTGGCGACGTGGACGGCCTCGAGTCCCGGGGCGTTCAGCAGATCGTCGAGGTTCGCGGTGCCGAGCGGCACGCCGAAGGACTCCGCGAGCTCGTCCGCCCGCTCGGGCCGCCGCGACCACGCGGCCACGGGCTCGAATTCGGGCAGCTCCGCGTAGACCGGCAGCGGGACCTTCGCTCCGTAGCCGCCGCCGACGACCGCGATCTTCACCGGAGTGCTCATGCGGCGCGCACGATACGTGCTCGCGGCTCAGCCCCGCTCGCTCTCCTCGCGCTCGGCGAGCTTCGTCGCCAGGTACGCGGCCTTCTCGGCGCGCCGGTCCGACGCGTGCGCGTCGTCGGGATCTGCGGCCTCGCGAGCGGCGCGTCGCTCTCGCCGCGCGACCCGCGTCTGCTCATCACGCAGCGCATCGATCTTCACTTCGTCGGTGTCATCCATGACGATGGTCCTGCCCGCCAAGCGAGCAGGCCTCACGCGCAGGAGGTGCACAAGGGACAAAACAGCCGCGACGAAGGAGTGCGGGAGCGAACCGCGCGCGGCCCTCGCGCCGGCTGCTGCAGATTTCAGAGGCTTGAAGTTGAGCCGCATATAGCGGCTCAAGCGCGCACGCTCATGGCACCAAAATACGGTGCGGCAGCATTTTGGGCGACTCGCGCACCGCCATGGCGGACGGCTCCCTCGTCCTTATCGCCGCTGTTTCGTGAATCGCTCGGCCGCGCGGCCCGCGCACCTCACCCCAAGACCTGCAACCGCTTGCTGATCTCCGTCGGCTCGCCGTCGGGCGCGATCGCGGTGATCTGGAGCGTGGCGAGCAGGCTCCGGCTGCTTCCGAGCGCGCGCCGTAGGCGTCGCAGCGACTTGCGCGAGAGCTTGAGCCGGATGATCTGCGACTGGGCCGCCGTGAGATTCACGCGAACGCGACGGAGGCTGACCGTCGCGCGCTTGTGCTTCCCGCGCGGCTTGGAGCGCTGCGTCAGCGTGCCCGTCGCGGTGAGCTGGCAGCTCGTGTCGCAGCTGACGCGCAGCGCCAGCGAACGCCGGGAGAAGAGGTTGCTCGCGTGCACCTTCTTCACGGCCACGACAGGACCGGGCGGCTCCGGCAGGGTGAACGTCTGCGGCCGCGGTGGGTTGCCGAGCGGTGCCAGCGGTCGGCACGGCGGCACCGCAGGAGCGACGAGCTGGAACTGCTGGACGCGATTGTTGTCGCGGTCGGCCACCGTGAGCAGGCCGTTGCAGTCGATGTCGACGGAGGTGGGACGCACGAACTGGCCGGGGCCCGTCCCGCGCTCGCCGAACGCGAGCAGCGGCGTGCCGTCGGCAGCGAACTTCTGGATCCGGTTGTTGCCGCGGTCGGCGACCCAGAGGTTCTCGGACGTGTCGAGCTCGAGATGGTTGGGCTGCTTGAGCCGGCCGAAGCTCGTGCCGGTCTTGCCGATGCGACGCAGCTCATTTCCGGCGGCGTCGAAGACCGTGATGTGGTTCCCGACCGAGAGGTACGTGCGCGCACCGTCCGGCGTCACGGCGATGCCGCGCCCCACGCCGGTCCGCTTGACGACGCCGAGGTACGCGCCCGCCGTCGTGAAGCGCAGGATGCGCTGGTTGTTCGAGTCGGCGACGTGGATGACGCCGGTGGCATCGATCGCCAGCGCGTAGGGATCCGCCATCTGCCCCGTCCCCTGACCGCGATCGCCGATCGTGCGCACCGGCAGGCCCGTCGCCCGGTCGAACACGAAGATCTTCGCCCGGCGCTGGTCGAGCACGTACGCGTTGCCGGCGGCGTCGAAGGCGACGGCGACGGGGCGCAGGATGATCGTGGGGCCCGGGGCCGGCGATCCCCAGACGGTGGCGATCGTGCCGTTGGGCCACAGCAACTGGATGCGTCCGTTGAACGAGTCGGCGACCGCGCGCACGCCGCTTGCGTCCGAGCCGACGCCGATCGGCGTGTCGAACTGGCCGGCGACCCGTCCTGATGCGCCGAACGAGCGCTGCAGCACGCCCGAGCGGTCGAAGACGTCGATGCGGTCGTTGCCGGTGTTCGTCACGTAGACGAGCCCGGCCGCGTCGACGGCGATCGCGCGGGGGAACGCGAGGTTGCCGGGACCGGTCCCGTACGAGCCCCAGCGCGCCCGGTACTTGTACCTGGGCTTGGGCCCGTAGCGCACGACGCGCTGATTCATGTCGTCGGCGACGAAGACTCGTCCCGCCGCGTCGAGTGCGACCCCGAAGGGAAAGTTCAGCTGCTTGGGCAGCACGCCGGGCCCCTTGCCGACGGTGCGGAGGAACCTGCCGGCGGTGTCAAAGACCGCGAGGCGGTGGTTCTGGTCGTCGGCGACGACGACCCGCGAGCCCTGGACCGCGACGCCACGCGGGTTCGCGAGGAACCCCGGCGCGACGATCACGCTCGCCTGGGAGCCGTCCAGGCTGAAGCGCTGCAGGCGGTCGTTGGCGCTGTCGGAGACGAACAGGAAGTTCCCGCTGACCGCGAGACCGCCGCCGGCCGCCGCGCTGTTGCCGCCGCCCGCGCCGAAATGCAGCTCGCCCGGATTGACCCCGGTGCTCCCGAACGAGTCCAGCAGCTGGCCGGCCGCCGAGAAGCGGTCGATCCGGTTGGAGCCGTTGGCGACGAACAGCGTGTTGTCCGGCGCCATCGCGACCGCTCCGACGGACGTCAGCTCACCCGGCCCGGACCCCGCGATGCCGATCTCGCGCAGGAACGCCCCGGTCGGGCTGAACACCTGGATGATGTGCGACGCCTGGTCGCCGACGTAGACCGCGCCGTCGGGGCCGACCGCGACGGCCTGCGGGAAACGCAGCACCCCCCCGCCGCGCTGGCCCGTCTGCGACGCGGCCGAGTACGGGCACAACACGGATGTCGCGCCCGGGCAGGCGGCGGCGGCCGGAGTCGCGGACACCGCGAGCCCAAGCGCCACCGCGCAGATCGCCCACGCGCTCGCGTGCGGTATGAGGCTCGTACGCCCCCGTCTGGCCATCAACGACACCAACACTCGGCGCGACGATAGTCGCGCTGGGAAGGCGAATCGCACGAAGCCGTGCGCCGCCGTGGACGTTTGCCGGATTGACGGCGCCGCGCGCGCGACCGGTGTTGCCTGAAGTGCCGTGGCCACCGTGCGTCTGCTCATGACCGATGGCGGACTCGCCGACGACGGCCTCGGACTCCCTCGCGGTCATCGGCCGCGTCGTCCCGCGCGGCGCGGGCCGACCCCACGGCGCTAGCGGACCTCCGCCTCCCAGCCGTCGAACGCACACGGCCCCTTCTCGGCGCCGGCGGCGACCATCCACTCCGTCCACTCGTTGAGCAGATCCAGCGACAGGGGCGTCGGCTGGGTCATTCCGACCACGAGCCACGGCGTGTGCTCGTCCATGCCCTCGCGGCGCGCGAACGCGTCCACGGCGTAGTCGGTCTCCTCGCGCAGGAAGGCGGCGAGGCTGCGCGCCTCGGGCTCGCCCGGTGCGGCGAAGAAGAACTCGAGGCGCAGCGGGGCATCCTCGTCGGGGCCGCCCGCGCGCAGCTCGGCCAGGGCCTCGGGGTTCTTCTCGAGCTGCAGGTCGAGAATCTGCTCGAACCATTCGCGTTCGTCGGTCATCTGCGTGACAGCGTGGGTAGGCCGCGACCGGCGATTGTCCGCGGCAGCGCCGGGAGGCGCGCACCGCGCAGCGCGGCGCTCGCCGCCGCGTGCCCGGGGACGCCGTGCACCGCGCCGCCCGGGAACGTCGACGCGCTGCCGATGTACAGGCCGCGCACCGGCGTCGAATAGGGGTTCAGCGTCGGGACCGGGCGGAAGATCAGCTGATCGAGGTCGTAGTTGCCGCCGCCGACGTCGCCGCCGACGAGGTTGGCGTTGCGGCGCTCGAGATCCGGCGGGGCCATGATGTGGCGTGCGAGGACGAGGTCGCGGAATCCGGGCGCGAAGCGTTCGATCTGGCTCTCGACGACATCGGCGAACGAGTCGCGCTGGGCGCTCCAGTCGACGCCGTGCGGGATGTGGGTGTAGGCCCAGGCGGTGTGCTTGCCGGCCGGCGCCCGCGTCGGGTCCGCAACGGTCTGCGAGCCCGAGAGCAGGAACGGGTGCGCGGGAAGGCGACCGGCCGCGACCTCGGCGAGCGCCGCGCGCAGGTCCGCGACCGGGCCGCCGACGTGGATCGTGCCGGCCAGCCGGGCATCCGCGCTTTCCCACGGGATCGGGCCGTCGAGCGCCCAGTCGACCTTGAAGGTGGGCGCGCCGTAGCGAAAGCGCAGCGCCTGCCGGGTGTAGCGGTCGCCGAGCGCGTCGCCGGCGAGCGTGAGCAGCCCGTGCGGCGTCGTGGAGGCGATGACGATCTTCGTTTCGACCAGGTCGCCGCCCGCGATCTCGACGCCGGTGACGCGGCCGCGGCGGGCGAGCACGCGTTCCGCGCGCGCATCGGCTCGTGTGTCGCCGCCGAGCTCGTGCAGATGGCCGACCAGCGCGTCGGTGATCCGGCGGGCGCCGCCCTCGGGGCTCGGCCAGCCGACCGTGTGCCCGAGCAGGTTGAGGTACATGCCGGCGATCGCGCTTCCGGGCGCGTCGATCGGCGCGTCGCCGTGCATCGCCGAGCCGTACAGCCACGCCGCGCCCTCGCCGTGCAGCCGCTCGCGCGCGAGCGTCTGCGCCGACATGAGCACGAGCCGGACGAACTCGAGCATGCCGTCGTACCTGAACTTGACCGCCAGCTTCGCGGGCCCGGCGAGCGGCGGAAAGCCGGCGAGCATCGTGTCGCGCACCGCCTCGAAGCTGCGCAGGTAGGGCTCGACGAGGTCCCGCCAGCGCGCGCCGTCGCCGTCGGCCAGCGCGTCGAGGCTCGCGACCGTTCGCCCGAGGTCCTGTGAGAGCACCGCCGCCTGGCCACCCGGCAACGGGTGCGCCATGCCGAGCACGGGCTGGATCCAGTGCAGGCCATGGCGGGCGAGCGGCAGATCCGCGAAGACGGGCGACGCGGCGGCCGCGGGATACACGGCCGAGAACACGTCGTGCTGGAAGCCCGGCAGCGTGAGCTCCGCGGTCGACACAGAGCCGCCCAGCGTGGGGTTGGCTTCGAGCACGAGCACCGATCGCCCCGCCCGGGCGAGCGTGATCGCCGCGGTCAGGCCGTTGGGGCCCGATCCGATGACGACGGCGTCGGCGCGCTCGCTCATCGGTCTGCCGCGCGCAGCGCGATCTGGTGCAGCATGCTCGAGTTGGGGTGCTCGTCGCCCCAGAAGGCCTGCTGGGCGTGGCGGCCCGCGGTCCGGTAGGCGGTCTCGAGCGAGATCGGCATGTCGTCCCAGCTACCCGCCGCGCGCAGATAGGCCTGGCCTTTCTGCTCGAAGAGCAGCAGCCGGTTGCGCCCCCGGCCCATGAAGTGACCCTCGTGGGTGGTCAGCTCGATCGCGAGCAGCGCCGTGCAGCCGAGCGGAAACGGCGGCGGCTGGTCGCGCCCGACACGCACCATGAGGTCGTTGATCTCCTCCGCGTACGGCCCGATCGGGTCGGCGTCGTCGAGCCCTACCACGCGGGTGGCGGTGACGTAGCCACGCAGGAGCGTCGGCGTGCGCGGCGTCAGCGGCGTGATGATCTCGATCTCGAACGCCTGGCCCGGCAGACCGCCCGAGCGCACCGCGGTGAAGCGCCCGAGGTCACTGGCGTAGTCCGGCCAGGTCTCGGGGCGGGCGAGGCCCGCGATCACGCGCTCGGCCGACGGCACCGCCACCGGGTCGTACGTGTGCCAGACCTGTTCGGAGAGCTGATTCTGGGGCGGGGTGGGCTCGCCGAGCTTCGCGTGGCGCAGCCGGAACTCCGGCCGGTAGGACTGCAGGTCGGACTCGTCCTCGAACGCGATGCCGTGGCCGCGGCGCGCGTCGTCGAGGTACGCCTCCTGAAATGAGGCGCCGAACAGGCGATTGGCTCCGGCGAACAGCTGGTCGCGGTCGAGCGTGCCGCGCGGCGAATGCGACGCATCGAGGATGCGCTCGCGAAAGAACGCGCGATGAAACGCGGCGACGTCGGTCGCGTGTAAGCGGTGGTGGCCCTTGCGGTGCCAGCGCGTGGTGAGGATCGCGGTGGCGATCCGCAGATCCTCGACGTCGCGCAGCTCGGGTGTGCGGGCGTAGTAGGCGGCGTTGAGGAAGTCCGTGACCCAGCCCGCCGCGTCGGGCGTGCTGATCGTCGTCCCGCTCATCCGGATGAGCCAGGCAGCGGGGGATCGCCAGGCGCGGCGCGCGACCATCGCGGTGCCGACGACTCCGAGTGCGGTGGTCGCGGTCTGCGCCGCGCGTTTTGCCTTCATGTCCGAGTCGATGGTGCGACACGCATGTCGGGCGCAGGCTACTCCGGGGCCTGGGGACGCCGAGTGTCGAGCCGTGCGAACCACTGGGGTAGACAGGTGTCGTATCGACAAAACGCGTGAATCCGGCGATGAGCACTTATGTGTGGCGATTTCTCTAGCGCGGATGACGTCACCGTTCATGTCCTGTGGATGAGCGGTGGGCTCGGCTGCGACGGGGAATCGGTCTCGATCACATCGGCGACGAGCCCCAGCCTCGAGGACCTGCTCAGCGGCGTCATTCCCGGCTGCCCGAAGCTCGTGCTGCACATCCCGCTGCTCTCGTTCGAAAACGGCAACGACTTCATGCGCGCCTGGTACGACGCCGAGGACGGCTCGCTCGATCCGTTCGTCCTCGTGCTCGAGGGCGCGATCGGCAACGAGCGCATCAACGGGTCCGGGCACTGGACCGGGTTCGGCGTCGACCCCGTCGACGGCCAGCCGATCACGGTCAACGAGTGGATCGACCGGCTCGCGCCCAAGGCGGCCGCGGTGATGGCCGTCGGCACGTGCGCGACGTACGGCGGCGTGCCCGCGATGCAGAACAACCCGACGGGCGCGATGGGCCTGCCCGATTACCTGGGCTGGGACTGGATGACGCAGTCTGGTGTGCCGATCGTCTGCATTCCCGGCTGCCCGACGCAGCCCGACAACATGACCTCGATCCTGCTCGAGCTCGTGCAGTTCATCGCGGGCGCTGGGCCGGCACCCGAGCTGGATGAGAAGCTGCGACCGACGCGGCTGTTCTCGAGGACCGTTCGCGAGGGCTGCGGTCGCGCGGGGTTCACCGAGCAGGGTCTGTTCGCGAAGGTCTACGGCGACGACCCGCGCTGCCTGGTCAAGCTCGGCTGCAAGGGACCGATCACGAAATGCAACGTGCCCGCGCGCGGATGGATCAACGGCGTCGGCGGCTGCCCGAACGTGGGTGGCATCTGTATCGGCTGCACGATGCCCGGTTTCCCCGACAAGTTCATGCCGTTCATGGACGCCGACCCGTGGGGGAACTTCGGGGCAAACTTCCAGCGCTTCACCTACGGCCCGCTGTTCCGCCACTTCCGAAAGCGCAACCTCACGCTGCGCTTCGATGAGGAACCCGGCTGGCGCGTGCCCGCCGCGGAGCTGCGCAGCGGCTACGCGAAGCCCTGGTAGCGATGGTCACGCTCGGCGAGATCCTTCGCTGGTTCGTCTACCGCGTCAAACACGGCTACTACCGGCTGGCACGGCGACTGCTGCACGGAGACCGGCTGTTGTGGCGCTCGGAGCGCCGCTTCCGCGCGTTGCTCGAGTCCGCGCCCGAGGCGATGGTGATCGTCGACGTGCACAGCCACATCGTGCTCGTCAACGAACAGGCCGAGGGACTCTTCGGGTACCGGCGCAAGGAGATCATCGGCAAGAACTTCGGCGACCTCATCGCCAAGCGCCTGCGCGCGGAGCATCGCGTCCAGATGCGCGCGTACATGCGAGACCCCGACCGGCGGCCGGCGGGCGTCGATCTCGAGCTGTTCGCCTCGCGCAAGGACGGCAGCGAGTTCCCCGCGGAGATCAGCCTCAGCCCGCTGGAGACCGACGAGGGGCTGCTCGTCTCCACGGCGATCCGCGACATCACCGAGCGCAAGCGCGCGGTCGCGGAGCTGACATCGGCCGAACAGCTCTTCCGCGGCGTCTTCGACCGCTCGCCGATCGGCATGGCGCTCACCGACGAAGACGGGAACATCGTCCGCGTCAACGACGCGCTGTGCGTGCTCACCGGCCGGTCGCCGGGTGACCTGGCGGGCACGCGCCTCGGCGCGCTCTCGCCGCCGGACGACGCCGGCTACGACGCCCGCGCGGTTGCCGCCCTGCTGTCGGGCCACCGCACCGAGTACAAGATGGAGACGCGCCTCGTCCACTCGTCGGCCGAATACATCTGGGTCGCCGTCCAGACGACGATCGTGCGCAACACCGAGGGCGAGCCGCTGCGCTTCCTCGTCCAGGTGCAGGACATCACGCACCGCCGCCGCTACGAGGAGAACCTGCACTACCTCGCGACGCACGACCCGCTGACGGGCCTGCACAACCGCTCGAGCTTCGCGGGGCAGCTCGACGCCCATGCTGACATCGTGCGGCGCTACGGCACCGACGGCGCGCTGCTGCTGCTCGATCTCGACCACTTCAAGTACGTCAACGACACGCTCGGTCATCAGGCCGGCGACCAGCTGATCGCCCGCGTGGCGAAGGTGCTCGAGAGCCGCCTGCGCGAGAGCGACGTGCTCGCGCGTCTCGGCGGCGACGAGTTCGCCGCGCTGCTGCCGCGCGCCGACTGCAAGACGGCGGAGCTCGTCGCCGACGAGCTGCTGGAGGCGCTGCGCGCTGAGCGGCTGTCGGTCCCGGGCGCGGGAGATCGCACGATCACGGCGAGCATCGGCGTCGCGATGTTCGAGTCGGTCGAGGGCCTCAGCGGCGAGGACGTGCTCGTCAGCGCCGACCTCGCCATGTACGACGCCAAGGAGGCGGGCCGCAACCAGGTCGCGGTGCACCGCGGAGGCGAGGACGCGCAGGCGCGTATGCAGGGGCGCATCACGTGGGCCGAGCGGATCCGCGTGGCGATCGACAGCGGCCGCTTCACGCTGGTGGCGCAGCCGATCATCGAACTGCGCACGGGGGACACGACCCAGTTCGAGGTTCTCCTGCGCATGCTCGACGACCACGGCGACCTCATCCCGCCGAGCGCCTTCCTGTCGACCGCGGAGCGGCTCGGGATGATCGGGCAGATCGACGCCATCTCGGTGGCAAAGGCGCTGCGCGCCGTTGCCGAGCACGGCGACGCGATCGGCAACTCGCGCGTGGAGATCAACCTGTCGGGCGCCTCGATCGGCGATCCCGCAATCCTCGACCTCATCGAGCGCGAGCTGCACGAGACCGAGCTCGACCCGTCGCGCGTGATCTTCGAGATCACCGAGACGGCGGCGATCGCGAACATGGCCAAGGCGCGCGAGTTCTCAGAGCAGCTCGCGCGGTTGGGCTGCTGCTTCGCGCTGGATGACTTCGGCGCCGGCTTCGGCTCGTTCTACTACCTCAAGCACGTGGGCTTCGACCTGCTGAAGATCGACGGCGAGTTCGTCCGCGAGTGCATCAAGACCTCGACCGACCGGCTCGTGATCCAATCGGTCGTGGGGATCGCCCGCGGCCTGCGCAAGCAGACGGTCGCCGAGCACGTCGGCGACGCCGACACGGTCGAGCTGCTCAAGCAGCTCGGCGTCGACTACGGGCAGGGCTACTTCCTGGGCAAGCCCGCGCCGCTTGACGGGTTCCTGGACGGCCTCGCCGCCGCGCGGGCGAAGGATCTCCGGCGCGCCGCTGCGTCGGGCCCGCGGGGCGCGCGCTAGGGGTCGTCCTAGGCAGGGATGGGTGCGCGGCTGCTCGAGGCGGCGGTGAGCGACGAACTGCACTGCACCGATCAGGGATGCGAACCTGCAGTTGAGCCGCCTATATCGGCACAACTGCAGGTTGGTGGCTGAGCGGTCGCGGATCTCACGGTCCCGGCATGGCCGGATGAACAACGTGCTCAGGAAATACAGCCGGGATGCCGGAGGCGGCCATGTGGCCGGCGCAGGCGGCCCCCGGTGGGCTTACGCCGCTTGGCGGTCGCCGGTGGGGCGCGCCCGCACGCGGCCGTCGGCCTGGCCGTAGAAGAGGAAGCGCTCGGCGCCCCAGGCGCCGAAGAACTTCGCCCGGAACCGCTCGTCGCACTGGGCGATGTGCGCTCCGCCCGGGCCACGCAGGAGGCAGAGGCAGTCGCGTTCGATGGGGCTGATCGGGTGATGGTGATGATGCATCGCGGGATCTGATTCGGCTCGCTGGTCGCGCAGCTCGACTTTGCACGTTTTGAAACAAGACAAACGTCGAGTGGTGAGGCGAGATGTGCGTATAGGAGGCGGTTTGCGACCTCCGGATACCCGCGTCGGCTGCGTGCGCGGCGGCTAGTTGCTGAAGACCGTGAGGTCCTGCGCGGCGGCTGCGCCCAGATCGGCGACGAGGGCGGCGATCTCGGCGACGGAGCCGGCGATGTAGTCCGACTTGGCGTCGGCGATCGCAGCCTCGAGCCTGGTCACGTACGTGGACGTCGGATCGACGCCGAGCTCGAGAGCGTCGATGCGTTCGATCTGCAGATGCATCATGCGGGTGCGAGCTTCGCTGACGGTCATGGGCGCAGCCTCTCAGGATCGCGCGGCGCGCGCCAGTGGGCAATCCGTCTAGCAGTCGTACGGCTAGCCGCACCATGCGTTCTCAGCGATAGCACAGGCCGTTTCGATGCCGGAGGAGGCTCAGTACCGCGGTCGTCGTAGCCGAGCGGTTGGCGTCACCTCGCGATGTACGAAAAGAGTCTCCGGCGTCGATCTGACCGTTCCCGGGGGGATCAACGCACCGCCGCGGCGCGTCTCGACCGCGAACCATTGACCGCCGCGTCCTCGGCCGTGCCACTGGCGCGGCCGAGGGGCTGCGGCCGGCCATGTGGCGCGAGAAGCGAGCGCCCAAGAAGTACAAGCGCTGCTGCGCCGAGGCCCGAGCGGCCTGATCTGCGTGGTGCATCCGCTGGACCCCGTCGACGCCGGCCTCGACGCCGGAGTCAGCACCGCCCACGGGCCCGCGCTGCCGTTTGACTGCTTTAACTTCGACCGGCGGCCCGGCGAGGTGTTCCGCCGCCTATGACATCTCTCCGCTGCCCAACCAATGCAACGCGCTCCTGCATCGGATCGTGCCGACCTGATGGGCCGCCCGGGCAAAGCACCCCTGCGCACGGTTGCTCGCCGGGACGAGGAATCGCCCGCAGCGCCGCAGCGCACTTCCGGCGCTCTCGCGGCCGTCGCCGCCGCGGACTGCTGCTCGTCGTTCCAAAGGGGCAGCTGAGCTGGGGCTTGCGTGCCGTCCCCAGGGTGCGCGAGGCTCACGCGTCCCACTAGGAGGCCAACTATGTCCAGCGCTGAGACGGGAACGCCGTCGCTGGCGGCGTTGCTCGACGCTTTCAACGCCCACGACGTCGACGCGATCATGTCGTTCTTCACGGACGATTGCGTCTTTGACACGCCGCGCGGGCCCGCGCCGGGAGGGCATCGACTCGTCGGCACGCAGCAGGTCGCGAAGGGTTTTCAAGCGCGCTTTGACGGGATTCCAGACATCCACTACGGCGACGATCGCCACTGGACATTCGGTGATCGCGGCGTGTCCGAGTGGACCATCCGCGGAACCACAGCGACTGGCGAGCCGATCGTCGTACGCGGATGCGACCTGTTCGAGTTCACCAGCGGCAAGATCAGCCGCAAGGACTCCTTCTGGAAGATCGTCGACTGAGACGAATGCTCATCCGACGCCAGCGGGCGAGCCGTCGTCGGAGCGATAGGGCGAGTCACGCCGCCGCTGTTCGTCTCTAGCGGGAGTGAGCGGTCTCGCCGCCGCCGCTGATCGCCGCTCGTTCTATTCGGGCGGCATGCAAGGGGTCGCGGTCGCCACATGGGCCTCGACCCGCCCGGAGCACAACCCGTACAGCATCATCGTATTCCGGAAGAACCGCCTAGCAGAACACGGCGATGCTGAAGGGCGACGACTCGGCCGCCGTCGCGCCGGTGCCGCTCCATGTGAAGACCCGGACCTTGTTGGGGGCGAGAGTGCCATTCAGCGCGACTCCCGCCTCCGCCCACAGCTCCACTGCGAGCGATGACTCGTAACCGAGGCCGTTGACGCCAGCGCTCGCGATGACGCTGCACGTATTGACCGCCTGCGGGAAGGTGACCTCATAGACGCCGGCGCCACCGATCGCGGCTGCCGTCGCTGTGCCGCTGCGCAGGACGCCGCCGGAGCTCACGGTTGCGAAGAGCGCGGTCGCGTGCGTTCCCGGAAGCCCCGGCTCGCCCTTGTCGCCCTTCGTCCCCGGGTCTCCCTTCAGCCCGGGCGAGCCCGCAGGCAGCTGGCCAGGCATGAAGTCGTCTGCCTGCAGCGATTGTTTGCGGACGTCGGCGCCGGTCAGCGAATTGTTCTTGACGTCCTTGCCAGTGAGGTTCTTGATGTCGGCGCCGGTCAGCGAATTGTTCTTGACGTCCTTGCCGGTGATCTTGAGGGCGGCATACGAGCTACCGCCAAGCGCGACAAAGACCGCGACGGTGGCCATGACGTTGGCGTAGGTCAGATGTGACCGAAGCTCGGACGAGAACACAGCACCCCTCCGCTTGGATTGCGCGAGTCTATCCGCAAGGCTGCATCCGCGACCGCCCTGAGTCTGCAACCCCACGTGAGCAACACTCTCGGCGGCCGCGCTGGCGCGAAAGCGGTCGCTATCGCTACTGGCGGACGCGACGATCGGTATCGGCGCAGCGGAACAGCGTTTCGCCTGGGCCGACGCCCAGCGGTGCGCTACCCCCTTCATGCGGGGCGGTCGGGCTCCTGGCTGTGACGTCGCGTTTGCGGGTGAGACGTTCGGACTTCCAAGGAGCCTTAGGAGGTCCCTCATGTCGCAGTTGCTGCTGGATGCCGCTGGTCGTCGTCGTTCTCCGGCGACGATGCCGGGATTTCATGCCGGTCGCCCGCCGCGCAACAAGGGCCGGCGCTATCCGGCCGACCCGCCGACGATCGAGGAGATCGTCGCCGTCATGCGCCACGCCGGTAACGGCCTGCACGGTCATCGCCTACGCGGACTGGTGGTCGCGGTGTGGCGCGCCGGGCTTCGCATCCACGAGGCCTTGTTGCTGAACGAGGGCGACCTCGATCGCCGTCGCGGCTCGCTGCTCGTCCGACGCGGCAGCGGCCGTCGCCGCGAGGTCGGCATGGACGAGCGGGCCTGGGAACAGCTCCAGCCCTGGCTCGACGTCCGCGCCAATGAGGTCGGGTGGCGAGAGGCGCTCGCACGCGTTGCCGCGCTCGTCGGGTAGCGCCCCGAACCCACGCTCGCCGCGACGCTGCTCCTGTTCGTCCGAGGGAGCAGTGAGCCGGGCGAGCGCGGCCGCTATCGATCAGGCGGCGCCCGGCTCGGGCAGCTGGCCGATCTGCGCCAGCAGGGTCATAACGTCGGCGATCTCCCACTCCTCCTCGATCTTGCCGTCGCGACAACGGCTGATCGTGAGGCCGGTGAACTCGACGTCGTGGCCGGTCACGTGCCGGCCGCGGAACGTGCACCGGGTTGCGACGTAATCGCCTTCGGTGAACTGGTGGTCGACCGTGACGCTGAGGTCGGGGATCTGGGCGCGGTAGCCCTTCACCATCTCGGCCAGGCCGTCGGCGCCGCGGATGCCCTCAGGATGCAGGACGTAGCTCTCGGCCAGCAAGCCGGGGAGCGCGTCGAAGTTGCCGGCCGCCGCCTGCGAGAAGCAGTCGCGGACCGTTGCCTTGTTCTGTTCGTGCATGTGTGTGCTCATGCGGTGAGCCTCGCGGCGGTGGGCCCGCACAGCATCGGTGAAACTACCTAGACCGCTACGGGTCTTTGGACGTCTGGCGCGCTGCGTGGGCGGCGGCCTCGGAGCGGTTACGAAGGCCGAGCTTGGAGAGGATGCTGGCCACGTGATGCTCGGCGGTGCGCGTGCTGATGACGAGCCGTTCTGCGATCTGGGCGTTCGAGCAGCCTTCTGCGAGCAGGTCGAGCACCTCGGCCTCGCGACGGGTGAGCGACGTCGCTCCTCGTGGCCACGCGCGTCCCGCGGCCGCCCCGAGGCTGCGCAGCAGGCCTGCTGCTGCGTCCGCGTCCGCAAGCGCGCCGAGCCGCGCGAACGTCGCGACGGCGAGCTTGCCCTCGCGCACCGCCGCCGCCGGTGCCGACGCCGCAAGCGTGCGTGCGAGCTCGAGCTGCGCCCGCGCCGCGTCGAGCGGTAGGTCCAGCGAGGCGAACAGCTCGACCGCGCGCTTGAGCTGTCCCACTGCGCATTCGTCGCCCTGTGCCGTGGCGACGCGCCCTGCGGCGAGTGCGCCGCAGGCCTCGAGCCGCTGCAGTCCGGAGTCGCGCGCGATCGTTGCCAGGCGGTCGGCGGCCTCGTGAGCCGCGGCCATGTCGCCGGTCGCCAGCCGGGTCAGCACGAGCAGCTCCAACGCCGGCGCGCAGGTCGGATCGGCAAGCCCCGACCCTTCGGCGCAGAGCTCTCCGAGCTCGGACGCCAGCCCGGTGTCGCCGCGTGCGAGCGCGATCGTCGCGGCCAGCCGCCGCGCGGTGGGATGCCACTCGCCGCCCTCGAGCAGGCGTTCGGCCTCTTCCACACGGCCTTGGCGCACGCGAAGGTCGGCGAGGCGCAGGGCTGCGAATATCCGGTCACCGCGATACCCGCGGTCGAAGCCCTCGATAGCCGCCAGCAGCTCGGTCTCGGCCTCGGTCCAACGGCCGAGAGCGATGAGGATCCCACCGTAGTGAGTCCGGCAGGTCGGCCGCACGAAGTCGGTCCACACGACGTAGCGATCGACCATCGACAGCCAGTCCGTCGCGCGGCGCACGTCGAGCGCCGCCTCGCAGGCACTCAACAGCCGGCAGTAGACCTCGCCAAGAGCGAAGTGATCGCGAACGCGGCCCGCCGTCACCGCCGCCATCGCCTCGTCGAGCAGCCGCATGCCCTCCACGACCCGCCCGACGACGACCTGCGCCTCGCCGAGGAGGGCGAGCGCCTCGATCTCGAGGTCCCCATCGCCAAAGCGGCGAGCGATCGCCAGCGCCGACAGCGCGAGCTTCTCCCGCTCGACCGGGTCGCGCGAGAACGGCGCTTGAAGGAGCACCAGCCAGCCGTGCGCAGCGGTCTCCTCGCTGCCGCCGAGCACGCCCTCAGCACGTTCCTTCCAGCCCAGAGCCGCGCTGAAGTTCCCGTGGTACGTCGCGTACATGAAGGTCAGCCAGATCGCATCCTCCGACGCGCGCTCGAGCTGTCCGGCCGCCTTGTACAAGTCAAACGCCCGCTCCCTGAGCTCGATCGCGCGCTCATACTCGCGCTCGATCATCGCGACCTTGCTCAACCCGGTCAGCGCCTCGGGGCTGTCGCCAGCCTCCAGCGTACGCTCCAGGCAGCCTCGCGCCGTCTCCCAGTCCGCAGCGGCGATCGCGCGCTCACCCGCGCGCAACAACTCTTCCCGCGCCTGGGCCTCCATCGTCGCCGATCATGCCATCCAGGCCACCCACCAGCCAACGAACCCAACCACCCCAGGGCCACGGGCCACCGCCCGACATCCTCCAAACCACAAGCAGTCACAACCGTGCCGCACTCGTTCGCGGCTCCTTCCGGCGCAAGTCTGGCGGAGCCGACAACGGGCCTTGCTCGCTACCGCTTTCCATGCCGGCGTTGGAGACAAAGTTGGAGACACCGGCCACCCAGGCGGGCACACCGCAGCGCACCGTAGCGGTACCTAGCGCACCATGGCGGTTAGTCTAAACGCCCGTAAACACTGGGGAAATGCCCAAAAGACGGGATGCCGGAGGAGGGACTCGAACCCCCGACACGCGGATTATGATTCCGCTGCTCTAACCGACTGAGCTACTCCGGCGGGGTGCGAAAGTGTAGCCCGCGGTCGCGGGTGCCGGACGGGACGGATAGGCTCGCGAGAGCATGGATGTGGTGCTGGGTCGGCGACGGCCCCTCGCGTGCCTGGCAGTCATCGTCGGCGCGCTCCTGATGCTCCTTCCCGCGCCCGCGCGCGCGGACCTTCGCTGGCAGCCCGCCCAGGAGATCGTGGGTGGTCCGCGCGTGTCCGAAGTGACGATCAAGGTCGACGCCCGCGGCAACGCGCTCGCGACCTGGGGTGAGGTGCGTGGCGCGAACTCCTGGGAGCTGTTCTACGCGTGGCGCACGCCACACGGCGGCTGGGGTCCGAAGCGCTCGCTTCCGTATCAGCAGCTGGGCTATCCGAACGCCGCACCCTCGCTGACGCCGCTGGGTGTCGCGACGGTCGTATACCGGATCGGGGATAGCCGGGTTGGCGTCGCCATCGGTCTTCCTGGCGGCGCGCTGACGCTCATCGACGCGCTGGGAGGCCCGGACCCGAACTCGGGCGGGTTCAGCGACCTCGCGACGGACGACGAGGGCGGGTTTTCGGTCGGTTGGACGGGGAGCGACCGGGGAATCTACGTCGCCACGCGCAGTGCCGCGAGCGCGCGCATCGCGCTGCAACAGCTGGCGACCGACGGCGTCGGTACCCCGCCGGAGGTGGCCGTCAACCCGGCGGGCGCCGCGATCGCCGTGTGGTCGGACGGCCAGCTCAACACGCGCGCCGCGTACCGGCTGCCCGGAGCGACGGCCTTCGGCCCGGCCGAGGCCGTGCCCGCAGCCTGGGGCGACATCTACGCCACGATCGACGACCAGGGCACCGCGCTGGTGTCGTCGTACAACACGGCAACCGTGCGCCCGATGCTGGCGGCTTTCGGACCCCCTCAGCGCGTGGATGCCATGGCACGAGTGGCCGGCCTGGCCCCAGAACCCGGGGGCTCGCTTTCGTTGGTCTTCAGCGCCGTGAACCTCGCTCTCGAGAACCCGTTCGGAGCGTTGACCATCACCCGCCGTTCGCCGGAGGGGGCGCTCTCCGCGCCGGTGCTGTTGGCCGACGTTCCGTCCTGCTTTCCCGCCACGGCCTCGAGCCCGGCTGGCGATCTGCTGGTCGCGTACGTGCAACCGTGCGAGGGCGCGGGCCTCAACGCCCAGGTTCGCCTGCGGCGCACGGCGGCGAGCGGCTTCGATCCGCCGATCGACCTTCAGGGCTCTGGCGGTGCGAGTCCGGCCCTGACCGGTACCGGCGAGGGCATCGTCGCCTTCGCACGCGGGCCGTTCTCGCTCGCGTCCATGGCGCTGGAGGACCTCGATCGTCCGGTGCCCCCGCCGCCGACTCAAGCGCAGCTCGACGGGCACTCGCTCGTGCTGCCGGCGACTGGGCAGGTCGGGCTGAGAGTGCGATGCCCGGTCAGGTGCAAGGTCCGACCGACCGGCATCCTCATCATGCCGTCGCTCCTCACCGGCTCGCAACATTCGAAGACCCGCCGCCTCGCGGCGAAGAAGCGCATGCGGGTCGTCGTGGGCTTCTCGCGCGCGCGCGTCGTGAAGGCGCGGCGGGCGCTGCGACGTGGCGAACGGGTGACGCTCTCCTATACGGTCACGACGTTTGGGCGGTCGGCACGCGCGCTGGCGCAGAGTCGTATCGTGCGCCTGCGCACCGAGCGCTGAGAGGCGCTGCCCCAACAGGAACTCTGGCTTGATGGAAGGAACTGCGTGAAAAAGTTCTTCAGGAAGATCAAGACGAAGCTGAGCCCGCTGGTGTTGATCCCGATCGTGTTCGTCGCGCTGATCCTGGTCGGCGGGTACTTCCTGTTCTTTGCCGGGGACGACAAGAAGGACAACGCCACCGCGGGTACACCCAACGGGGGTCAAGCCAAGACGACGACGTCGGACAACCCGACCGGGACCCTCGACAAGCCGCCGCCGCCCGTGATCAAGCCCGATCCGACGGCGGGCAAGCAGTTCACGATCGACTCCGACCGCGACGAGAAGGCATACGCGGTCGTGCAGGCGACCGGCGTGATCAAGACGCCGCAGACGATCAGCATGCGGGTGGGCGCGGCGCCGAAGCAGCCGGTGACCGTCAACTGGAACATCGTCTGCCTGGAACCGACCGAGGGCACGCAGTCAAGCGACGCCACGTTCACCGCCACGCCGCCGTTCGAGCGCCAGCTGAAGCTGCCGGTGGCTGCGGCCAGTGCGGTGACGTGCACGGCGACCGCCAACGCTCAGCTGACGCACGCGGGCAGGGGCCGGATCAAGGTGTTCCTGGTCGGCACCCGCCGCGCCGCGCAGTAGCCGGTCCGCGCCGATGAGCGCACTCGACCAGGCGGTGACCACGGTTGTCGAGCGTTGCCTGCGGGTGCAGGCGGGGGAGGACGTGCTCGTCATCGCCGACCCGGACAGCGCGCAGCTCGGCGAGGCGCTGCTGCGCGGCGCGCGCGACGCCGGCGGCGACGCCGTGCTCACGATCCTGCCGCCCAATCCGGCGCGTGGCACCGAGCCGCCTGCGACCGTTGCCGCGGCGTTCGCCGCGTGCGACGTCTTCATCGCTCCGTGCCTGCCATCGCTCTCGCACACGACGGCGCGCAAGCGAGCCACCGAGGCGGGAGCTCGTGGAGCGACGATGCCGGGCGTCACCGAGGAGATGCTCGCCCGGCTCATGAGCGTGGACTTCGACGCCATGAGCGCCCGCTGCCACGCCGTCGCGGCTCTGCTCGACGAGGCCGACGACGTGCACCTCACGTGCGCGCGGGGAACCGACCTGCGCCTGGACCTCAGCGGCCGGGCCGGGATTCCTGATGACGGGGACCTGAGCGCCGCTGGCGCGTTCGGCAACCTGCCCTGCGGTGAGGGGTTCGTCGCGCCGGCCGGAGGGGAGGGAACGATCGCCACGTCATCGCTGCCCGGGCCGGGCGTCGTCGACGAGCCCGTGCTGCTCCGGGTCCGCGCCGGTCGCCTCGACGGCGCCGACGGCTCGGACGCCGGGGCACAGTACCTCGAGCAGCTCGACGCGCACGGCCCGCTGGGACGCAACCTCGCCGAGCTCGGCGTCGGAACGAACGATCACGCGACGCTGAGCGGCAACATCCTCGAGGACGAGAAGATCCTCGGCACGGCGCACGTCGCGTTCGGGGCGAGCGCCGGGATCGGCGGGACCGTCACCGTGCCGGTGCATCTTGATGTCATCGTGCTCGAGCCGAGCCTGCGGATCGGCTCCACGCAGGTGCTCGACGCCGGCCGCTACGTCCTCTAGCGGGCCGGCGTTGGCCGCGTCCGCCGACACTTTGCTCGCCATCCCGAACGTCTCGGAGGGACGCGACGCCGCGGTCATCGAGGCGATCGGGGCGGCGTTTGCGTCGACGGGCGCGCGGATGCTCGGCGTCCACTCCGACCCCGACCACCACCGCACCGTCTACACGCTTGCGGGCGGACCGGGCGAGCTCGGCCCCGCGCTCGCCGCCGGCGCGGCGGCGGCACGCGCGCGCATCGACCTGCGCGGCGAACGCGGCGCCCACCCGCACGTCGGCGCTCTGGACGTCGCGCCGGTCGTCTATCTCGACGCCGCCAGGCGCGGCGCGGCGTGCGCCGAGGCGCTCGTCGCCGCAGAGGAGATCGGGCGCGCCGGCCTGCCGGTGTTCCTCTACGGCATCCTCGCGGGCGGACGTGCCCGCGCCGAGCTGCGGCGCGGCGGCGTGGCCGGTCTCAGCGGGCGCGTCACGGCCGGCGAGCTCGCGCCGGACTTCGGGCCGCGCGAGATCGATCCCGCAACGGGCGCGACCCTCGTCGCCGCGCGTGCACCGCTGATCGCGTTCAACGTCGAGCTCGCCCCGCCGGCGACCATCGACGACGCCCGGCGCATCGCCACGGCCATCCGCAGCGGCGGCGCCGACGAGCTGCCCGGCGTGCGCGCGATCGGCCTCGAGCTGCCCGCGCGCGACGGTGTCGCGCAGGTCTCCGTGAACGTCGAGGACCACGTCGCGGTGCCGCTCGCGCGGCTCGTCGCAGCGGTCGCCGCGCAGGCGGAGGTCGCGGGCTGCGAGCTCGTCGGCCTCGCCCCGGCCGCAGCGTTCGCGGGCTTCCCGGAGGACATCAGGGTGCGCAACCGGCGCACCGTCGAGGAGGCGCTCTCGGGCTGACGCGCGGCCGCGCGCGCGTATGACAGGCGACGCTCTAGAGTCACTACTCCCATGGCGCAGACGAAGAAGAAGCGGCGCAGCAAGCATCGCGGCAACGCCGCGGGGGTCGTCGAGGCGCGCGGGCGCACCGGGCGCAAGCCGACCGAGGCCGAGCGCAAGACCGCCGACCGCGACGCCGCGCGCAGCGACCGCCTGAACCGCGAGCCGAGCTGGAAGGCCGCCGCCAACCGCGCGGCGCTCGCCGCGATCGTCTTCGGTGTACTGCTCGTGCTCGCCTTCAAACAGCCGGTCGCGCAGGCCGCCGGACTCACCGGGTTCGTGTTCCTCTTCTATATCCCGCTCGGCTACTACACCGACGTCTTCCTCTACAAGCGCCGCAAGCGCCCCGGGGCGCCCGCCAAGGAGAAGCGCGAGTCGTGACCGAGGTGCAGATGTTCACGGTGGGACCGGTGCAGGAGAACTGCTTCCTCGTCCGGCCCGACGGCGGCGACCACGCCGTCATCGTCGATCCCGGGGAGGAGGCGCCGCTCCTGCTCGGCGCGATCCAGAAGCTCGGCGTCACGCTCGATGCGATCCTGCTGACGCACACGCACTTCGACCACGTCGGCGCGGTCGCGCCGCTCGCGAAGGCCACGGGCGCGCCCGTCTACTGCCCCGAGCTCGAGGTGCCGGTGCTGAGGGACATCATGGCCTTCGTGCCATGGCCCGGCTTCGGCCCGTTTGAGTCCTGGGACCCGGAGCACACGATCGCGGGCGGCGAGTCGCTCGAGCTTGCCGGCATGACGTTCGACGTGCTCTTCACGCCCGGTCACAGCCCCGGGCACGTCACGTTCGCGACGCGCTCGGGCGAGGACGAGCCGGCGCAGCTGTTCTCCGGCGACGTGCTCTTTCAGGACTCGGTCGGCCGCATCGACCTGCCCGGCGGGGACGGCCCGACGCTGATGGGCTCGATCGCGCTGCTGCTTGACACGTTCGGTGACGACGCGCAGGTCTACCCGGGCCACATGGGTCTCACGACGCTCGGCGCCGAGCGGGCGTCGAACCCGTTCCTCAGGCAAACCGCGAGCTGGTGAGCGAGAGGCTCCAGGCGCCGCGCGGCACGTTCGACGTGCTGCCGCAGGCAGCCGACGCACGCGCGCGGCTCGAGGCGACGGCGCGCCGCGTGCTCGAGGGCGCGGGCTACCGGCGCATCGAGACCCCGACGTTCGAGCTCACCGACGTCTTCGCCCGCGGCGTCGGCGAGTCGACCGACATCGTCCAGAAGGAGATGTACACGTTCGACGACGGCGGCGGGCGCTCGGTGACGCTGCGCCCGGAGGGCACGGCGCCGATCTGCCGCGCCTACGCCGAGCACGGCATGCACAAGCTGCCCCAGCCGGTGAAGCTCTGGTACCTGTCGAGCTTCTTTCGCTCCGAGAAGCCCCAGGCCGGCCGCTACCGCCAGTTCTGGCAGGTCGGCGCCGAGGCGCTGGGCTCCGACGATCCGGCGGTCGACGCGGAGTCGATCGTGCTGCTCGCGACGCTGCTCGAGGAGCTCGAGGTCAAGGGCACTCGCCTGAGGATTTCCAGCCTCGGCACGCCGGGGGCCCGCGCGGCGTATCGGCGGGAGCTGCAGGACCACCTCGAGCAGCACATCGACAAGCTGAGCGGGGAGGTTCGCGAGCGAATCAAGCTCAACCCGTTGCGCGCGTTCGACTCAGACCATCCGGGCACCCGGGAGGTGATGGAGACCGCGCCGCGGCTGCTCGAGCACATCTCCGCCGAGGACGCGGAGCATTTCGCAACGGTCATGGAGCTGCTCGACCAGGCGGGTGTGAAGTACGAGGTCGACACGTCGCTCGTGCGCGGGCTGGACTACTACACCCGGACCGTGTTCGAGTTCACCTCAGACGCGCTGGGCGCGCAGAGCGGCGTCGCGGGCGGCGGGCGCTACGACGGGCTCGTGGCGCAGCTCGGGGGACCGGCCACGCCGGGCGTCGGGTGGGCGGCGGGCATCGAGCGCATGCTCCTCGCGGCCCCCGCGCAGCCGCTCGCGCCGCCGCCGGTCGACCTCTTCGTCGCGCTCGAATCGACCGGCGCCCGCACCGCCGCCTTCGCGCTGGCCGCCGAGGCGCGCCGCGCCCGGCTGCACGCGCAGCTCGAGCTCGCCGGGCGGTCGCTGAAGGGCCAGCTCAAGCAGGCCGACCGGCTCGGCGCCCGGTACGTCGCGATCGTGGGGGAGGACGCCACCGTGCTCAAGGACATGGAATCGGGCGAGCAGCAGGACGTCGCGGCGAACGAGGTCGTCGCGCGGATCCTCAAGACTCGGGGTCTGCGATGAAGCGCGCGCCGCGGCCGAACACCTACCGCGATGCGTGGGCCGGCGAGCTCGATGCCGCGCGCGCGGGAACGCAGGCGCGCGTCGCCGGCTGGGTCCACAGCCGCCGCGACCACGGCGGGCTGATCTTCGTCGACCTGCGCGACCGCTCGGGCATCGTGCAGCTCGTCTTTCATCCCGAGGCCGGCACCGAGATCTTTGCCGCCGCCGAGGCGCTGCGCCCCGAGCACGTCATCAGCGCGGCCGGGGAGGTCGCGCGGCGCGAGCCGGGCAAGGAGAACCCGAACCTCCCGACCGGCGAGATCGAGATCCAGGTCACCGACGTGCAGCACCTCGCCGAGTCACTCACGCCGCCGTTCCCGCTCGACGAGGACACCGACGTCGACGAGATGCTGCGCCTGCGCTACCGCCCGCTGGACCTGCGCCGGCCGCCGATGGTCGAGGCGATGGTGCTGCGCCACGAGATCGTGCGCACGATCCGCGAGGTGCTGTCCGAGGAGGACTTCCTCGAGATCGAGACCCCGATCCTCACGCGCTCGACGCCCGAGGGCGCGCGCGACTTCCTCGTCCCTGCGCGCATGCAGCCCGGTGCGTTCTACGCGCTCCCGCAGTCGCCGCAGATCTTCAAGCAGCTGCTGATGATCGCGGGCTACGAGCGCTACTTCCAGATCCCGCGCTGCTTTCGCGACGAGGACCTGCGCGCCGACCGCCAGCCGGAGTTCACGCAGCTCGACCTCGAGATGTCCTTTGTCGACGAGGACGACGTCATCGACCTCATGGAGCGCGTCATGCCGCGCGTGTTCGAGGTCGGCGGCCTCGACGTCCCGCCGCCGCCCTACCCGCGCGTGAACTACGACGACGCGATGCTGCGCTACGGCACGGACCGGCCCGACACCCGCTTCAGCCTGGAGATCGCGGACGTCTCCGAGCACCTGCGCGAGTCGGAGTTCAAGGTGTTCGCGTCGGTGATCGGGTCCGGCGGGGCGGTGCGCGCGCTGAACGCGGGGCCGCGCGAGGTGCCCCGCTCGGAGCTCGACGAGCTGACCGAGGTGGCCAAGCGCCACGGCGCGGGCGGCCTCGTCTGGGCCTTCGTGCAGGACGACGGCACGTGGCGCTCGCCGATCGCGAAGTTCCTCTCCTCGGAGGAGATCGCCGCGGTGACCGAGGCGCTCGGCGCGCAGCCGGGCGACCTGCTGCTCGCGGTCGCCGACAAGGCGGACACGGCGGCCGGCGCACTCGGCGCCCTGCGGATGGAGCTCGCGCGCCGCTTCGACCTCATCCCCGAGGGACGCCACGACATCGTGTGGGTGGTCGACTTCCCGATGTTCGGCTACAACGCCGAGGAGGGTCGCTGGGATGCGCTGCACCACCCGTTCACCGCGCCGATCGGCTCCTTTGACGATCCAGGCTCGCTGCGCTCGCGCGCGTACGACATGGTCGTCGACGGCTGGGAGCTCGGCGGCGGCTCGATCCGTAACCACGACCCCGACGTCCAGCGCAAGGTCTTCGAGGCGATCGGCATGGACGACGAGGAGGCCGAGCGGCGCTTTGGCTTCCTGCTCGAAGCCCTGCGCTACGGCGCGCCGCCACACGGCGGCATCGCCTACGGCATCGATCGCGTCGTCGCGCTGATCGCCGGCCGGGCCTCGATCCGCGACGTGATCGCGTTCCCGAAGACGGCGAGCGGCTCGGATCCGCTCACCGGCGCCCCCGCGCCCGTCGAGGAGTCCCAGCTGCGCGAGCTCGGGCTGCGGCTCGCCGCGGCTCCCGGTCAGCCCACGGGCTGACCCGCGCGACGGTGTCAGACGGCGAGCGCACTCAGGGGCACGGCGCCGCCGGCAAGGTCGGCGTCGCGGCGCTGACGCTCGGCGCGCTCGGCGTCGTGTTCGGCGACATCGGGACGAGCCCGCTGTACGCGCTGCACGCGGTGTTCTCGGCGCACGGCCACGACGTCAAGCCCGACGAGGCCGGCGTCTACGGCGTCATCTCCCTGGTGTTCTGGTCGATCACGGCGATCGTCTCGGTCAAGTACGTCACGTTCATCATGCGCGCCGACAACGACGGCGAGGGCGGGATCATGGCCCTGATTGCGCGCGTGATGGACCTGCCGCTGAAGCGACATGCGGCGGCGACGCTCGTCGCGCTGGGCATCTTCGGTGCCGCGCTCTTCTACGGCGACGGGATGATCACCCCGGCGATCTCGGTGCTGTCGGCGGTCGAGGGACTCAAGGTGGCGGCGCCGGGGCTCGAGTCGCTCGTCGTCCCGATCACGCTCGTCGTGATCACCATGCTGTTTGCGATCCAGCGCTTCGGGACGCAGGCAGTCGGGCGCCTGTTCGGCCCTGTCATGGCGGTGTGGTTCACGATCCTGGCCGTCTCCGGCCTCGTCCGGGTCGTCGAGAGCCCGGCGATCCTGAAGGCGCTGTCGCCCACCTACGGGATCGCGTTCTTCCTCGACAACGGCGGCGTCGCGTTCCTCGCGCTCGGCTCGGTCGTGCTCGTGGTCACCGGCGCCGAGGCCCTGTACGCCGACATGGGCCACTTCGGGCGTCCGCCGATCCGCCGCGCCTGGTTTGCGTTCGTCTTTCCCGCGCTCACGCTCAACTACCTGGGGCAGGGTTCGCTGATCCTCGATTCGCCGTCGGCGATCGACAACCCGTTCTTCCTGCTGATGCCCCACTGGTCACGCGTGCCGATGGTCCTGCTCGCGACGCTCGCGACCGTCATCGCCTCGCAGGCCGTGATCTCCGGCGCGTTCTCGGTCACCCGTCAGGCCGCGCAGCTCGGCTTCCTGCCGCGGATGCGCATCCGGCACACGTCCGCGGCGGAGGGCCAGGTGTACGTACCGGCGGTCAACGGGCTGCTGTACGTCGCGGTCGTCGCGCTCGTGATCGGCTTCGGATCCTCGGCGCATCTCGCGTCGGCGTACGGCATCGCGGTCACCGGAACGCTCGCGATCGACACGATCCTCTTCTTCGTGGTCGTGCGGATGCTGTGGGGAAAGCCGCTCTGGCTCGTGCTGTCGGGCGCCACGGCGTTCCTCGTCGTCGACCTCGCGTTCTTCACGGCCAACCTGCCGAAGGTCGTCAGCGGCGGCTGGTTTCCGCTGCTGCTCGCCCTCGGCGTCTTCACGCTGCTGACGACGTGGCAGCGCGGCCGCGAGCTCGTCAACGCGCGCCGGGCGGAGGCCGAGGGGCACCTGCGCGACTTCATCGAGGAGGTCCGGGACATGCACCCGCCGGTGTTCCGCGCGCCGGGCACGGCCGTCTGCCTGACCGCCGGCAAGGAGACGACGCCGCTCGCGCTCCGCGAGAACGTCGACCACAACCACGTGGTGCACGAGAGCGTCGTCATCCTGAGCGTCGAGACGCGCAGGGTGCCGCACGTCGCGCGGTCCGAGCGGGTCGTCATCGACGAGCTCGGCTACCAGGACGACGGCATCACCCATCTCACGATCAGCTACGGCTTCCAGGACGAGCAGAACGTGCCGGTGGCGCTGCGCCAGGCGGTCGCGCAGGGACTCGAGTGCGACGTCGACGTCCTGAGCGCCACCTACTTCGTCTCTCAGATGACACTCGTCATCGGCGACGAGCCCGGCATGAGCAGATGGCGCAAGAAGCTGTTCCTCGCGCTGTCACGGACGTCGTCGAGCCCGGTCGAGTACTTCGGACTGCCCGAGCATCGCATCGTGACGATCGGCTCCTACATCGATCTCTGACGGTTCATGAGGACCGGATGCATTGCGACGGACACGTGTACTAATCGCGCCGCGAACATCTCGCGCACGCCATTGCTCGTGCCGACAGGGGGGCCATGGATCAGGTCTCTCGCCCGGTACTCATCGCACTCGCTGCCGTCGTCGCCCTCGCCGCGATCTGGCTTGTCGCCCTGCGCCCCAAGCCCGTCGACGTCAAGAACACGCCGCTTGCCCCCGTCAAGGCCATCCCCGCCGCCAAGCAGGCCGGGGCCGCCTCGGACGCCGCCAACGCCAAGATCGCCGCTGCCTCGGGTGGCAGCGCCACGGCCAATCCCGCTGCTCCCGCCGCTGCCGCGCCTTCGGCCACCGCGACGCCGGGCACCAGCGCGACCGCCACCCCCAAGACTTCGACGGCCGCGACCGTCTCGCGTGGCGAGACCAAGAACGAGCGCATGGTCCTGAACGAGATCCGCCACGGCAAGGTCGTCGTCATGCTCTTCTGGAGTGCCGACAGCGCCGATGACGTCGCCACCCGCGGCGCCGTCCGCGGCCTGGACCGCCACCACGGCAAGGTCATGGTGCACGTCATCCCGATCTCCCGGGTGGGCGACTACGGCTCGATCACCCGCGGCGTGAAGATCGCGCAGTCGCCGACCACGCTCATCATCGGCAAGAAGGGCCAGACGCGCACGATCGTCGGTCTGAGCGAGCCCAAGGAGCTCGGCCAGGCTGTCGGCGACGCGATCGCCGGCCGCTGATCTGACGCAGGCAGGAACGGCTCGGGCGACGAGCGCGGCAAGACGGGGGTGTGGTGACCACACCCCCTGTCGCGTTCAAGGGCCAGCGGGCTAGACGAACGTTGGCGTCGATTCGAGCAGGATTCGTGCCTGCCTCGCGGTACGGTGGGCTATGGGCTCACGGATGCGCCACCCCACCCTCATCGCGGCGGTGGTCATCGGGATGCTCGCGGTCGCTCCGGCCGCCTCGGCGCGTCCGCTCGAGCTCGGGTCAAGCGGCGTCGACGTCCGCCATCTGCAGCAGCGCCTCGCCGAGCTCAGCTTCCTGCCCGACAGCGCGGCCAGCGGCCAGTTCGACCAGCGCACGTGGCACGCCGTCGTCGCCTTCCAGGGCTGGCAGGGCATCCCGCCCGACGGCGTCGCGGCCGGGAACACGCGCCGGATGCTCAGGCGCGCGACCCTCCCGCAGCCGTCCTCGCGCGACGATGGCTTCGAGATCCACCTTCGCGCGCAGGTGCTGCTCATCGTGCGCAACGGGACCACGCGTCGCGCGATCCACGTGTCCACGGGCTCGGGCGACCGCACCCCGCACGGGCACTTCAGCGTGTACAGCAAGCAGGTCATGAGCTGGTCCAAGCCGTTCAAGACGTGGCTCCCGCTCGCGCAGTACTTCGTCGGCGGCATCGCGATGCATCAGTACTTCAGCGTGCCTGCCTACGCCGCGTCGCACGGCTGCGTCCGTCTGCCCGCCGACGAGGCGAACGTCGTCTGGAGCAAGGGCGAGGTCGGCGACCGCGTCTGGGTGACGACCGACAACCGCATCGTCAACATCTCGGTTCGCCAGCTCAAGCGCCGCGCGAAGGTCCGCGCACACGTGCTGCGCGTCATGAGCCTGTAACGGCTTCGCCGAGGCCGAGGGGCCCGGCGCGGGCCTAGACTCGGTGCACCATGCCTGACGAGCGCTTCGAGGATCACCTTCGCCACCCGCGCGGACGCGCGCGTGAGGTCGCCGGCGCGCACGACGGCGCGGCGGGCGGGCACGTCTGCGGAGATCTCATCCGGGTCTCGCTCGCGGTCAGCGGCGACCGGATCAGCGGTGCGGGCTTTGAGGCGTCGGGCTGCGGCGCGACGATCGCGGCCGGCAGCGCGGTCGTCGAGCTCGTCGATGGCGGGTCGGTCCTCGACGCGGCGCGTGTCGGCTCGGCGCAGATCGCGGCCGAGCTGGGCGGCCTGAGCATCGGCAAGCTGCACGCCGCCGACCTCGCATCCGATGCGATGCACCGCGCGCTGGGCGCCGCCGTGCGCGCGGACGCGGAGGCGCAGCCAGATCCCGAGCGCACGCTCGTCGCGATGTCCGGCGGCGTCGACAGCGCGGTCGCCGCGCTGCTCAGTACCCGCTCGGGCGACGATGTCTCGACCGTGACGCTCGAGCTGTGGGCCGACGAGGACAACGACGGCGAGAGCTCATGCTGCTCGGCGGCCGCCGTACGCGGCGCGCGCTCGGTCGCGCACGGGCTCGGCCTGCCGCACTTCACGCTCGACCTCCGCGACGAGTTTCGCGACGGCGTCGTGGACCCGTGGCTCGCCGGACACGCCGACGGCCTCACCCCGAATCCGTGCGTGCGCTGCAACGGCCACGTCCGCCTGGACGCGATGCTCGCCTTCGCCGACCGCGTCGGCGCCGCGACGCTCACGACCGGCCACTACGCGCGCACGACGGGCGACGGCGTGCTGCGCCTCGCCGCCGATGCCGGCAAGGATCAGACGTACATGCTCGCTGCACTGCGACCTGACTCAGTGCGGCGCCTGCGCTTCCCGCTCGGCGAGCACACCAAGGCCGCCGTGCGCACGATCGCCACCGAGGCCGGGCTCGCCGTCGCGGGCAAGCCCGACTCGCAGGACCTGTGCTTCCTCGCGGGGACCGGACGCGCGGCGTTCCTCGCGCGCCACGGCGGCCTGCGTGAGCGCCCCGGGGACATCGTCGACACCGCGGGCCGTGTCCTCGGCCGGCACGGGGGTCATCACGGCTTCACGGTCGGCCAGCGCAAGGGGCTGGGCCTGCAGGCCGCCGAGCCGCGCTACGTGCTCGCCACCGACGCGCGCACGAACACGGTGACGGTCGGCACGCGTGCGCAGCTCGGCACGCAGGTCGTGCACGTCCGCGGGCTGCGCCTGCGCGGCGAGCCCGACGCGGTCCGGCTGCGCTATCGCTCGCCCGCGCTGCGCTGCCGCCTGGAGGGCGACGAGATCCACCTCGACGAGCCGTTTGACGGCGCCGCTCCCGGCCAGACGGCGGTCTTCCTCTCGGGCGACGCGATCGTCGGATGCGCCACAATCGCCGCGTGACCTCAGACGAGATCCGCGAGACGTTCCTGCGCTACTTCGAGGCGCACGATCACCTGCGGCTGCCCTCGGCGTCGCTCGTGCCCTCGACGCACGACGCGTCGGTGTTGCTGACGACGGCCGGGATGCATCCCCTCGTGCCGTACTTCAAGGGCGAGGAGCGCCCGCCGCATCCGCGCCTGGCCTCGTGCCAGAAGTGCTTTCGCACGACCGACATCGAGAACGTCGGCAACACCGCGCGGCACCTGACGTTCTTCGAGATGCTCGGCAACTTCTCGGTCGGCGACTACTTCAAGCAGGCGGCGGTCGAGATGGCCTGGGAGCTGTCGCTCGAGGGCTTCGGATTCAAGCCGGAGGATCTCTGGATCTCGGTCTTCGAGGGCGACGAGGAGCTCGGGCTGGGCCCCGACGAGGAAGCGATCGAGGCGTGGCTGTCGGTCGGCGTCCCGCGCGAGCGCATCGTGCTGCTGCCGCGCTCGGAGAACTTCTGGCAGGCCGGAACGAGCGGCCCGTGCGGCCCGTGCAGCGAGCTGTACATCGACCGCGGCGCCGAGTTCGGCACGGAGGACGACCTTCCCGGCGGAGAGAACGACCGCTTCCTGGAGTACTGGAACCTCGTCTTCACGCAGTACGACCTGCACACCGACGCCGAGGGCCGCGAGACGCTGACGGCGCTGCCTGCGAGCAACATCGACACGGGACTCGGCCTTGAGCGGATGGCGGTCATCCAGCAGGGCGTCGAGACCGTCTTCGAGACCGACACGTTCGCGCCGCTCATGGCGCTCGGGCGCGAACTGGCGTCCAAGGACCCCGACGTGCGCGCGCTGCGCATCCTGGCCGACCACGCGCGGGCGATGACGTTCCTCATCGCCGACGGCGTCGTGCCCTCCAACGAGGACCGCGGCTACATCTTGCGGCGGATCATGCGCCGCGCGATCCAGCAGGGCCACCGGATCGGCATCGAGCCGGGGTTCCTGCCGGCATTCGCCGGCAAGGTCATCGAGGTCATGGGCGCCGCGTATCCGGAGTTGCACCGCGAGCGCGACGCGATCACGGGCTGGGTGCGCTCCGAGGAGGAGGGCTTCGGGCGCACGCTCGAGCAGGGGACGAAGCTGCTCGAGGAGGTCATCGAGCGCTCACGGAAGGACGGCACGATCCCCGCGACGGACGCCTTCAAGTTGCACGACACGTTCGGTTTTCCCTTCGAGGTGACCCGGGAGCTGGCGCTCGAGCAGGGCCTCGAGGTCGACACGACCGGCTTCGATGCGCTCATGGACGAGCAGCGCGCCCGCGCGCGCGCCGGTGGTCGCGCCGAGGCAACGGCGGGCGGCGACGTGCGCGAGCACGCGCGCGAGCTCGTCAAGGACGCCGGCTTCGAGACGGACTTCACCGGCTATGAGACGCTCGAGCAGCACACGACGGTCGGAACGCTGTCCCGCGATGGCGGGCGCACCCTCGTCAAGCTCGCCGAGTCGCCGTTCTACGCGACGGGCGGCGGGCAGGTCGCCGACACCGGCGTCATCGAATGCGAGGGCTCAGGATGCCGCGCGGCCGTCACCGACGTCGTCCGGGTCGGCGACGACCAGGCGCTCGTCGTCGAGGTGCAGGAGGGCGAGCTGCATCCCGGCGAGCGCGTCGTCGCGCGCGTCGACCGGGCCGCACGCACCGCGACCGCCGCCAACCACACCGCGACGCACCTCTTGCACGCGGCGCTGCGCGAGCGCCTGGGCACGCACGTGCGCCAGGCCGGCTCGTACGTCGGGCCGGACAAGCTGCGCTTCGACTTCACCCACGGCGAGAAGGTCGCCGCCGAGGATCTGCGCGCCATCGAGGACCGCGTGAACGAGTGGGTCCTCGCAAACGAGCCTGTGCGACCGATCACGACGACGCTGGACGAGGCCCGCGCGCTCGGCGCCATGGCGCTGTTCGGCGAGAAGTACGGCGACATCGTGCGGATGGTGCAGATCGGCGACGGCGCGTACTCGCGCGAGCTGTGCGGCGGCACGCACGTGCGCTCGACCGCCGAGATCGGGGTCTTCAAGCTCACGAGCGAGGGATCGAGCGCGGCCAACGTGCGCCGCATCGAGGCGATCACCGGCCCGGCCGCGGTCGCGGAGCTGCGCTCCACCGACGCGGCTGCGCGTGAGGCCGCGGCGGCGCTGAAGACCGACGTCGCGCGGTTGCCGGTCGCGGTCGCCGAGCTGCGCGACATGGTCAAGTCGGCGGCGAAGGCATCCTCCAACGGAGGCGGCGTCGACGTCGACGCGCTCGCGGCGAGCGCATCGCAGGTCAGCGGCGCGGACGTCGTCACGGAGGTCGTGAACGCCGCCGGCGCCAAGGAGCTCATGGACGCCGCCGACCGTGTGAAAGGCAGGCTCGGCGTGCAGTCGGCCACCGTCCTCGGCACTGCAGTGGACGGCCGCGTGCACCTCGTCGCCGCGGTGTCGCCCGCGCTCGTGGAGCGGGGCGTCAAGGCCGGTGCGGTTGTCAAGGCGGCCGCTCAGGTGACCGGCGGCGGGGGAGGGGGCCGCGACACGATGGCCCAGGCCGGCGGCAAGGATCCCGCGAAGCTTCCCGACGCGATCGCGGCCGCACGCGCGGCGATCGAGGCCGCGCTCGCCGGTTGAGGCTGATGCGGGTTCTCGCGCTTGACTACGGCAGCGCGCGCTGCGGGTGCGCGCTCAGCGATCCGACGGGCACGCTCGCGACGCCGATCGATCCCGTGCTGCGCCCGGCGACGCGCAAGGGGTTCGCGCGGCTGTGCGACCTCGTGGCCGACCGGGGCGTCGAGCGGGTCGTCGTCGGCCTGCCGCTGTCGCTGTCCGGCGGCGACTCCGCGCAGACGGTCGAGGCGCGAGAGTTCGCCGCCCGCCTCGGCGGGCGGCTCGCGGTCCCGGTCGAGCTCTACGACGAGCGCTTCACGACGCTCATGGCACAGCGCGATCCCGGCGACCCCGGCAGTTCGGAGGACTCGCGGGCGGCCGCGCACCTGCTCGAGGGCTGGCTCGCGGCGCACTCTGCCCGGGCTGCCGGATAGCCTGACGCGCTTCCGCGATGACTCCGCCTCGCCGAGACGACCCCGGTCCGCGCCGCGAACGGACCGCCGAAGAGCGCGAGCGCGATCGCCTCGAGCGCGAGGCGCGGCGCCAGGGGCTGAGCGTGCCCCCGCCCGAGCCCGGCGTCACGGCGGACGAGCCCCGGACGCCAGCCGGTCCGCCGCCGCCTGCGATCCCCGATCCCCCGCCGCCGCCCGCGGCGCCCGAGGCCCCGCCTCCGTACGCCGCGCCCGACGACTCTGCTTCGGTGCGCCGGATCCAGCCCGAGCCGCCGGCCCCGCCTGCGGCGCCCGCCGGCGCGCTGGCCGAGGAGCCCGAGCGTCCGCTCGGCGTGCGCCTCGCGCGCCGGGTGAGTGCGCGACGGCCCGTCGTGACGCCTCCCGCGGACGTGCCGCGCGGCCCGGCCCGGGCACGCCGCTCCGTCGGCAAGCGCCTCTTTGCGGTCATCGGGCTGGTCGTGCTCGCCGTGGTCGTCGTCGGCATCTTCAAGGTCTTTCAGCCGTTCGCCGGGGATCCGGGCGCACCGGTGAACGTCACGATCGCCTCGGGTGCGAGCGTCGGCGAGATCGGCGACCGCCTCGCCAAGGCGAACGTCGTCGACTCGAGCTTCATCTTCCAGGTCCGGGCTACGCTGGCCGGCAAGCGCGGCTCCCTGCGCTCGGGTCAATACCAGCTGCAGCGCAACATGACCTACGGCGCGGCGATCGACGCGCTGAGTGCCGCGCCCACCCCATCCAAGGCGGGAACGCTCACGATCACGATCCCCGAGGGCCGGTCGCGGCGCGAGATCGTCCCGATCGTGCAGGCCAAGCACCTGAAGGGCGACTATCTGGCCGCGTCCAAGCGCTTTCAGGGCGCGCTGAACCCGTTCAAGTACGACGCCCCGCACGGCACGCGCGCGCTCGAGGGCTTCCTGTTTCCCTCGACGTATGAGCTGCGCACCGACGCGACAGCCCGCGATCTCGTCGAGCGCCAGCTCGCGACGTTCAAGCAGCGCTTTGCCGGCGTCAACCTGCGCCGGGCGCATCGCAAGAAACTGACCGCCTACGACGTGCTCATCATCGCGTCGATGATCGAACGCGAGGCGGGCGTCGCGCGCGAGCGGCGGCTCATCGCGGCGGTCATCTACAACCGCCTGCACGACGGCGTCCCGCTCGGCATCGACGCGACGATCCGCTACATCCTGCGCAAGCCCAGCGGCGCGCTGACGAAGTCAGACCTCGCGATCAATTCCGCGTACAACTCGCGCAAGCGCGCCGGCCTGCCGCCGACGCCGATCGGCAACCCGGGCCTGGATGCGATTCGCGCCGCCGCCAACCCGGCGCACGTGAGCTACCGCTACTTCGTCGTCAAGCCGGGCACGTGCAGCCACGCGTTCTCGACGACGCCGCAGCAGTTCCAGCGCGATTACGACCGCTACAACGCGGCGCGCCAGAAGGCCGGCAAGTCGCCGACCTCGTGTTGAGCGACGCCCGCTTCGGGGTCCTGGGCTGGCCGGTCGGCCACAGCCGCTCGCCGGCGATGATGCGCGCCGCCGGCCTCGGGCGCTACCAGCTCCTGCCGGTGGCTCCCGAGGCGTTCGCCGACACCGTGCGCGGGCTGGGCGGGGCGGGCTTTGCCGGCGCGAACGTGACGATCCCCCACAAGGAGGCGGCGCTCGCGGCGGCTGACACGGTCAGCGAGGCGGCGCGCGAGATCGGTGCCGCGAACACGCTGACGTTCGCCGCCGACGGCTCGATTACGGCCGAGAACACCGACGCGCCGGGGTTCATCGCGGCGCTGGGGGATGAGCTCCCGGCGACCGCGATGGTGCTCGGCGCGGGGGGAAGCGCCCGTGCGGTCGTGTGGGCGCTGACGCGCGCGGGGGTTGACGTCAGCGTCTGGAACCGCACTCGCGGGCGAGCCGAGTCGCTTGGCGTACGCGTGGTCGGGCAGCCGGTTGCGGCCGAGCTGCTCGTCAACTGCACGAGCGTCGGTCTAGATCACACGTCCAAGGATTTCAAGCTGGTAGGACTGGACGCCGATGGACTCCGCGAATACACGACCGTGGCTGACCTCGTCTACAGGACGGGCGGAACGTCGCTCATCGCAGAGGCTTCTCGACGCGGGCTGAACACCGTCGACGGCCTTGAGATCCTGGTTCGCCAGGGCGCGTTCAGCTTCACCCTGTGGACAGGAAGGCCGGCTCCGCTCTCGGTTATGCGGGCAGCGGTTCGTGACGGCGAACCAGACCCCCGTGCTCCCCGAACCGATCCCCCTGAATCCCCCCACGCGTGAGATCCCCGATGGGATCACCAAGCCGCGACATGCGGGCGGACCCGCGCGCTTTCTGACCGACGTCATCGTCGATCTCGAGCTCGTCGACCGCGCCCGCGTCGACGCCGCCACCGACGAGGCCCGGCGCGCGGGCAAGATGCCCGAGGACGTGCTGATCGAACAGGGCCTGCTCACCCAGGACGGGCTCGCGCGCGCGGTCGCCGAGCGCCACGGACTTGACCACCTCGACCTCGGGATCTTCACGCCCGACATGGTCGCCGCGAACCTCATCTCGATTCCCGCCGCCAAGCGCTACGAGGCGGTGCCGGTCGCGTTCATCGACGATCGCACGCTGCTCGTGGCGATGGCGGACCCGGCCAACGTGCTCGCGGTGGACGACATCGCGCTGCTGACCGGCAAGGAGATCCGGCCTGCGGTCACGAGCCGGGAGGACATCGTCGCGCTCATCGCGCGCCTCACGCGCCTCGAGGACGTCGTCACCGACGCCGACATGATGGACGACGACGACGACGGCCCCGCCGAGGTCGTCGACATCCGCGAGTCCGCGGACGACGCGCCGGTCATCCGGCTCGTCAACCAGATCATCGCCCAGGCCGTGGAGCAGGGTGCCTCGGACATCCACTTCGAGCCCAACGGGTCAGAGATGCGCGTGCGCTTCCGCATCGATGGCGTGCTCGTCGAGATGACGACGATCCAGCGGCGCATGGTCCTCGGCGCCATCAGCCGCGTGAAGATCATGAGCGACCTGGACATCTCCGAGCGGCGCGTCCCGCAGGACGGTCGCGTCGGCCTGTCGATCGACGGCCATCACATCGACATGCGCGTCGTGACGCTGCCCACGACGCACGGCGAGTCGATCGTCATCCGGATCCTCGACAAGAGCACCGCCATCGTGTCGCTCGACAAGCTCGGCATGGCCCCCGCCGAGCACGAGCGCTTCGATCGCGCGTTCCGCCAGGCCTACGGCGCGGTTCTCGTGACCGGCCCGACGGGCTCGGGCAAGTCGACGACGCTCTACGCGGCGCTCACCGACCTCAACACGCTCGACAAGAACATCATCACGATCGAGGACCCCGTCGAGTACCAGATCGACGGCATCACCCAGGTCCAGGTCAACCCGAAGGCCGGCTTGCAGTTCTCCACCGGACTGCGCTCGATGATGCGCGCCGACCCCGACATCATCATGGTCGGCGAGATCCGCGACCGCGAGACCGCTCAGATCGCCGTCGAGTCGGCGCTCACGGGCCACCTCGTGCTCTCCACGCTGCACACGAACGACGCCGCGAGCGCGATCACCCGCCTCGTCGAGATGGGGATCGAGCCCTTCCTCGTCGCCTCGGCGATCGACTGCGTCGTCGCCCAGCGGCTCGCCCGCCGCCTGTGCCAGCACTGCAAGCAGCGCGAGATCATCAGCTCCGACGTCCTGCGCGCCAACGGCATCCGCAGCCAGCTCGACATGGAGGCCTACGTGGCGCTGGGTTGCCCGCGCTGCAACCACTCGGGTTACAAGGGCCGCGTCGGCCTCTACGAGGTGATGGTCGTCTCCGACGAGATCCGCAAGCTCGCGCTCGCGCGTGCCCCCGCCTCGGATATCGCCGAGATCGCGGTCCGCCAGGGCATGCGCCTGCTGCGCGACGACGGCCTCGAGAAGGTGCGCCTCGGGATGACCTCGATCGCCGAGGTGACCCGCGTGACGGGGACGGGCGCGGCGCCGATCGAGGCTTGAGCTTCGCGCGCGGATCACCGCACGCCTCGCTGAGCGAGCTTCGAACAGCAGCGATGAAGGGTGAGGGAGCGGGTCGCCGGAGCGGGTCGCCACAGCGGGTCGCTCGGAGCGCCTCCGAGAACGCGGTCGCACCGATTTCCGGTGTTCTAAGCGTGCGGGGTTGAGCCGGTATACGCGGCACAACTCCGATGCTTTGGATTCCGGAGCGCCACGCGGGACGACCGCGCGGTCCTTCCTACTCCTGTATCGATGCCGTTTCGTCAGCCGCGCCGCCGTCCACCGCAGGCCCCGGCTCCAATTGCGCCGGCGCCTTGCCGGGCTCGAACCCCGCTGCGCGGTAGGCGTCGTCCTCGTCGAGCGTCTCGCGCTCGAGGAGTGCCTGCGCCAGGGACTCGAGGCGGTCGCGGTTGTTTGCCAGCATCCGCTTCGCGCGGTCATAGCAGGCCTCGACGATGCGCCGGACCTCGCGGTCGACGAGCTCGCGCGTCTCGTCGGAGACCTGGACCGGGCCGCCGGGCCCGAAGTACTGCTCCTCGCCGGGCGCCGGGAGGACCGACACGAGGCCGATGACGTCGGACATCCCCCAGCGGCCGACCATCTGGCGGGCGATGCTCGTGACCTGCTCGAGGTCTGACTCGGCGCCGGTCGTGACGTTGCCGTAGATGAGCTCCTCGGCGGCGCGGCCGCCGAGCGCGCCGACGATCCGGCCCTCGAGGTAGCGGCGGTCGTAGCCGTAGCGGTCGGTCGACGGGGACTGGAACGTCACGCCGAGCGCGCGGCCGCGCGGCACGATCGACACCTTGCGCACCGGGTCGGCGCCGGGCTCGAGCATGCCGAGAACCGCGTGGCCGGACTCGTGGTAGGCGGTGCGTTCGCGTTCCTCTTCGGACAGCCGGATGTTGCGCTCCGCGCCCAGCACGATCCGCTCGAGCGCGTCGGCGAAGTCCGCCTGGGTGACCTCCGTGTGGTCGCGCCGGGCGGCGATGAGCGCCGCCTCGTTGACGAGGTTGCGCAGGTCGGCGCCGACCATGCCGGGCGTCGTCGCCGCGATGCGCTCGAGGTCGACGTCCTCGCCGAGCGGCACCGAGCGCGTGTGGATCTCGAGGATCGCCAGGCGCCCGTCCTTGTCGGGCGGGTTGACGGTCAGCCGGCGGTCGAAGCGGCCGGGGCGCAGCAGCGCGGAGTCGAGGATCTCCGGCCGGTTCGTCGCCGCGAGGACGATGACGCCCTCCGAGCCCGAGAAGCCGTCCATCTCGGTGAGGATCTGGTTGAGCGTCTGCTCGCGCTCGTCGTGGCCGCCGAGACCGCCGCCGCTGCCGCGAGCGCGCCCGATCGCGTCGAGCTCGTCGATGAAGATGATCGCGGGAGCGCTCTTCTTGGCCTGCTCGAAGAGGTCGCGCACGCGGCTCGCCCCGACGCCGACGACCATCTCGACGAACTCCGAGGCGCTCAGGGAGAAGAACGGCACGTCGGCCTCGCCGGCCACGGCGCGGGCGAGCAGCGTCTTGCCCGTACCCGGCGGACCGGAGAGCAGCACGCCCTTGGGGAACGAAGCCCCGAGTTTTCGGTACCGGTCGGGGTTCTTGAGGAAGTCGACGATCTCCTTGAGCTCGTCCTGCACCTCGTCGATGCCGGCGACGTCGTCGAACGTGACGCGCAGGGCCGAAGCGTCGTAGCGCTTGGCCTTGGAGCGTCCCAGGGCCAGGGCCCCGCCGCCGGCCGCGGCCGCGCTGCGGCGAAACAGCCAGATGAACAGCGCGACGATGAGCAGCGTCGGGGCGAAGGAGATGAGCAGCGTCGACAGGAACGATCTGCCCTCGTCGATCGAGCGCGCGTTGACCTCCACGTGCTTGGAGAACAGCAGCTGCGCCAGACCGTCCTGGTCGGCGAACGCCGGCCGGACCGTCTCGAACTGCTTCTTGGGGCCCTTGGTCTGGAACTTCGTCGCCTTGCGGAACTTGCCCTGGATGACGTCGTTCTTGGAATTGACCTCCGTCACATTGCCCGCGATGACCTGGTCGCGGAAGAACGTGTAGGGGATCTCGATCCGGCGATCCTTGGCGTCCGGCAGGACCTGGCCGAGGATGATGTTGAGCACGAGCAGGGCGAGGATCCAGTACCAGACGCGCCGTCCCCAGGGCGCCCGGGGCATGCGCGGCAGGCGCGACGGCGCCTTCTGCTCGTGCTCGGCCGGCTCGCGCTCACCCTCCACGCGCCACGGCCTGCGCTCGCCGGACTTCTCAGGATGCGTGCGCGGGTGCGGGTCGGCCATGGCTCCAGCGGATCATACGGTCGTCCATTCACCCCCCATAAGCCACTGGAGGCGCGGTGCCAGGTCGATAGGGGCGACGTATGAGCCTTGATTTCGCCGAGTTGCTGATGGAGGTCGTCGAACGAAACGCCTCCGACCTTCACCTCACCGCCGGCGCGCATCCGACGGTGCGCGTCCGAGGACGCCTCATGCCGCTCGAGGACTATCCAGTCCTGACGACCGAGCAGACACGAGAGATCGTCTACGGGATCCTCACGAACGATCAGCGCCAGCGCCTGGAGAACGACTGGCAGATCGACTTCGCGTACGCGATTCCCGAGCGTGCTCGCTTCCGTGTCAACGCGTACTACCAGCGTGCCGCGATCGGAGCGGCGTTCCGCCTGATCCCGTTCTCGATCAAGACGGTCGACGAGCTCGGGCTGCCGAGCGTCCTGCACGAGCTCGCCCGCAAGCCGCGCGGCTTCGTGCTCGTCACGGGCCCCACCGGCTCGGGCAAGTCGACCTCGCTGGCCGCGGTCGTCGACGAGATCAACGAGACGCGCGAAGAGCACATCATGACCATCGAGGATCCGATCGAGTTCCTCCACGGCCACAAGAAGTGCATCGTCAACCAGCGTGAGATCGGCTCGGACGCCCAGTCCTTCGCCCTCGGCCTGAAGGCCGCGCTGCGCCAGGACCCCGACGTGATCCTCGTCGGCGAGATGCGCGACCTCGAGACGATTCACACCGCGCTGACCGCCGCTGAGACCGGCCACCTCGTCTTCGCCACGCTGCACACGCAGGACACGCCGCAGACGATTGACCGCATCATCGACGTGTTCCCGGCCGAGCAGCAGCAGCAGGTTCGCGTGCAGCTCTCGGTCGCGCTCCAGGGCATCGTCACCCAGACGCTGCTGCCGACTGCCGACGGCGCCGGCCGCGTCGCCGCTTGCGAGGTCCTCCTCGCCACCCCCGCGATCCGCAACCTGATCCGGGAGGGCAAGACGCACCAGATCTACTCCTCGCTGCAGACCGGAGGGAACATGGGCATGCAGACCATGGATGCGGCGCTGGCCACCCTCGTGCGCGCGGGCAAGATCACCGCGAAGCTCGCCGAGTCGCGCTCCACGACACCGGAGGAGCTGCGCCGTCTGCTTGGCGCGGACTCGTTCCTCGCGGCATGAGCACCTACGTCTTCAAGGCGATCGACCTCAAGGGCCAGCAGGCCAAGGGCGAGGTCGAGGCCGAGTCCAAGCAGTCCGTCGCCGATCAGCTCAAGTCCAAGGGCCTCATCGTCCTGGACATCGCCGACAAGCGGTCGTCCAAGGAGATCGAGCTGCCGTGGATGGGCCGCATCAAGCTCGGCGACCTGGCGATCCTCAGCCGCCAGCTCGCGACGATGGTCTCCAGCGGCATGACGATCCTGCGCGCGCTCTACGTGCTGGAGGCACAGACCGAGAACAAGAAGCTCTCCCAGCAGCTCGTCCTCGTGCGCAAGGACGTCGAGGCCGGCCTGCCGCTCTCGGACGCGCTCGAGCGCCATCCCAAGACCTTCAACCCGCTCTACGTCGCGATGACGCGCGCGGGGGAGACCGGCGGCGTGCTCGAGGACTCGCTCCTGCGCATCGCCGACCAGCTCGAGAAGGAAGAGTCGCTCCGTCGTCAGGTCAAGTCGGCGATGGCCTACCCGATCGTCATCTTCAGCTTCGCGATGATCGTCATGATCGGCATGGTCGCATTCATCGTCCCCGTGTTCGCGGGCGTCTTCAAGTCGCTCGGCAACGCGAAGCTGCCCGCCATGACGCAGTTCGTCATGGGCATCTCGAACGTCGTGACGGGACAGTGGTATCTGCTCATCGGCGGGACCATCCTCGTCGTCGTCGGCTTCATGAAGTGGAAGAAGACCGCGCGCGGGCGCGGCATGTGGCAGCGCTTCCTGCTGCGGATCCCCTTCAAGATCGGCGACATCTTCCAGAAGGTCGCGCTCGCCCGCTGGTCGCGCACCTTCTCCGCGCTGATGGGCGCAGGCGTCCCGCTGCTGCAGGCCATCGACATCACCAGCCAGACGGCCGGCAACGTCGTCGTCGAGCAGGCGATGGACGCCGTCACCGAGAGCGTCAAGGCCGGCGGCACGATCGCCCAGCCGCTGATGGACTCCCCGGTGTTCCCGTCGATGGTCGGCCACATGGTCAAGGTCGGCGAGGAGACGGGCGCGCTGACCACGATGCTTTCGAAGATCGGCGACTTCTACGAGGACCAGGTCGCGGCCGCGGTCAAGGCCCTGACCTCGATCCTCGAGCCGGTCATGATCGTGCTCGTCGGCGGCATCGTCGGGTTCATCGTCATCTCGATGTACCTGCCGCTGTTCAGCGTGTACGACCAGATCAAGTGAGCGCCTGATGTCGCGCGGACGTCGTCGCTCGCGATGACGCGAGCGCGGCCCAGGACCTTCGTGGAGAAGAGCTTGAATCGGGCGCGGCTTCTGCCGCGCCCGTTCGCTTGCTGAGGTCACTACCGTGACCGCGTGGCCGCGACGACGATCCCCGAGCTCTTCGAGGCGGCGGTCGAGGACACGCCGGACGGGGTCTGGCTGCGCGCGGACGGCGGCGAGTGGACCTACGCGCAGGCGCGCGAGCGGGTTCTCGGGGCGGCCGCGGGGCTCGCGGAGCTCGGCGGCGATCCGGGGGAGCTCGTCCTGGCGACAATGCGCAACACGCCCGAGCACCTGTTCGCGTGGCTCGGCGCGATGTACCGCGGAGCGATCTTCGTCCCGGTCAACCCGAAGCTCAGCGAGGCCGAGCGGTCGGGGCTTGTCGACCAGGTGGCGCCGCAGGTGGTGCTCCAGGACGCTGAGGTCGCGCAGTTGGCGGAGCGCGCGAGCGACGAGGGGGCGGCCACCGCGCCCGATCCTGATGCACCCGCGATCCTCATCCCGACATCGGGCACGACCGGGCGCTCGAAGCTCGTGACCCAGACGCAGCGCGCCTACGCGATGGCGGCAGAGGGCTTTCCGTTCTGGATGGAGCTCGACGGCTCAGACCGGCTCATGACCTCGCTGCCGCTGTTTCACATCAACGCGCCCGCGTACTCGGTGCTCGGGTCGGTCGCGGCGCGCGCGGGCCTCGTGCTGCTCGAGTCCTTCTCGGCGAGCACGTTCATCGAGTCCGCCCGGCGCCACGGGGCCACCGAGTTCAACGCGATCGGGGCGATGATCGAGATCCTCATGCGCCGGCCGGAGCGCCCGGACGACGCCTCGGGTCCGCTGCGCCTCTGCTACACCGGCCCGTCGCCGAGCCGTGAGCGCCAGCTCGAGATCGAGCGGCGCTTCGGCCTGCGGCTCGTCTGCGGGTATGCGCTGTCGGAGTCGCCCTACGGGATGATCTGGGCGCGCGGCACGCGGCCGTACGGGACGCTCGGCTCACCGCGCCAGCACCCCGAGCTCGGCGACATCAACGAGGCGCGCGTCGTCGACGGCGAGCTGCAGCTGCGCAACCCGGTCGTGATGAAGGGCTATTGGGGTATGCCCGAGGAGACCGAGCGGGTGCTGCTCGACGACGGCTGGCTGCGGACCGGCGACCTCGTCGTGGCCAACGACGACGGCACATACACGTTCGTCGGCCGCGAGAAGGACGTCATCCGGCGGCGCGGCGAGAACCTCGCCCCGGTCGAGGTCGAGGACGTGCTCATGGCGCATCCCGGCGTCGCGGAGGCGGCGGTCGTCGGCGTCCCGTCCGAGCTGTCCGAGGAGGACGTCAAGGCGTTCGTCGTGCCCGCGGGCGACCCGCCCGTCGACCTGGCGGAGATCCGCGGGTGGGCGGCACAACGTCTGGCGGCGTTCAAGGTCCCCAGGTTCATCGAGGCGGTCGACGAGCTGCCACACACGCCGACCGGTCGTGTGGCCAAGCATTCCCTTTCCCGCGAGCGCACCGAGCACGAGATCGACTTCGATTCCGCAGACCGGCGATTATCTGCGTCGATGACCGAACCTACCTGGCGCACGAGCATCGGCACGTCGGATGCCGACTCGATCACGGTTCAGGGCCGCGACATGGCGTCGGAGCTCATGGGCCACGTCTCCTTCACGGAGCTGGCGTTCCTGCTCATTCGCGGGCGCCTGCCGGAGCCGGGCGAGGCGCGGCTGCTCGACGCCGTGCTCGTCTCGCTCGCCGACCACGGCCTCACGCCGACGGTCATCGCTGCACGAATGACGCTCACCGGCGCGCCCGAATCGCTGCAGGGCGCCGTCGCCGCCGGCCTGCTCGGAGCGGGCGACGTGTTCCTCGGCGTGGTCGAGAACACCGCGCGGTTCCTTGCCGGGATCCTCGAGGGCGTCCCGGAGGCAGCCGACGAGGACGCGCTGCGAGCGGCGGCCGCAGGCGCCGTCAATCTGCTGCTCGACTCCGGGCGACGCGTTCCCGGCCTCGGCCACCCGATCCACAAGGTGCAGGATCCGCGCACCCCGCGGATGTACGAGATCGCCGAGGAGACCGGGCAGCTCGGCCGGCATCTGCGGCTCCTGGAGCTGATCGCGCAGGCCCAGCGGTCGGCGACGGGCCGCGCGCTGCCGATCAACGGGGCGGGCGTGGCGGGCGCGGCGCTCGCCGACCTCGGGTTTGACCCGGCGATCGTGCGCGGCTTCGCGCTGATCGCGCGCTCGGCGGGTCTCGTCGGCCACATCGCCGAGGAGCTGGCGCAGCCCATAGGCATGGAGCTGTACGGCGACGTCGAGGACCGGACCGCGTACCAGCCGCCCCCGTCGGACTAGCGTCCGAGCTGGCTCACCCCGCGGATCAAGGAGACGACAACGTGGGACTCTTCAGGGCATGAAGGACCTCGCCGCCGTCACCAAGGAGGCGAAGACGGTTTGGGGCGATGACGCGCGGCTCCCGAACACTCCAGCGATAAAAGATCGTTATCGCCGCTGTTTCTGAGACCTAGGCAGCCTGGGCGCTGAACGCCGGTGCCGGGGACCCGACTGGCGGAAACACCGCGGCACGCTCGTCGCTCGGAGCGGCGGCGGGCAGATCCGCGACGAGCCCGCCGATGTCCTCGGCACGGCGCAGGACGCCCGGGAGGCGGATCACCGCGACGGCGCCGAGGAGCGCCGGAAGGCCGAGCTGGAAGGCGCGGTAGGCGAGTACCGCGGCGGCGGCCGCGCCGAGCGGCGTGCCGAAGAGGACGAAGGCCGCGATCAGGCCGCCGTCGGCACCGCCGACGCCGCCGGGCAGCGGGATCAGGCCGCCGAGCTGGCCGAGCACGTAGGCGAGCATGAGCACGCCGATGGGCGGCACGTCGCCGATCGCGGCGAACGCGGCACCGAGCGCGGCGAGGTCAAATGCCATGTACGCGATCGAGCCGCCGATCGCCAGCGGGTTGCGGGAGCGCACGAGCCCGCGGGCGTCCTCGATGCCACCGGCGAGCGCGGTGGAGGCGGAGGCGATCAGGCGGGCGAGGTGCCCGCCGCTCTCACGCGTGCGGCCGGCGGGAAGCACGCGCGGCAGCCTGAGCGCCGCGGCCATGGTCAGCACGGCGAGCGCCGCCGGCCCGGCCGTCAGCCCGAGCGAGGCGGATCCCGAGAGGATGCCGAGCGCCAGCAGGCCGCCGGCGAGGGCGGCGGTGACGAAGTTCACGGAGCTTGTCAGCACGTACAGTGCGACGGTGCGGCGGGCGGCGTGGTCGGTCGGCATGCCGGCTCGAGTCAGGGCCCATCCGCCGAGCGCGAGGCCACTCGCGCCGCCGGCGGGCAGCAGCGCGTTCGTGCCCTGCGCGGCCATGGCGAGGTCATAGCTCAGCTTCCAGGGCATCCGGCGGCAGTAGACGCCGCGGAACGCGACGACGAACGCCAGGCAGGAGCCGAGCTGCAGCGCGAGCGCGGCGACGAGCCAGCCCGGCGTGGCGTCGGCGAGCCGGTCGCGGACCTCGCCGAGGCCGGGCAGCGACGCGATCGCGATTACGAGGCCGCCGAGCACGACGGCGACGAGCGCAAGCCGCAGCCCGAGCCGGCGACGGTCGGGGAGGAGATCGACCGCCGCCGGCTCGCTGGTTGTGGCCACGGACATCAGACGTCGTCTCGATCTGGTCTGACCGGTTACGCCGATCTCAGCGGGGGGAGCGCTGTGGCGGTCGGTGACGACGGATGCCATGCACGGAAGGCTGCCACCGCAGCCGTGCCGTGCCCAGACCGGCCTCCCGGCGTCTGGAGGTGTGGTTAACCGAACCCAGCGCGAACTGGTTTCGCGGCTGCGGCAAACAAGCAACATGGCGATGCTCTGTCCCGTGCCGACCGCGGCTGACTCCGACGCAGACGTCATCTCGACTTCGCACGAGCACCCGCGCGCCTTCGAAACCATCTTCGACCGCCATTTCTTCGCGATCCATCGCTTCCTGCGCGCGCGCGTCGGCCCTGAGTTGGCGGAGGAGCTCGCCGGGGAGACGTTCACGCGGGCGTTCGGCGGGCGGCGCCGCTACGACACCGACTACGCCGACGCGCGGCCGTGGCTGTTTGCGATCGCGACGAACCTCGTGCGCAGCCAGCGGCGCGCGGAGGCGCGCCGCCTGGGCGCGTACGCGCGGCTCGATCCGCGCGAGGCCGTCGCGTCGCACGACGAGGCCGCGGACCGCCGGCTCGACGCGGCCGACCGCGGCCCGGCCATCGGGCGCGCGCTCGAAGCCCTGCGCGGCGGCGATCGCGACGCGCTGCTGCTCGTCGCCTGGGGCGACCTGACCTCCGAAGAGGCCGCGCGAGCGCTCGATGTGCCGGTCGGCACGGTGCGCTCCCGGTTGCATCGCGCCCGCGCCCAAGTGCGCGCCGCGCTGGAAGAAGGGATCCACGATGGATGAGCTCGAACTGATCCGCGCGCTGCGCGACGAGGAACCGGATCCAGCGGCACGGGCGCATGCCCGTCGCGCGTTGCGCGAGCGGATGGACGGCCCGGTTGCCGGGCGGTCGCGCCCGCGTCCACGTTCGCGCTGGCTGATCGCCCCACTGGGCCTGGCGGGTATCGCTGCCGTGGTGATCGCTGTGGCGACCGGCGTCGACGACGCGACCATCGCACCGGCTCCGGCGACTGCGGCGCTCGAGCGCGCGGCGAGGGCTGCGGAGCAGCGGCCTGAGCCGCTGCTCGGGCCAGCTGACTACTTCTACGTGCGCGATCGCAGCGCGTATCTCACGACCTTCGCCGATGGCCCCGGCTGGAGCGTGCTCGTCCCGAGCGAGCGTGAGACGTGGACCAACCGCAAGGGCGGCACACGCTTCAGCGATCGCGCGGGGGGACGGGCAACGTTCCCCGGGCCGCGGGACCGCCGACGCTGGAGTCAGGCGGGCAGTCCCGATCTGAGCCAAGGCAGCCAGCTGCCGGCTGGGGCGGGCGATCGTGTCTCCGGACACGACTTCGGCGCCGGTGGCTCGATGCTGACCTACAAGCAGCTGCGGGCGCTGCCCAGCGGCGGTCGAGCGATGTATCGCCGCCTCCTCGAACTGGCCAACGGCGCCGGCCCGTCGCCGGACGAGGAGGCGTTCGTCATCATCGGCGACCTCCTGCGCTCCGTGCCCGTACCGGCGCGGGCGCGGGCCGGCCTCTACCGCGCCGCTGCCTACATCAAGGGCGTCCGCTACGTCGGCGCCGTCCGCGACGAGCTCGGACGCCGCGGCGTTGCCGTGGAGCTCACGTCGCGAGACACGCGTCACCGGCTCGTCTTCGACCCCACGACGTCGCAGGTACTCGCCGAGCAGGACGTGCTCACCAAGCGCGTGCCGTACATCGACGCCGGCCCCGGCTTCGTCACGGGTTACCGGCTCGTGCTGAAGCAGGGCATCGTCAAGAGCGACCGCGCGCGCCCGTAGCTCACGCGTTCAGATACCGCAACACTGCCAGCACCCGCCGGTGCCCGTCGTCGGCCGCGCTGAGCCCGAGCTTGGAGAAGATGCTCGTGACGTGCTTCTCGATCGCGCGCTCGGTGACGACGAGCTCGCGCGCGACGGCGCCGTTCGAGCGTCCCTCGGCCATCAGCGCGAGGACCTCGCGCTCGCGCGGGGTCAGCCGGTCCAGCGGGTCGTCGCCGCGGCGGCGGCCGAGGAGCTGGGCGACGACCTCGGGATCGAGCACCGACCCGCGCGCCTGCACCCGGCGCAGGGCGTCCACGAACGCGTCGACGTCGGCGACGCGGTCCTTCAGCAGATACCCGACGCCCTCCGCGCTGTTCTGCAGCAGCTCGAGCGCGTAGCCCTCGTCGATGTACTGCGAGAGCACCATCAACGCGATCTCGGGCATCTCCTCGCGGATCTGCTGGGCGGCGCGCAGGCCCTCGTCGGTCTGGGTGGGCGGCATGCGGATGTCCGTGACCGCGACGTCCGGCTTGTGGGCGCGTACCTTGCGCAGGAGATCCTCCGCGTCGCTGGCCTGCGCGACGACGTCGATGTCGGCGTCCTCGAGCAGGCGGGCGAGCCCGGCGCGGAGCAGGACGGAGTCATCGGCGATCACGACGCGCATGCGCGTAGCCTCGCATTCCCGCCGGTCGTGCGCGCCGAAACTCAGCTGCGCAGGCGATCGAGCGCCGCGCCGCACACGTCGTGCTTGGCGAGGAAGCCGCAGGCGCCGCAGCTGACGGCGCGACCGGGATAGAGCGGGTCCTCCGAGCTCGACGTGACGATGACGTCGGGCCTGTGCCCGTTCGACGTGAGCTGCCGGACCACGTCGAAGCCGTTGACGTCGGGCAGCCGAACGTCGAGCAGCACGACGTCAGGGTGCAGGCGCCGCGCGGCTTCGACCCCCGCCGTAGCGTCGGTGGCCTCACCGACGACGTCCCAGCCGTCGGCCTCGAGCAGCGCCCGCGCCGACGTCCGGAAGGCCGCGTGGTCGTCGACGATCAGGACGGTGGGGGACATGGTGTGATGTTGGACACCCGTCGCCATGGTCGCAATACGGCTGGCAGGTACCCCGAGTGCGGTCAACCGAACCATCGGACGCCAGTTGCCCCCATCGTGTGGCCTTCCTGGGCGATTGGAACCGGTATCCGCCGCGCAAGCTGCAGCGGATGTCGCGGATCGTGCACGAGCCAGCGCTCGAGATGAAGTAAATCCCTTCGTCGCCGCTCGGGGCCGGGGTACAGTTTCCCGGGCCCCGGGGGTGCAACGGCGCTTGCTGCGACACAAGATCAGGACACGGATTACGACCAAGGTCGTGGCGCTCAGCGTCGCGGCCGCGGCGCTGATCGTGACGGCACTGGTCGTGCTCGTCGTCGCGATCGCCGGCCAGCGCGACGCCGCGCACACGGCGTTTCGCTCCCAGCAGGCGCTGTCGCTGGGCAACCAGCTCGAGACGTCGCTCGTCGACATCGAGAACAGCCTGGCCCGCTACGTGGCCACGGGAGACGAGCGGTACCTCGCGCCGGCCACGCGGGCGCTGGCGCGCTACGGCAAGCAGCGCGGCGAGCTGACCAACCTCGTCTCCGACGACCCGGGCCAGCAGCGCCGCGTGCGCGCGATCGGTGTGGCGATCGACGACTACGCGGACTTCTGGGTTCACCCACTCATCGCGGTCGCGCGCGAGAACATCGAGGATGCGCGAAGCCAGGTCATCACAGACGGCGGCCGCGCACGGATCGACGCCATCCGGCAGGACTTTGCGCGGCTGTTCGCTCGCGAGCGAGCGGTCATCGCCTCGCGTGAGGACCGCGCCGACACCCGCTCGTCGTCGGCGATCGCGTTCGGCATCGGCGGCGCGGCGCTCGTGATCCTCGTGGCGGCCGGCTTCGCGTTGTACCTGCGCCGCTCGGTGGTGCGTCCGGTGCTGAGCGTGGCCGAGGCGACCGGCCGGCTCGCCGACGGCGAGCTCGACGCGCGCGTGCCCGCGCAGCGCCTGGACGAGCTCGGCGACCTCGCGCGCAGCTTCAACTCGATGGCCGACTCCCTCCAGCGCAGCCGGACCGAGCTCGAGCACTCCAACGCCGAGCTCACGCGCTCCAACGCCGAGCTCGAGCAGTTCGCGTCGGTGACGTCGCACGATCTCCAGGCGCCGCTGACGACGATCTCGATGTACGCCGAGCTGCTCGAGCGCCGCCACGGCACCGAGGACCCGGAGAAGGGCCCCGCGCTCGTCGACGGCATCCGTCACGCCACGAGTCAGGCCCGGGCGCTCATCCGCGACCTGCTCGAGTACTCGCGTGCGGGGCGCGGGCACCTCCATCGCGAGCCCGTCCCGGCCCGTCGCATCGTCGATCAGGCGCTCGAGAGCCTCGCGGGCGCGATCCAGGAGAGTCACGCACGGGTTCGCGTGGGCGAGATGCCCGTCGTGCTCGTCGACCGCGCGAACCTGTGCCGCGTGTTTCAGAACCTCATCGGCAACGCAATCAAGTTCACCGCGGAGGACACTCCAGAGGTGGGCATCGAGGCCGAACGCGACGGCGCGCACTGGCGCTTCTCCGTACGCGACAACGGGATCGGCATGCAATCACGCGAGTCCGAGCGGATCTTCGAGCCCTTCCAGCGGCTCCATGGTGAGGAGGAGTACCCGGGCACCGGGATCGGGCTCGCGGTCTGTGAGCGCATCATCGCCCAGCACGGGGGCACGATCTGGGTCACGAGCCAGCCGGGCGCGGGCAGCGTCTTTCATTTCACGGTGCCCGCGGGCGAGCGCGCCGGACCACCGGGTGACGACGGCGCTGCGCCCCCGGTCGCGGCGGGAAGCGTCACCGCATGAACCACCGGGCGGCGGGGAGGGCCGCGGCGGTGCGGGGGCCACTGCTGACGTGCGCGCTCGCACTCGTCCTCGTCCTGAGCGCATGCGGCGGCGATGACGGCACGACGAAGACGAACGCCACGTCCTCCGGTCCGCCGGTCCGCATCGGCACGAAGAACTTCACCGAGCAGTACATCCTCGGCGAGCTCTACAAGCAGGCGCTCGAGGCGAAGGGCTTCGCGGTCGAGCTCAAGGGCGATGTCGGCAGCTCGGAGATCATCCATCAGGCGCTCGTCGGCGGCGCGCTCGACATGTACCCCGAGTACGTCGACCTGCTGCTGTCGGAGGTCGCCAACGTGCGCAAGCGTCCCCGTAAGGCGGCCGCCGTCTACCGCGCGGCCAAGGCCTACGAACAGGGACGCGGCTTCACGTTGCTCGCGCAGACGCCGTTCAACGACGCCAACGCGATCGCGGTGCGCAAGGAGTACGCGAGCCGCCACGGGCTGCGCACCATCGCCGACCTGCGCCGCGTGCACAGCGTCACGCTCGGCGCGCCGCCCGAGTTCCGCACCCGCTTCGAGGGCCTGATGGGCCTCGAGGAGCTCTACCGGCTGAAGAACCTGAAGCTCAAGCGCATGAAGATCCCGGGCCAGTACGCCCAGCTCGCGGGCAACCACATCGACGCCGCCCGCGTCAACACGACCGACGGCCAGCTCGCCGACCGCGACTTCGAGCTGCTCGCGGACCCGCACCGCCTCTTCGCCGCCAACCACGTCGCGCCGGTCATCAGCCGCAAGGCGCTCAGCGCGCACGGGCAGCGCCTGGTGCAGACGATCGACGCCGTGAGCGCGAAGCTCACCACGTCGGCGATGCGCAAGATGAACGCTGCGGTCGACATCGACGGCCGCACCCCGCGCGATGTCGCGGCCGCCTTCCTGCGCGAGGCGGGACTGCGCACATGACCGCCGGGGCGCTCCGGGTCGCCGTCTGCGACGACGCCCGCGCGGTGAAGCTCTTTCTGCGCCACGTGCTCGAGGAGGAGGGCGACATCACGGTCGTGTCCTCGACGAGCACGGGGCACGACGCGCTGCGCGACCTCACCGAGCACCTGCCCGACGTGCTGCTGCTCGACCTCGTGCTCCCCGACGTCCCCGAGCCCGCGGACCTCGTTGCGCGGATCCGCGAGGAGTCGCCGGATACACGGATCCTCCTCATCTCGAACCTCCCGGCGTTCCGCCTCGAGGCTGAGGCCGAGCGCCTCGGGGCCGACGGCTGGACGACGAAGGCCCACAAGCCGGCAGAGCTGCGCGACGCGGTGCGCAGCGCGGCGGCGCCGGGTTAGGCGGGCTCGCGCGTGCGCCTGGGCGCATTTGTCATGCCGCGGTGCTGATTCGTGACTCGCCTGCAGGCAAGGTGGCAAGCGTTATGGCCGCCTGGCGAGGAAAATGCTTACCACCCGCGCTCTTGAAGACCGCTGAGACGCAGGATGATCTGCTCCGCTTCGCCCAGCTCTACGAGGCGGGCTTCTCACATTCCGCCGTGTCGCGGATGACCGATGCAGGGATCCTGCAGGGCGTTCACCGGGGCGTCTACAAGGTCCTCACGGCGACGCCGTCCGCCGACGGTCGCCGGCGCGCAGCCGTCTACGCATC
>JAWVGM010000122.1:0-8703 GCA_033855075.1 Solirubrobacteraceae bacterium | reverse complement strand
GTGCCCTACGCCTTCGGCTACATGATGGCCGCGAAGGTCGGCACCGGGATCGTCGCCGAGCTCGGCTCGATGCGGATCTCCGACGAGATCGACGCGCTCGAGGTCATGGGCATCAGCTCCATCACGTTCTTGTGCGCGACCCGGCTGCTCGCAGCCTGGCTCGTGTTGCCGTTCCTGTACATCGCGGCGATCGGGGCCGGCTTCCTGGCCTCGTACATCGCGGTGGTACAGCAGATAGGGGAGGTCTCTAGCGGTGGGTTCTTTCTCATCTTCTGGATGTTCCAGAACCCGCCTGACCTGTTGTACAGCCTGCTCAAGGGGATGGTGATGGCGACGACGATCGTGCTCGTCGGCTGTTACTACGGCTATCACGCACGTGGGGGTCCGGTCGGCGTGGGCACGGCGACCGCGAAGTCGATGGTTTTGAACATCGTGCTCGTGCATCTCATCGGGATGCTCGGCACCCAGCTGTTCTGGGGTGCGAATCCGCGCGCCCCGATCGGAGGTTGAGACAGTCATGTCGCGTTTTGGGAGAAGCGATGACGATTCGGGCACCCGCCCGGTTAGCGACGGGAGCAATGTCGCGCTGGAGTCGGCGGCGAACTTCCGTCAGGGCATCATCCGCCTGAGGGGGCAGGAGACGGCGCAGCCAAGCGAACCGGCTGAGGGTGCCGGCGGCGCGGACGTGCTCGGCGATCTCGCCGCGGCTGCCGCGGCGGCGGCGGAGAACTCCGCGCGCGCGTACGAGGCGTACGTGGCCGGCGCAACGGCTGCGGACGCCGCGCCCATTTCCGAGGGCGCGCCCGCTGCGGCCGGCGCGCCCGCCACGGCCGACGCGCCGGGCGAGGACCTGGCCGCGGCGGCGAAGGCGGCGGCTGAGGCTTCGGCCGCGGCCTACGAGCGCTTCGTGGCGGGCCCCGTCGCGGACGATCCTGCCGTTGACCTCGCCGCTGCGGCTGCGGTGGCGGCGGAGGCTTCAGCGGCCGCGTACTCGCGCTACGTCGCGTCGGAGCCGGATCTCTCGATGGACCTGCGTCTGCAGGCGGCAGCGGCTGCGTCGGAGTCCGCCGCCGCGTACGCGAGATATGCGACGTCAGGTGCGCAGACCGACGCCGACGAGACGGCGGCCCTGGCCGAGGCCGACACCTCGGCCGCGCAGGCGCGGTTCATCGGTTCGCGTCAGCCGGCGCTCGCGGGAGCCGGCGGCCCGGTGGGGCACGGCACGATCAAACTCGCCGGTCGCGAACTGGCCGCGTCGGCTGCGGCGATGCCAGAGACTCCCGCCTCGGCTGAGGCCCCGGCCGACGCTCCAGCGCACGCACCGGCTGCGCCCGCGGCCTCAGGCGCGGGACACGGCACGATCCGCCTGCGGACGCCCGATGCCCCGCCGCCGGCCGCGGAGCCGGCACCCGCAGCGGAGCCGGCACCCGCCGCGGAGGCCGAGCCCGCAGCGGAGCCCGAGCCCGCAGCGGAGGCCGAGCCCGCACCAGCACCGGAGCCCGAGGCGCCTGCCGCAGCTTCGGCCGCGAATGGTGTCGGTCACGGCACGATCCGGTTCCGTGAGCCTGGCGAGGCGCCCGCGCCCGCTCCGGCGGCGCCGGAACCCGAGGCGGCGGCGCCGCAAGCCGCAGCGACGCCCGAACCCGCCGCTGCCCCGGCGGCGGCGATGAGCGGCGCTGGGCATGGCACGATCCGGTTGCGTCAGCCCGGAGAGGCGCCCGCGCCCGCACCGGCTGCGGCGGAGCCCGAGGCGGCCGCGCCGGAGCCCGAGGCGGCCGCGCCAGAGCCGGCCGCGGCGGAGCCGGAGCCGGCCCCCGCGCCCGAGGCGGCGGCGGGTCCCGCCGGGCACGGCACGATCCGGTTGCGTCAGCCCGCGGCCGCACCCGCGGAGCCCGCGGCCGCCGAGCCCGAGCCCGAGGCGGCGCCGCCCGCGCCAGCCCCGGCTGCGCCGGCCGAAGGCTCAGCCGGTCACGGGAGGATCCGCCTGCGCGGCGTCGAGGCCGCGCCCGAGCCGGTGGCTGCGCCGGCCCCGCCGCCCGAGCCCGTGCCCGAGCCGGTGGCCGCGCCGGCCCCGCCGCCCGAGCCCGAGCCCGAGCCCGAGGCGGCGCCCGAGCCGGAGCCGGAGCGCGCGCCTGTGTCCGAGGTGCCGGCCGGAACCGGTCACGGCAGCTTCCGGTTCCGGGACAAGGCCGACCCGCTCGCCGGCGCGACATGGCACGCCGGCACGCGACCGGTCGAGCGGTCGTAGAATCGCTGGCGTGGAGCAGCCGTACGGACAGAGTCAGGGCGGGCCCGGCATCGCGTCAGGCTCGCCCGACGACGAGTACAAGTGGCACACCGGTCTGAAGCGGCCGAGCGGCGCGAGGGACGCCGTCGAGTTCGTCGACGTCCACAAGGCGTTCGGTCGCAACAAGATCCTGCGGGGACTGAACATGGGCATCCCCGAGGGCAAGATCTCGATGATCCTGGGGCCCTCGGGGACCGGCAAGTCGGTCTGCATCAAGCATATGGTCGGGCTGCTGTACCCCGACCAGGGCGACGTGCTCGTGCACGGGGAGTCCGTGCCGAACATGCCCGACGACCAGCTCTTCGCGATGCGCCAGAAGTTCGGCGTGCTCTTCCAGGACGGTGCGCTGTTCGGGTCGATGAACGTCTACGACAACACGTGCTTCCCGCTGCGCCAGCACACGGAGAAGGGCGAGGACGAGATCGCGGAGATCGTCAACCGCCGACTGGCCGAGGTCGGACTGCAGAACGCCGGCGACAAGATGCCAAACGAGCTGTCGGGGGGCATGCGCAAGCGCGCGGGTTTCGCGCGCGCGCTCGTGCTCGATCCCGACATCGTGCTCTTCGACGAGCCCGACTCGGGCCTTGACCCGGTGCGCACCGCCCTCCTGGGCGAGCTCATCCAGGAGATCCACGAGGACATGATGGGGGAGGCGTCCAAGCGCGGCTCGCCGCCGCCGGCGTTCGCCCTCATCACGCACGACATCATGACCGCACGGCGCGTCGCCGAGCACATCTCGGTGCTGTGGAAGGGCCGCATCGTCGAGTCCGGGCCGGCGCACGAGCTGTTCAACTCCGAGAACGCATTCGTGCGCCAGTTCCTCGCCGGCGAGTCGCAGGGCCCGCTCGGCATGGAGTGAACACCCCCCGCCCGCTGCATGGCGCCGTGGCGCTCGCGGCTCGCCGCCCGGTGGCGGTGCTCGCGATCACCGCCGTGCTGGCGATCATCGCGACGGCGTTCGCGGTGCAGCTCAAGCCCGATGCGGGCACCGACACCCTCGTCGGCAAGAGCACCGACTCCTACGCGGCGACCGCGACGTATCGCCGGCGCTTCGGCGACGACCCGATCATCGTGCTCGTCCGCGGCAGCCTGCGCAAGCTGCTTCTCACCCAGGACCTCGAACGCCTCACCGGGCTCGAGGGCTGTCTGTCGGGGAATGTCCCGGCCGGAGCGACACCGCCCGGCGGTGCCGGCGGGCCGTGCGGCCGCCTCCAGGCGACGGCGCCCGTACGGGTCGTCTTCGGTCCGGGGACGTTCATCAGCGAGGCCGCGCGTCAGCTCGGCACCGGGCTGGCACGGCGCGTGCAGGCGGCGCAGCGCGCGTCCACGGCGGCGGCCACCCTCGCGCGCCGGGACGCGCGGCGCCGCGGGCTCACGGCCGCCCAGGCCTCGCGCCAGGCGGCGGCGGCGCGCCAGGCGGTGCTCGCCGCGTTCCAGCAGGCGACGATCGCGCTTGCGGCGCGCTACGGCCTGGCGGCGGTCCCGCGCATCGACGATCCGAACTTCGTGTCGACGCTCGTCTTCGACGCGAGCAAGCCGACCGGAACGCCCAAGCGCAAGTTCGCCTACCTCTTCCCCACGAAGGGCGGAGGACCGGGGCGGACCGCGCTCATCCAGGTGCGCCTGAAGGCGGGTCTGAGCGACGCGCAGCGCGCCGCCGCCATCCGCCTCATCCGCGCCGCGGTGGCCATGCCCGAGTGGAAGGCGCGCAACGGCGCGACGTACGCGGTGACCGGCGCACCCGTCGTCGTGGCCGACCTCACCGACTCGATCACGAGCTCGATGCGGATCCTGCTCGTCGCGGCGCTGTTCGTCATGGCCGGAACGCTCGCGCTCGTGTTCGGCAGTCGCCTGCGGCTGCTGCCGCTCGCCGTCGCGCTCGCCGCGGCCGCACTGACGTTCGCCGCGCTGAAGCTGAGCGGGGCGTCGCTGACGATGGCCTCGGTCGCGGTCCTGCCCGTGCTCATCGGCCTCGCCGTCGACTACGCGATCCAGCTGCAATCGCGGATCGCCGAGGAGCAGGACGCCGGCGAGCGCGGCAGCGGGGAGCGCATCGGGGCGGCGCCGGCCGCGCGCCGGGCGGCGCTGCTCGGGGCGCCGACCGTCGCGGCTGCGGCGGCGGCCACGGCGGCGGGGTTCGCGGCGCTCGCGCTCTCCCCGGTGCCCATGGTGCGCGGGTTCGGGCTTCTGCTCGTCGCCGGGATCGCGATCGCGCTCACGTGCGCGCTGATCGCGGGCACGGCGGCCGTGGTGTTCGCCGACGAGCGGCGCGCGCCGGGCTGGCTCGCGCGCGCGGGCGCACGAATCGGGCCGTCGCTGCGGGGCGCGCGCGAGCTGATCACCGACAACCGGCTCGCCCGCGCCGCCCGGCCTCGCGTGCGGGCCGCTGCCGCGGCCGCGCTCGCCACCTCGATCCGGCGGCCGGGCCGTGTGCTCGCCGTGGCGGCTGGAGTCGCAGTCCTGGGCTGGGGCCTCGACACGCAGACGCGGGTCGAGTCCGACATCCAGAAGCTCGTCCCGGGCGACCTGCCGGGCCTGCGCGACCTCAACGCGCTGCAGCGCTCCACGGGCGTGGGCGCGAGCGTCGACGTCGTGATCGAGGGCTCAGACCTCACGCGCCCTGAGGTGCTCGACTGGATGATCGATTACCAGACGGCGATCCTGAAGCGCTTCGGCTACAGCGCGACGCGCGGCTGCGGCGAGGCCGAGCTGTGCCCGGCGTTCTCGCTGCCGGCGCTCTTCAGCACGGCCGGCTCGCGGCAGAGCGCCGCCGACATCCGCGCGCTGCTCGACGCGGTGCCCGCGTACTTCTCGGAGTCGGTGATCACCCGCGACCGGCGCACGGCGACGCTCGCGTTCGGCCTGCGACTCATGTCGCTCGACCAGCAGAAGCGGGTGATGGACGCGATGCGCAGCGAGCTGCCGGACGGGCGCCCGGACGGCGTGCGCGCGCGGCTCGCCGGACTGCCGGTGCTCGCGTCCGAGGCCAACGCGCAGGTGTCCTCGAGCACCCGCCGGCTCGTCACGCTGCTCGCCGGGCTGCTCGCGGTCGCGCTCGTGCTGCTCGTCGCGTTTCGCAGCACGCGGCGCGCCCTCGTCCCGCTCGTGCCGATCGCGCTTGCGACCGGCTGGTCGGCGTTCGTGCTCTTCGCCCTGCGGATCCCGCTGAACCCGATGTCGGTCACGCTCGGCGCGCTCGTCATCGCGATCTCGACCGAGTTCAGCGTCCTGCTCGCGGAGCGCTACCGACAGGAGCGCGAGCGCGGCCACGAGCCCGAGGCCGCGCTCGCGCGGACCTATCGCTCCACCGGCGCGGCCGTGCTCGCGTCGGGTGTGACGGCGATCGCAGGGTTCGCGGTGCTCGTCCTCTCGGACATCCGCATGCTCCGCGACTTCGGCTTCGTGACCGTCATCGACCTGACGGTGTCGCTGCTCGGCGTCCTCGTCGTGCTGCCTGCGGTCCTGCTGCTCGTCGAGCGCCGCGCGGCGGCGCGCCGGCCGGCGGCTCACCCCGCGCGGGTACCGGCGTGAGCGAGCGCACGCCGCCCGAGGAGGGGCCGCTCGGTTTCGACGCGGATGACGACGAGCCTCCGTCTGCTCCCTCGCCGCCCGAAGCCGACGAGGATCGCCGCGACGTGCGCCGCTGGCTCGTGGGCGCCGCCGGCAACTCCGCGTGGCTGCTGGCCCTCGCCGGCCTGGTGGTGCTCGTCGTCGTCACGATCAACGCGGCCAGCACGTCCGGGACGGGGGCCGGTGGGATCAAGCCGGGCGCGAGGCTGCCGCCGTTCGCGGTCCCGCTCGTGCAGTCGTCGATCTCCTGCGACCGCTCAGACGCACACTGCGACGCGAACGTGGCGACGCGCCCGGGACAGGGCGCCGCGGGCGCCCGGCCGGCGTGCGAGGTGCGCGGGCCGACGATCCTCAACCTCTGCGCGCTCATCGAGCGCGGCCCGGTCGTCCTCGGCTTCCTCGCCACGCGGGGCGGCAACTGCGCGGACACCTTCGACAAGCTCGGATCCGTCGAGCGGCGGCACCCGGGTGTCCACGTTGCCGTCATCGGCATTCGTGGCAGCCTTGGGGACCTGCGCGCCATCGTGCGCGAGCACGGCTGGCAGTTTCCGGTCGGCTGGGACCGCGACGGGATCCTCGCGAACCTCTACGGCGTCGCCGTGTGCCCGCACATCGTCTACGCCCGCTGGCCCGGGCGCGTCGACAGCACGAGTCTCGGCGACGTCAGCCCGCGCGAGCTCGAGCGGCGCGTCGACGCCGCGGTCGCGGCGTCGCGACGCGCGGGGTGGAAGCCCAGTGCCGGCGGATGAGGCCCGCGAGCCGGTCCGCCAGGGCGTCGATCCGCTCCTGGAGGAGGAGCTGCCGGGCCTGCGCCTGTGGGCGCTGCGCGTGCGCGCCTCGCCCGGCCCCAGCCATCCCGGGCTGGCGGCTCAGCTCGCGCTCCTGTCAGACCGAGTCACGGGAGCGACGGCGATGGCACTGCGGGAGCGGCCGGTCGCGCGCGCCTACCGCGCCTTCTTTCGCCAGGTAGGGCTCGATCCCGATCGCGACCGGACACCGATCGAGCAGGCCATGCTCGATCGCCTCCAGCACGGCGGCTTTCGCTCGCGCGGCCTCGTCGAGGATGCGCTGCTCATCGCGCTCGTCGAGACGGGCGTTCCCGTCTGGGCGCTGGACGGCGACGCGATCGACGGCGAGCTCGTGCTGCGGCTCGCCCGTGAAGACGACGCCGGCGTCGTCGCCGGCCGGATGGTCATCGTCGAGGGTGCGAACGTGGTCGGCGAGCTGTTCGGCCCACCCGCCGCGGACGCGCGCGTGCACGCCGGCACGCAACGGATGCGCCTCGTCGCCGTCGCCGTCGGCGACGTGCCCGAGCTCAGCGTCCACGAGGCTCTGCATGGCGCTCGGTCGCGCCTGACCGGCGCGTAGTGCAGCGTTCTCGAATGCCGCAAAGCAACTCCGGAACGTCGCACGAGCGCGATCTGCACGCTGGCCCCCGCCGGTACGATCTGCCTCGAGATCGATGTCGGTCGCGATCGACGACAGCCTCGAGGTGCTCGAGCTCGAGCTCGCGTATGAGACGACGCTCGAGACCGATGAGCTCGCCGCGCGCCGCTCGTTACGCGGGCAGATCGCCAAGCTCGAACGCGACCTCGCCGCGAGCGTCGTATCGGCCTTTGGACACGGCGCGCCGGTGACCGGCGTCACGGCGCAGGCCGGGCCCGGCGGCCCGCGGCTGCTGTCGCTCGGCGAGCTCGAGGCGCTGCGTGACGAGCTTTCGGCGCGGGTCCGCGACGCCCGCGAGACGCATGCCGAGCGCGGGGCCGGCGAGGAGCGCATCCGCCTGGACCTCGAGCGGATGCGGCGCGACCCCGGGGCACACCGGGGTCTGCGAATTGCTGCGTCAGACCTCGGCGAGCCCGGATGTGGCTACTGGCACGTCCGGGCTCGCTTTGGTCTGCTCGGGATGATGCTGGGGTGGTGGAGGGTGAAGCTGTCCTCAGGCTGCCCGTTAGGTCAGCCCGTGCACATCGCATCCGCCAGCAGATCGCGCTGGCGTGGCGTCATCGCTCCGATCGCCTTGTGCTCGGGTACTCCGAGCTGCGCGAGAAGCTTGCTGCAACGAGTGGTGCCCCACCGGCGTTGGCTGAGCAGAAGCTCGATGACCGTCATGCTCGTCGATTCCCATGGGTTTTCGCGAATGACCTCCGTGACCGAAATCGTCCCGTCGCCCACCTGGCGCTTGAGTTCGGCTCGAGCGAGCCGGACTTCGTTGGCCTTTTGCAGCGCCTGCATGTGCTGAGGCGCAGGTGGGGCAGGGGCGATCGTCGCCGTCGCTTCGTGCATGTGTCCTCCCGCGCTGCCCCGTGCGAAGGCAGCGGTTATGGAATTGATTGTGAACCGTTTGAGCGTGGGCGCAGCGACTCCCCACAGGGCGAATGACCAATGTGCCCGGAACCCCCCTGAGTGCTCCGCCGGGCCGCTCGCCTGATCGTCGCGCTCCACGCTGAGCGCTCGCCGAACCTATGAGAGCCGGGGTGCGCGAGTCAACGCGCCGCGGGGAGACTCAGCCGCTCGGAGCGGCTTTTTCTTTGGGGTAGAAAGATTGTGAAGTTGTGGACAATCTTTTGTGGCCGGCTAGCCCGGGAGCGGGAGGTCCTCTTCGTCGTAGAGGTCCTTCACGGCCGCGAACGCATCCAGCGCGCGATCGAGCGTCGCGTGGTCGTGCGTCGCCATGACGCTCGTCCGCAGCAGTGCGCCGCTGGGCGGAACCGCGGGATGGATCGCGACGTTCACGAAGACGCCGGCGTCGTACAGCGCGCGCCACAGCAGCACGGCCTTCCAGTCGTCCCCGACGATGACGGGGACGATCGGCGTCATCGCGTCGCCCTCGTGCTCGACGACCT
>JAWVGM010000121.1:0-19963 GCA_033855075.1 Solirubrobacteraceae bacterium | reverse complement strand
CCGTGCACGCGCTCACGGGCGATCAGTACCACACCACGGCACAACAGCTCGCAGCAGAGATCGCCGCGATGCCACGCGCAGACCACGCGGTCACCGCAATCCAGACGCTCCTTCGTCCCTGACGTCGCCGTAGCGCGACGGGCCCGCGCCTCACTGCGGGAGCCACGCTGTCGCTGTCGCGCCAAGCTACGACGCCGAGCTCGCCTCTCGAGAGTGCCGCCTCGCGGAGCAGCACAATGCGACAGCGACTGCCTGGCGCCAGCGATCGGCGCGTGCCGACGCCGCGACCCGGACAGGCGGGTCGCGGCCGGGGCGGCGCTTAGGTGCCGGTGAGCGTGCCGGTGACGGAGAGAAGCGACTTTCGCAGGGGCGTCACGAAGCAGTTGCCTTGGGTTGGGATGATCACGCCGATCCCGCTGAAGTGGGCGTTCGGGAACTCTGCCTGTGGCTGGACGGCGAGCAGGGTTCGCTGGACGGTCAGTTCTCCGGCCATCCGCTGGAGGCCGGCGGTCGTCGGGATGGAGACGTTGATCGTGCCTTTGATGACGCTCGAGGGGCACGTCACGTTCGTGTAGTTCTCAGAGATCCCCATCGTCCCCGGGCCGGTGATGCGGTGGCCATCGATTTCGCCGACGCAGGTGATCGAGCCGGTTTCACCGCCGGTGGTCAGCGTTCCAGAGGTCGGGGTCATGCTGAAGCCCGGGTTGATCGTGACCGAGAAGAGGTTCGTGCATACCGCCGACGTCGTGCCGGCCGCGGGCGCGGGCGCCGCGCCGAGCAACGCGATTGTGACTGCCGCGGCCAGTGCGCTGCCGATCGCTCGGCGTCTCGTGGGTGTGGTGCTCATGTCGTCGTCCCCTTGTCGGTTGGTTCCTCGCGATGCGATCGTGCAGTGCCGCTCGGCGAACGGCGACGTGGCTGACCCCCCTGAGTTTTGAAACGGAGACCGAGAACAACCGGCCAGCGACCGTTTGGGAAGCGGTCTAGGGGCGACCGGTCGGTGGGTCTGCTTGGACGGCTCTGTCGGTCGCTCGCGCACGGGCGGTGTCGAATGCCGACATCAGCTCCAACCAGCCGGTGAACTCAAGGGTCGTGCCGAGACGGTCGGCGAGCGTTCCGCGGATTTGTTCGCCGTTGCGTTCGATCGCAACGTCGAAATGAAGCTGCTGATCGTCATCCACGGTGGGTCGTGGTGGCATCGTGGCCGAGCGGGGCGAGCCACGAGGACGGCAGGATGGCGCTGATCCGGGCTGGATCGCTGGGAACGAGGCGCCGTGCGAGTTGCGTCGCGGGACGGTGCTCGATGTACGGCGTGAGATCGTCGAAGCGCAGAAGCATCGCGATGCTGGGCGCGATCTGAAAGTCGGCGGCGTTGAGTTCGGGGCCGTTGAGCAACCCGGCCTCGATCCATGCTTCGACTTGGTCCAGTCGAGCGGGAAGCTGTGCGACATCTTCTTGTCCGGCGAAGTCGCTCGCCCGAGCACCGGCGATCGCCAGGCGCGTCACGAAGCGGCGTGACAAATGCTGCGCGGGACGCATGACCGCGCTCTCGTGACGCAGGACGGTCATGAACGCGCGCGGGTCACGCCGTGCCGCGCAAAAGAACACGCGCCGCACGGCGTCTTGGAAGTCCTCACCCCAACGCTCCGCCTCGATGACGGCCTCGCGCCGCTGCGGGTCGGCCGGGAACAGCGGCGGTTGCGGCGCCAGCTCTTCGAGCTCGCGGGAGATCTCGCGCGATCCCTGGACGCGGCGGCCGTCGATCTTCAGCGCCGGTACGGTCATTCGCTCAAAGCCGCGTCCGAGCATGCCGAATGCGTGCGGCCCGACCAGCACGTGTACGCGCTGGTACTCGATGCCCTTGTGTTTGAGCATGAGCTGCGCGGTCTGGGACGGGGTCGAGCCGCTGAACATGTAGAGCGTGACCTTGTGTGGCACCTGGGTCAGATCCCCTTCAGCGTCAGCTTGACCTTGCATGCCTTGTGCGCGCCACCGTCCGAGCTCGTGCACACGATCGGGCCGCTGCCCTTGACGCGTTTGAACCTACCGGTCCCGCCGGTGTAGGTCACGGTCCCCGTGTAGGTGAGGTCCGTCGGGGTTGTGGCGACGAACGTGAACGCGACGGTGCCCCTCGTCGTGCCGCGATTGAAGTAGTTCTTGATCTTCACGGCAACCGTTCCATGACCGGGACTCGTCGGGGTGACCGTGGCGGAGCCGAAATGCACGCCATTGCCAAACGGCGCGGGACACGACACGAAGCCGAAACTGATGCCGGTCGGGGGCGTGCCCTGCAGCGGGCCCTGCTGAAAGAGCTGAAGCGCGCAGCTGAAGTGCTTTGTCTTGTTGTTCTTCGCCGACGCGCCGGTGCCTGACCCGATCGCCACGGAGGCGATGGTCACGAGGGCGGTGGTGATGATCCAGCTAGGTCGCATGTTCTGTCTCCTCGGTTGCGGTGCGATGCGATGTGGCCGATCGTGCACCGCGTCGCGCCTACCGGCGACGTGGAGAGATCCCCTGGCTTTTGCGGCGACGACCGAGGACAATCGGCGCGATGGCGGCCAGCGCTCGGGCGGCGACGGCAGATCTGCTTGAGCGTGAAGACGAGCTCCAGGGCCTCCAGGCGGCGGTTGCGGCGGCCGGGGCGGGCGCGGGGGCTGTGGTAGCGCTCGAGGGCGAGGCGGGGATCGGCAAGTCGTCGTTGCTCAGCCATGCGATCGATGTGGCGACGGCCCAGGGGACGCATGTGCTGCACGCGCGTGGCGGTGAGCTTGAGCGCGAGTTCGCCTACGGCGTGGTGCGTCAGCTGTTCGAGGGACCGTTGGCGGCCGCGTCGGCGGATGATCGCGAGCGCTGGCTGGCTGGCGCCGCGCAGCTCGCGGCGCCGGTCGTGTCCGCAGCTGCGCCCCGGTCCGGGCCGAGCCCGGATCGCGCGGCAGTCATGCACGGCCTGTACTGGCTGTCGGCGAACCTGTCGATCGAGCGGCCGCTGCTGCTGGCCGTCGACGACGCACATTGGGCCGATGATGCATCGGTTGCGTTCCTGTCCTATCTCGCCCGGCGCGTCGACGAGCTTGCGATCCTGATCGTCTATGCCTCACGGGTCGGTGAGGGAGCCAGCGAGACGCTGCCGGCGGTCATCGAGCCGGGGCTGACGAGCGCGGTGCTGCGCCCTCAGGCGTTCAGCGAACAGGCGACAGCGCGGTTCGTCGCGCACATACTCGGTGGCGCGCACTCAACCGGTTTCGCACGCGCCTGCCACCACACGACCGCCGGCAACCCGTTCTTGCTGGGTGAGCTGGTTCGCGCGCTCGATGCAGATGGCATTCCGTCTGACGACTCGAGCATCGCGCGCGTGGAGCAGATCGCCCCGCAGTCGATCGCGCGCGCCACGTTGGCGCGGTTGCGGCGCCTCGGCCCGCAGGCCGGCGAGCTTGCGTTCGCCGTGGCCGTGCTCGGAGCGCGCGCCCAGCTGCGTCAGGCAGCGGCGCTGTGCGAGCTCGATCTGGACGCCGCCGGTGAGGCCGCGGACGCGCTGACGAGCGCCGCGGTCCTTAGCGACGGCCGCCCACTGCAGTTCATCCATCCGATCGTGCGCACGACGATCTACGAGGAGCTGGCGCCGGGGCGACGCGCGGCGAGCCATAAGCGCGCTGCGTTGCTGCTCGCTGAGGACGGTGTCGGCGACGTCGGGCTGGCCACGCATCTGCTTGCGTCCGAGCCCGCCGGCGATGCGTGGGTCGTCCAGTGTCTGCGCTCCGCCGCGCGCGAAGTACGCGAGCGCGGTGCACCCGACTCGGCGTGCACATACCTCGATCGCGCGCTGGCGGAGCCGCCGAGCCCGTCCGATCGGGCAGGTGTCCTGTTCGAGCTCGGAACCGCCGAGCTGCGAAGCATGCGGCCGCGGAGCGCCGCGATCGCGCACCTGCGCACAGCGCTTGATGACGCGCGCGATACGCAGACGCGAAGCCAGGCGGCCGTCGCGCTCGGCACGGGCCTGGCGTGGAGCGCGCAGGTCAAAGAGGCCGCTGAGCTGCTCGATCCGATCATCGCGCGCATCGCCGAGCACGATCCCGAAGCGGCAATGAAGCTCGACGGACTGGTCGCCTGCTGGTGTCAGCTGGGCGACTCGACATGGACATTGGCGGGCAAGCGCCTGGCGCGATACCACGGCCGTCTGCGCGGCCATAGCACCGGCGAGCGCATGCTGCTGGCGGCCGCTGCATTCGACGCGGCCCGCAGCGACAAGCCGGCCGTACAAGCGGCCGAGCTGGCCGAGCTCGCGCTCGCGGACGGACGGCTGCTCGAGGAGCAGCTCCCCGACGCGCCGAACTTCTTTCTTGCGGCCTGGACCCTCGTTGAAACCGACCGGCTCGACGAGGCCGAGCGCTACTACGGCATGGCAATCGACCACGCACACGCGCACGGGTCGCTGCCCGGTGTCGCGATCGCGGCGAGCTGCCGCTGCCAAGTTCGCTTCAGACAAGGACGAATCGCCGAGGCGGAGGCCGAGGCCCGCAGCGTGCTCGACGTCGCGCCGATCCGGCGTCTGCCGCTGATCGCATGCATCCTGGATGCGATGGTCGAACGAGCCGACTTCGACTCCTGTGAGGCGCTGCTCAAGGAGCAAGGCATCGTGGAGGACCTCGCGAACGTCCCGATGGCTAACCGGCTCCTCTACAGCCGCGGGCACGTCCGACTTGGGGCCGGCGACGCTCAGGCGGCCCTGCGTGACCTCGACCAGCTCCGCGACCGCGAAGAACGCTGGGGACTCGACACCGCCGCAGTTCCCACACGCGCGTCGGCCGCACTCGCACACGCGCGGCTGGGCGAGCATGAGACCGCGCAGCGCCTCGCGGACGATGAGCTTCAGCGCGCACGTTGCTGGGGCACCCCGACCGCACTGTCTTTTGCGCTGCGCACGGCTGGACTCATCGCCGGCGGCGATCGCGGCCTGGAGCTCCTGCGCCTGGCTGTGACGGCCACCGAGCGCTCGCCGGCGCGCTACGAGCATGCCCGCTCGCTGACCGAGCTCGGGGGCGCGCTACGGCGCAGCGGGCACCGGCGCGACGCCCAAGCAATGCTCCGCGAAGCGCTCGACGTCGCCGACCGCTGCGGCGCGCTGCGGCTCGCCAGGCGAGCACGCGAGGACCTCGTCGCGACGGGCGCCCGCCCACGGCGCCTCGCCCTTCGCGGACGCGACGCACTCACCCCCAGCGAACGCCGCGTCGCCCAGCTCGCCGCCGACGGTCTCGGCAACCGCGAGATCGCACAAGCCCTCTTCGTCACCGCACGGACGGTCGAGGGGCACCTCACTCACGCCTACATGAAGCTCGACATCAGCTCACGCGACCAGCTCCCCGCGGCACTCGCAGAAACCACGCGCAGCTAGCTGACGTCCCCGGGCACGTCCCTAGACCAGGCGGCCGCAAGCTCGAAGGCGCCGTGACCAACGTGCGCCGCGTCGTCTACGCCCTGCGCCCCCAAGCCCTTGACCAACTCGGCCTCGTAGGCGCCCTGCGCCAGCAGACAACCACCCTCACCGCAGGCGACACCAACCTCACCTGCGACGTACGCTGTTGTCCGCGCGCGCTGGGCCACGTGGTCGGGTGTCAGGGCGTGTTGTCAGCCCGTGCCGAGCGCAGGTCGGTCTGCCCGAAGTCGTCCCCCTTGAACAGCAGTGATCGGCTCGTGGCGTTGGCGAGCGCGTATGCAAAGCAATCTCCGAAGTTCAGTCCGGCCGGAGCACGCCCTTTGCCGTAGCGCTCAAACCCCGCACGCGCGAGGTGTGCTTGTGTCTCATCGACGGCGACGCAGCGAATCGCTGCTACCGCCAATAGCTCATCGAGGTCCGCGACGCCGTCGTATCCGGTTCTGGCCTGCATGACGATCGACGCTTCCAGCAACGTGCCCGCTGAGATCACGGTCGGCGCCGGCGAGCAATGCGATGAACTCGTCGCGCTCGGGCTCGTCGAAGAGGACCGCGAGAAGCGCGGATGTGTCGATCACCACTACGAGGGCAGACCATCGGGGCCATAGCCGAGGATCTCCTCGGCGCTACGGCGGTCCATCACCCGCCGTGTGGCGCTACGTGTCGCGATCCGCGTGAGCTCTTGCCCGCGGCGCTCGCGCGGTACGGCACCACGCAGACGCTCAAGGCGCTCACGGACCGCGACCGTGACCGCCGTCGTGATGGTCTCGCCCGTCTCGGCTGCAAGCTCGCGCGCCAGCCGATCGGCCCCGTCATCCTTGATATTCAACGCCATCAGACAAGGAAGAATATCAGCGGTTTTCTTCCAATGCCACCCGCGCGGTGCACGCCCCCCAGAACCACGGCGCGGTGCGGCGTGTCGCGCGTTGCGAGAGCGGGCGCGGAAGGTTCCGCGGTGCTTTGGAATCGACGCCCACTATCAGGGCGCAACCGGCCAGGAGCGCGCCCAACATCACGTCACACGGCGGCCCTTAAACACTGGTGCGGGCACGGCCCGGGCCGGTAGGGTGGCCGTAGCAGGACGCAGGTCCGGCGGCCCGAGCTGGTAGTGCGCCTGCCAGCAGTCACCCGAGGCGGTAATCCATGAGTCGCGCGCCGAAGATCGTTGGTCTGGGCGGCTCCTTGGCGAGCGTATCCAGGAGCCGCGCCGCCTTGCGGCTGGCACTCGAAGGGGCTGAGGACGCCGGAGCGGAGACGACACTGCTTGACCTGCGCGAGCTCGACCTGCCGATGTATGACCCCGACAACGAGGCGCCGACCGCCGCGGCTGAACGGTTGATCGAGTCGTGCTACTCGGCCGACGGGATGCTGTGGAGCAGCCCGATGTATCAGGGGACCATCTCTGGCTCGTTCAAGAACGCGCTCGACTGGCTGCATGCGCTCGGCGCTCGCGAGCCGCCGTTCCTGCACGACGAGGTGATCGGGCTGATCAGCGCTGCGGGTGGGACGCAGGGCCTGCAAGCAATCAACACGATGGAGTTCGCCGCTCGAGCGCTGCGCGCGTGGGACGTTCCGTACGTCGTTCCTGTTTCCGCAGCGGCGCGGATCTTCGACGCGGACGGGCGAGTTCAGGACGCGGCCGTCGCGCTGCAGCTCAAGACCCTCGGCGGCGAGGTCGTGCGCGTCGCCAAACGGTTCGCCGCGGACAGTTCGGTCCATCGGGCGACCGAATGCGACGAGGCGGCCGAACGCGTCGCTGCGGCCGCGTAGCTACTTCCGGAGCCGACGGGCCGGCGCAACCGCCCCCACGCCGATCAGTCCGGCTACGCATACGAGCGCGGCTCTCGAGCCGGGCCAGCGTCGGACCCAGCGATCGCGACGGCGCCCCGATCGTCATGCCGTAGGCCGTCGACAGCAGGACCATGACTCACGAGGACTGCGCGAGAGTCATGACCGCAACCTGCCCGGATCTCGGCGTGATGTATCACGCGTGCGCGGGCGCGCTCCCATAAGCATGGGGAACACAGCGGGAGGGCAGCCATGAGCAACGCACGCGTCTTCATCAACTACCGCCGGTCGGACTCGGCGGGCTGGGCGCGCCAGCTCCATGGCGACCTGGGCCGCCATTTCGCGTCCGAGCGCATCTTCCGCGACGTCGCGATCGAACCCGGCGTGGACTTCGTGGACCACATCGAGCGCGTCATGGACGCCTGCGAGGTCTGCATCGTCGTGATCGGCCCGCGCTGGCTGAGCGCGACGAACCCCGACGGCCGCCGCCGGCTCGACGATCCGACCGACCTCGTGCGCCTCGAGATCGAGCGCGCGCTGCAGCGCCCGGACGTCGAGGTCATCCCGGTGCTCGTCGACGGGGCGGCGATGCCGGCCGAGCGCGATCTGCCGCTCGGGCTCCAGCCGCTCGCGCGGCGCAACGCATGCGGGCTGACCGACGCGCGCTGGGATTACGACGTCGAGGTCGTCTGCCGTCGGCTGCGCACCGTGCTGGGCGAGGACACGGGCGCGCGGCTGGCCGCGACCGCAGCCACGACCGCGGCCGCTCCGTCCTCGCAGCGGCCCGGCGCGGCGGACCCAACGCGCGCCGCGCTTGGCGCGGCCGTCACGATCGGCGTCGCACTGGTCGCCGCGCTCGTCGCGGCAGCCGTGAGCAACCCGCTCGCCGATAAGGGAGCCACCGACACCGAGCGGCTCGTCGCCTACGCGATCGAGCGCGCTGCCATCTGGGCGATCATCGGCGGGGTCGTCGCCTGGGCCCTCGCCGCCGCGTTCGGTGGCGCCGTCATGCCGCTCGGCCGAGCGATCGCCGGCGCGGTCGCCGGCGCGATCGGCGGCGCCGCGGGCGGCGCCGCGTTCATCGCGCTCAAGGACATGTCAAACGCGTCACCATCGGACTGGGTGCTCGTGTTCGTCCTCCTCGGGCTGCCTGCGCTCGTGCTCGCCCCGGGGCTCGCCCGCGCCGCGGGCGCGCGCGCCGGCGAGTGCACGCTTGCGGCGCTCGCCGGAGTCGCCGTGGCGGCGCTCCTGCATTCCGGAGACAGCCGCGCCTTCCTCATCACCGCGCACGCGGTCATCATCGTGACCGCCGTCGTCGCGGCCATCGCGGTCTCGCCGCAAATCACGCGGCGCCGTCAGGCGGCGGATTCGGGCGGCTCGTACGCCGCCCGGTCCTCGACGTCCTCGTAGACGCCGTGCCGAGCGGCTGGTCCAGCTCTTTGTTCGCGACTGCGTAGATGACGTTCGTGGCCAGGGAGCCAACGCCGCGCTGGCGAAGCGCCGCGACGTTGGCTGTTCGCACGCGCTCGGCGGCTTGGGCTCCGAGCTGCTCGACGGTTGCGCGGTAACCGGTGCCGAGCACGATCGTCCACCAATCGTCGGCGACGGCCAACGGATGCCGGCTCGCTTCAGCGGCAATGTTCGCGTCCGGGATCCCGCTCTCATCCAGCAGTGTCGCCAGGCCGTCCGCCGTCGTGACTCGCTTCCAGGGATGAAAGCCACCGACGAGGTCGGCCCGCTCGGATCTGACCGCCTCCCAGAACACTGAGGTTGCGGGCTCGAAGATGTCAGGCCCCCACACCGTGATGGCCAGACGTCCACCAGGCTTGACCAGCCGCCACAGCTCACGCATGCCCGCGGCCATGTCGGGCAGGAAGAAGATCCCGAACACGCACACTACGGCGTCAAACGCCCCAGACGACAGTCCGGTCGTCTCGATATCCCCGGCGCGGAACTCGACGTTGTCCAGCTCCAGGGCGCGTGCCTTGTCACGAGCCAGCGCGAGGGCGCTCTGGGAGACGTCGACCCCAAGCACCGAACCTTCGGCCCCCACCTGCTGCGCGGCCGGCAGCGCGGACGCCCCGGTGCCACAACAGGCGTCGAGCACCCGCTCGCCCGCACGCAGATCGATTCGCCCCACGGTACCCGACCCGAAGCGCTCCCAGAACGACAGCGCCGAGTCATCGAAATGATCGGCGGTGGCGCCGTAGGTCGCGGCGGTGATCGCCTTCAGATCCATCTCTGCGCTCCGATGGTCCAATCCTACGAATCCTCCTGGCCGCGGGGGCGATTACGACGTCTGCAGCCCGTCCCATCCCCAGCGGGGCATCGTCGCGCGCTCGGGCACGACGGTGCCCTCGGGGGAGTAGGACAGGACGTCGTCCACGGCCCAGCGCATGTAGGCGTGCAGGGCGGCTCGGAACTCGGGATCCTCCGGCAGCCCGGCGTCATCGGCTGCTTGGTCAAAGCAGCGCACGAAGCGCTCGCCGAGATCGCCCATGTCGCCGTTGCGCGCATGCATGTGCAACACGCCTGATTGATCGCCGCACGAGCTCGAGTAGGAGGGCGGGCCGCCCATCACCTCCGCCCAGTACGCGGCCAGGCGCTCCACGTGCTGGGGATTCTGGCCGGGATGTGAGAACGGATGGTTGAGCTCGGGGTCCGCCAGACAGCGAGCGTGGTGCGCCGTGGCGAGCGCGAGAAGCGCGCGCTCGCCCCCGGCGAACTCGAACAGTGTGGGACGCATCAGACGAGACTCGCACACGCCCCGACGCAGTTGGCGCCGAGCGCCATTACTGGGCTCGACCGTTAGGGTCGGCCCATGTCCGATGAGCTGCTGGACCGGGCGCGCGCGATCGCCGGCGCGTGGGTGAACGGACTCGCCGATCGGCCGGCGGGATCCCTCGCCGGCGCCGATGATCTGCGCGCCGCGCTCGACCGGCCGCTCACGGACGCGGGCGAGAACGAGCGCACCGTCCTCGACGAGCTCGCGGTCGACCTCGAGCCGGGCCTCGTGGCGGCGGGCGGGCCCCGCTACCACGGCTTCGTGACGGGCGGCGCGCTGCCCGTCGCGCTGGCCGCCGACTGGCTCGTCAGCGCGTATGACCAGCTGTGCGCGCTGCATTCGAGCTCGCCGGGAATGGCGGTGCTCGAGGAGGTCGCCGCCGACTGGGTGCTTGACGTTCTGGGCCTGCCGGCGTCGGCCGGTGTCGGCTTCGTCACCGGCGCGCAGATGGCCAACGTCACCTGCCTGGCCGCCGCCCGCGGCGACGTGCTGGCCCGCGAGGGCTGGGACGTGCGGGCGGACGGGCTCTTCGGAGCGCCGCCGATCGAAGTCCTCGTCGGCGAGGAGGTCCATGTCACCGTCGGGCGCGCGCTGCGGCTCATCGGCATGGGCGAGTCGCGCGTGACCCGTGTGCCAGTTGACGCGAACGGCGCGATGGATCCCGCCGCGCTCGGCGAGACGCTGGCGAACGGCTCCGGGCCGGCGATCGTCTGCGCCCAGACCGGCAACGTCAACACGGGCGCGTGCGATCCGCTTGATCCGATCGCCGACGCCTGCGCGCAGCGCGGCGCCTGGCTGCACGTCGACGGCGCGTTCGGGTTGTGGGCGGCCGCGTCACCATCGCTCGCGCATCTCACCGCCGGCCACGACCGCGCGGACTCGTGGGCGCTCGACGCCCACAAGTGGCTCAACGTGCCCTACGACTCGGCGCTGGCGATCGTCCGCGACCCCGAGGCGCACGCGAACGCGATGGTCATGGCCGCGGCGTATCTCGCGGGAAGCGACCGCCGCGAGCCGACGGGCTTCGTGCCCGAGTCCTCGCGCCGCGCGCGGGCCGTCCCGATCTACGCGACGCTGCGAACGCTGGGACGCGACGGCGTCACCGACCTCGTCGACCGCTGCTGCGCACACGCGCGGCTCATGGCCGAACTCCTGGCCGCCGCGGGCGGCGAGGTGCTCAACGACGTCGTGCTCAACCAGGTGCTCGTCGCCTTCGAGGACTCCCCCGGCGTCGTCGCGCGCGTCCAGCAGGACGGCACATGCTGGGTCGGCGGCACGGTCTGGCGCGGGCGCGCCGCGGTCCGCGTGTCGCTGTCGAACTGGTCGACCACCGAGGGCGACGTGCGCGCAAGCGCGGCCGCGATCGCCCGCGCCGCGGCCTGAGCCCGGGGCGCGTCAGCGCGGGACGGGCTCCGGCGCCGAGACCGGCACCGCGCGCCGGCGACCCGGCAGACGCCCCTCCGCCGCAAGCCAGGACCCCGCGAGGATGAGCGCGAGGCCGAGCACGGTTCCGGCGGTCAGCAACTCGTCGAGCAGCCAGACCCCGTAGACGACGGCGAAGCCAGGCGCGATGTAGGCGACGAGCGCCGCGCGGCTCGGCCCGACAAAGGCGATGAGGTGGAAGAAGATCGCGAAGGCAATCCCCGTTCCGCCGGCGCCAAGCGCGAACAGCGACGCTGACGCCTTCAGGCTCGGAACATCGCCGGGCACCCCGAACGCGAGCGTGACGGGCGCGAGCACGATCGTTCCGACGATCATCGTTCCCGCCGCGAGCCCGAGCGTCGGCACATCGCGCAGCCGCGCCTTGAGATAGAGCGCCCCGACCGCGTAGCCCAGCGCCGCGAGCAGCACCATGAGCCCGCCCGCGATCGCCTTGCCGTCACCGCTGAGGTCGGTGCCGAACAGGAGCGCCACGCCGATGATGCCGACCGCGATGCCCGCGGCCCCGATGCCGTGCAGGCGCTCCTCCTGGGCGAAGCGGATCGCCAGCAGCACCGTGAAGATCGGCGCCGCGCTCACGAGGATCCCCGTGAGCCCCGAGGCGATGTGGCGCTCGCCGTAGGTGATGAGCAGAAACGGGCCGGCGACCTGCGCGAGCGCCATGAACGTGATCGGCCGCCAGCGCTCGACCACGCCGCGCAGGGCATCCGCATGCAGCGCGAGCGGCACGAGCACGAGCGCCCCGAGCGCGATGCGCGCGAACACGATGAAGATCGGCGGCAGGCCGTCGTCGAGCGCGACCTTGATGAAGAGGTAGGAGGCGCCCCACAACGCGGAGAGGATCGCCATGAGCAGCCACGAGCGACGGTCCATGACATCTCAGGCTAGTGATGCCCGATCAGCGCCCTCGTGGTTGCACCCCGCCGTAGAATGCCCGGTATGCAACTCGCCCTCGGCGATCGCAGCGCCCGCCCGACGGAGTTCAACGAGAACGAGGTGCGCGCCGCCGCCGGGATCACGCTCGTCGTCGGGGCGGTGGCGTTCAGCTACGCGTACTTCAAGCACAGCTACGTCCCGCTCCAAGTGGCGTCGACGGTGTTCTTCGTCGAGTTCCTGATCCGCGTCATGATCGGCTTGCGGGCGAGTCCGGTCGGCGCGCTCGCTCGTCTGCTCACGCGCGATCAGCGGCCGAACTGGGTCTCGGCCAAACCGAAGCGATTTGCCTGGACACTGGGCTTGGGGCTCGCTTTCTCGATGACGATCATCACGAACAGCGGCATCCGCGGGACGCTGCCCCGGACGCTCTGCGCGATCTGCCTGACGCTCATGTGGCTGGAGTCCGCGCTCGGCCTGTGCGTGGGGTGCAAGCTCCATGCCCTCGGCGAGCGGCGCGGCTGGATTCGCAAGGATCCCGAGATCGTCTGCGCCAACGGCGTCTGCGAGTTGCCCGCGCCGCCCGCGAACATCGAAGGGACGAGAGTCGTTGTCCACGATCACCCCTGAGGGTGAACGCTCGTTCGAGCCGGCCGGGCAGGCACCGGCGCAGGCGGCCTTCGCGCAGGCGAACCCGTCCTTCGCGGACACGTCGATCGTCGACGACCTCCGCGCCACCGAGTACGGGCGACTCGACGCGCGCGGCGATGTCTACCTGGACTACACCGGCGGCAGCCTGTACGCGCAGTCCCAGCTCGATGAGCACCAGCGTCAGCTGCGCGACACCGTCTACGGCAACCCGCACTCGGTCAACCCGACGTCGTCGGCCTCGACGCTCCTCGTGGAGCACGCGCGGCACGCCGTGCTGCGCTACTTCAACGCGCCCGAGGACGAGTACGCGTGCATCTTCACCCCGAACGCGACGGGCGCGCTGCGGCTCGTCGGCGAGGCCTATCCGTTCTCGGCGCAGGACCAGTTCCTCGCGACGTTCGACAACCACAACTCGGTCAACGGCATCCGCGAGTTCGCCCGCGCCAAGGGCGCCCGGACGCGCTACGTGCCGCTCCACGCCCCCGACCTGCGCGTCGCCGACGGGCTGCTCGAGCGCTACCTCGACGACGTCGCGCCCGACGGCCACAACCTGTTCGCCTTCCCGGCGCAGTCGAACTTCTCGGGCGTCAAGCACCCGCTGGAGTGGATCGCGCCGGCTCACGAGCGCGGCTGGGACGTCATCGTCGATGCCGCCGCGTTCGTCCCCACGAGCCGGCTGGACCTGAGCGTCTGGAAGCCGGACTTCGTCCCGGTCTCGTTCTACAAGATGTTCGGCTACCCGACCGGCCTGGGCGCGCTCATCGCCCGGCGCCCGGCGCTGGCGCGGCTGCATCGCCCCTGGTTCAGCGGCGGCACCGTGGTCGCCGCGAACATCCAGGGCGAGATGGTCGTGCCGCTGTCCGGCCACGCGCTCTTCGAGGACGGGACGGTCAACTACCTCGGCATCCCGGCGATCGAGATCGGCCTGCGCCATCTCGAGCGGATCGGCATCGACACGGTCTCGCGCCGGGTCGACGCGCTCGGGACGTGGCTGCTGCAGTCGCTGCAGACGCTGCGCCACTCAAACGGCGAGCCGGCGACGCGGGTGTACGGGCCGACCGAGTGGGATCGCCGCGGCGGCACGATCTGCTTCAACTTCCTGCATCCCGACGGCCGCGCGGTCGACGAGCGCTTCGTCGACATCATCGCTGCCGAGCACCGGATCTCGATCCGGACCGGGTGCTTCTGCAACTCGGGCGCGGGCGAGACGGCGTTCTCGATCTCCAAGGACACGCTGATCGGGGCCGAGTTCGCCGAGGGAATGATCCTCGACGACTACATCGAGCTCGTCGGGATGCCCACGGGCGGCGCGGTGCGCGTCTCGCTCGGGCTGGCGACGAACTTCGCCGACGTCTACCGCTTCATGACCTTCGCCGCGGAGTTCCGCGACGTCACCGGGGTGCCGGCGGATCTGCCACCGCGGCTGGCGTGCTAGGGGTGGCGGCCGTGTGGCCGGCGGAGGCGGGTCCCCGCGGGGCGTCCGCGCTCAGCGCCAGCCGGGCGTGCGGGCGCACCGCCTGACGCAGCGCCGCCACCAGGTCGCGGTGGATGACGTCCAGGAACACGTGCGAGCCGGCGGTCTCGCCCCCGAAGAGACGCACGAAGGCCTCCTGCGGCAGCACGAGTAGCAGCGTGCGCTCCTTCGTCGAGGCGGTCACCGGGGACGGGCCGCCGTCGACGAGGCTCTCGTAGCCGAAGGCCTGTCCCGGGCCGGCCAGGCCGACGCGGATGCGCCGGTCACCGCGGGTGAGGATCTTCTCGACGGCACCGTTGATCGTCACGTAGCAGGCGTCGGAGGCCGTTCCCTCCGTGATGAGCGTCCGCCCGGCCGGGCACAGCGCGTAGCGCCCAGCGGTCAGGAAGCCCCACAGCGCGAGGGAGTCGAAGGCGCGGAAGGTCGCCATGCGGCGGATGTACCCGCTGTCGGGCGGGCCGCAGAACTCGAGCTCGGCATCGGGCTCCGGCGGTGGCGTGGCGGATGGGTCGTCGTCGCCGAGCGACGCCGCGAGCGCGGCGGTGTGCACGCGCAGACGCGCGCAGGCGACGCGGGCGATCCGTCGCTTGAGGGCGAACGCCGTCGGGTGACGGCGCGAGATCAGCGCGGCGAAGTCGGCGCGGCCGAGCGTCAGCACCGTCGCGGGCTCGCTGACGCTGGCCGTTCCGAAGTGCCGGCCGCCGTCGAGCAGCGGCACCTCGCCGAGCATCTCCCCCGGCCCCAGCGACGTGAGCTGGACGGCGCGATCGCCCGGCAGCGGCAGCGACACCGAGACCCGCCCGTCGACGATGAGGATCATCGCCCGGGCCTCGTCGCCCTCGCGCCACAGGATCTGCCCGGCGGGCAGCTCGCGCCGGCGCATGACGTTCGCGAGCTCCACGAGGTCCGCGTCGGGGATCCCGTCGAAGAGCGGGACCGTGCCGAGGAACTCGATCGCCTCCTCGCGTGCGCCGGCGCGCTCAGACATCGAGATCGCGCGTCTCGAACTCGATGCCGCCGGGCGTGCGTGACGCCGTGACCATCGAGTACTCCGGGACCTCCAGCCACGTGGACATGTCCACGGTGAGCGGCTCGGAGGCGATCAGCAGGGAGCGCGGCTCGTCGCTGGCCGCCATCGCCGATCCGTCCTCGCCCTTCACGTACCGGCCCCCGACCGTGTACCAGAGGCTCACGTACGGAAGGTCGGTCTCGAGCAGGGTGTCCTGCTCGGGATACCAGCCGTAGTCGAAGGAGAACCGCGTCGCGACGAGCACCTCGCCCGTCGTGAGGCACAGGTTCACCGGCGACGACGTGTCGATGCCGTGGCGGGCCCGGACCCGGCGCAGGACGCGCAGCGCCTGCGTCGTCGCCTCGGCGAGCTCGTCGACCTCCGGCATGCCGTAGTGGTCCTCCAGCTGCGAGAGCACGAGCGCGTAGATCCACTCCGAGTCCGTCGTCCCCTCGATGCGCTGCGCGAGCTCGGGCCGGATGTGCTCGAGCAGGTCGTAGCGCATGCGCGCGAACTCGCGCATGTGACCGTTGTGCGCGAGCGCCACGCGGGCGCCCGGGAAGCGGAACGGATGCAGGTTGGACTCGCCGACCATCTCGCGCTCGCCGTGGGTGACCCCGCGGACATGCGCGATCAGGCACGTCGGCTCGAGCTTGCCCGCGAGGTTGCGCAGGTTGCGGTCGAACTCGGGGAGCGTCGTCGCGCGGTAGGTGAACGGGTCCTGGGAGCGGACCGAGCAGGGGTCCCAGGCGATCATGCCGAAGCCGGCCAGGTTGAGGAACGTGGCCATCATCCGCGGGTTGTAGGACTGGCGGACGAGCGAGCTGTCGGTCTCATACAACACGTGCGACAGCCCGACCGGCTCTCCGAGATATGCAAGAACCCGGCACATCGCAGCGATCGTAGCCTGCCCTCGCCGGCCGGGCGGCGGGGAAAGGTAGCCTGATCGGACCAACGAGCAGGAGGACGGCGAGATGAAGGAGTTCAAGTGCGGCGCCCTGGTCCCGGGCTGCGACCACGTCTTCGAGGGCTCATCCGACGACGAAATCCTCGAGCAGGTCGAGGTTCACGCCCGCGACGCCCACGGCATGGACGAGGTCCCCCCGGAGGTCGTGGACACGATCAAGGCGACGATCATCGAGCGCTAGCCGCACGCTCATTCGTCGCCGGGGCGCTCAGCGCTTCAGCCCGCAGGTACCGATCGCCGTGTCGCGCACGAAGCGCGTGATGCGCGGGAGGATCGTCGGGCGCTGCGCGGTGTCGGGGTAGCGCACGGTGCCCTCGTCGTTGCGCACGGCGAAGCTGAAGATCTGCGCAGGCCGGGGCGCCTGGATCGGTGGCTTCTTGGCCTGGAACTCGTGCAGGTCCTTGCTGAGCTCGCGCGCCTCGATCGTCTGCGCGCTCGTCAGCTCGTGCACGGATCCGTGGTTGCAGCGCACGCTCGTGTCGGAGACGAGCATCGTGAGCTTCGCGCCCGGCACCGTGCCGTCGCGGTTGACGAGGAAGAGATCGGGAGACGGCGTGCCGCAGCCGGCCGCCGAGAGTCCGAGGACGCCCGCGACGGCGGCAGCGAGAGCCGGCCACGCGCTCAAGCCGGCACCGCGACGCCGCCCCGGCGCGGATCGCCCGCGCCGGTCAGCGCGCCGCTGCGCAGGTCGCGGCTGACCGCCTGCACACCGCCGAAGAACATGTTCTGCGCGCGGAAGGCCTGGATCTCATGCGTGTCGCCGGCCAGCTCCTCGACAGGCACACCCGGCTCGGCGCTGATCACGCCCTGTTCGAAGTGCACCCGCGGTGCGTTGACCGCCGCTGTCACATCGAGCCCCTGGTCGACGACGCCGACGATCGTCTGCAGGATCGCCGAGCGAATCCGGTTCGAGCCGCTCGAACCGAGCGCGAGCTCGACCCCGCCACCGCGGGTCACGATCGTCGGCGACATCATCGACGGCATCCGCCGCCCGGGCGGCGCCTTGTGAAAGCCGAGCGGGCTCAGGTCCTCCTCGCCCATGATGTTGTTCAGGTGGATGCCGGTGCCCGGCACGACGATGCCCGACCCCTCCCCGTTCGTGCACGTCACCGCGCAGGCGTTCCCGGCGCCGTCGATGACCGAGATGTGCGTCGTCGAGCCGAGCCGGTTGGCGAGGAAGACGTCCTCGTAGCCGGGCTCGCCGAGCCCGTCGAGGAACTCCGGGGTCCGCAGCGACTGTGCCTCCTCCATGACCTCAACGAGCGCGGGCAGCGACGGCGGGCGCGGGCCGACGTCGAGCACGCGCAGCGCGTATCCGATGAGGATGCCCCCGGCCGAGGGCGGCGGGTTCGTCAGTACGTCCCGACCGCGGTAGCGGACGTGAATCGGCTCGCGGATCATCGCGTCGTAGTGGCGCAGGTCCTCGGCCGTGAGCAGTCCCCCGCCGGCAGCGACGACGTCCGTGATCGCCTCCGCGATGTCGCCCGTGTAGAACGGAGCCGCGCCGTCAGCGCCGAGGCGCTCGATCGTGTCTCCCAGCTCGGGGCAGCGGAACGTCTCGCCCTCGTCGAGCAGATGGCCGTCGGGCGCGAACAGCGCGGTCACCTCGGGCGTCGAAGCCAGGATCGCGGCGAGCAGATGCACGACCTCGGCCTGCTGGGCATTGAGCACGACCCCGTCTCGCGCGAGCGCCGCCGCGGGCGCCGCGAGGTCAGCGAGCTGCATCGTGCCCCAGCGGTGCATCGCCGCATCGATGCCGGCCGGGGTGCCGAACGCCCCGCACGACGCCGCGCCGACGTGGAAGATCTGGCGCGCGTCGCCGGCGAAGTCGACTTCGATCGGCACGAGCTCGGCGTGCTCGCACTCGGCCGCGCCGTGGCCCGGCGCCGAGACGAAGAAATCCAGCAGCAGCGGCTGTGCGCCCGCTCCGGCGACGAGCATGTAGCCGCCGGCGCCGGGCCCGGTCAGCAGCGGCTCGGTGACCCAGGACGTGAGCATCGCGGCGACCGCGGCGTCGACCGCGTTGCCGCCCTCGCGCAGCGCCCGCGCACCCGCCTCCGCGGTGAGCGGATGCCCGGCGGCGACGATCCCCTGTGAGGCGCTGTGCACGACGACGAGGCTAGCCGCTGCTGGCGGGTGAACGGCGAACCGCAATGGGACGACGATGCCCACGTCGCGCGCCCCAGCGGCCAAGGGGACCAACAGCGTTACGGCCGGACGTCAACCTCTCTGAGTCCTTTGATGAGCACAGCGAAGCGCGGTCTTGACCGGGCACGCCCTCGTGCACTCGAGGCCAGCGCAGGAATTCTCACGAGTGTCCGGCACCGGTCATGCTCGCAACGACACGTCGCGAGCGTGACCCAGCCGGCCACCGACGGACGGTGCGCGCTCGTCGCGTGTGCTGCCCGCCGCGGCTCTTGCGGGGTGCTGGCGTGTGCTGTCGGCGAGAGGCGCCGTGCGGTGTGGGCGTCCGCCGAGCGGGCGTGCCGCCGGATTTGCCGGGCGGGATGGTCGGCTTCACCGGGCTTGCGCGCCGTGTCCCGCGCTCGGCATGCGGGGGGCTGGGTCGCTTGTGACGCGCGAGCGGACCGGCTGGGCGGGCGGTCTTGGTCGGCGGCGTCGCCGGCGTGCTCGGACGGGGTATGGGCGTGGTTGCCGGCGGGGTTCTGAGGCGCGTCTGGTGGGGCAGGGTGATGCCGACGGCCTGGTAGGGCTGCGTGAGCTCGTCCGGCAGCGACACTCCGGCGACAGCGAGGCCGACGGGCAGGACAAGCGTCACGGCGCCGGCCGCGAGGACCGGCCGCCACAGGCGTCTGCGCGGCCGCGAACGACGCGGGAGCGCTTGCGCGCCGGCCGCCGCGGCCGTCATGGCACTGACGTGTCGCCTGGCCGTCTCCTCGTCGATGGGCCGCACGTGGCTACGGCGCACCGCTTCCGCGATGAGCGGGTCGAGGTCGGGCTCTTGGTCAGGCGACACGTTCAGGCCAGTGGTCGGGTTAGGAGGCCTGCTCGTGCTGGGCCTTGGCGGCACCGGTGACGCACGCCGCGAACGGGCTCTTCTTGTCCGTCGCTGCCTTCTTGTGCGACTGGCCCTTGCACAGCTGACCGGGAGCCGTCGTGTTCGCGGGGTCTGTCGCAAGCTCGTGTTGGGCGCGCTTGGCGCCGAGCACGCACGCGGCGAACGGGCTCTTGCCCTTGCCATGATTGGTCTTCTTGTGCGACTGGCCCTTGCACAGCTGACCGGGGGCGGTGGCCGTGCCGTGGGGCGTGGTCGGCTGAGTTGCCAGCGCGGGTGTTGCAAACAGGACGGCGGCCGCGGAGAGCGACACGACGGTGGTCTTCAAGCGCATGTTTGGGTCCTTTCGTGAACCTGTGTACAGGGGGGCGCATCACATGGCCCTCTGACCACCGCTATCGCCCCGGGCGCCCAAAGGGGTACGCCCTCCCCAGCCGGCGCAGACCGCGCCGCTGCAACGCCTTGACCGCCCCGGGCCGCTTCCCCACCGCATGAGCGATCTGCTCGATCGTCAGATCCCCGATGATCCGCA
>JAWVGM010000120.1:0-11147 GCA_033855075.1 Solirubrobacteraceae bacterium | reverse complement strand
TTGGTGCCTTCGACGCGGTTGGCGATCTTCTGGAATGCGATCTCGCGGGCATAGTCCGGCGAGCCGTGGTTGGGCTTCTCGTCGATCGAGAACGGGGAGAAGCCGCAGTCGTCGGTCGTCCCGAGGCGCTCCTTGGGGATGAAGTTCGCCGCGTTGACGATGTTGTCGCAGATCTCCTGCGCGCTTTCCGGACGCGGTGACTGGGTCACCGTGACGCCGATGTAACACATCTGATCGTCGCGGCTGTGCTCACCGATCGACTGGTAGACGGGGTCCTTGTCGCGCTCGGACGCCAACTGGATCAGGAAGTAGCCGGCGTTGATCTTGAACATCTCGGGCAACAGGTTGTTGTACGGCACGTCGGCGGAGTGCACCGAGTCACGGTCGCCGCCGGGGCACGTATGGATGCCGATCTTCGTGCGCTCCTCGTCGGAGAAATTCTCCAGGACGCGGTTATTGAGCTCGATGAAGTGCGGCAGCAGGCCCGCACCCGTCCACGGGTTACGCGGATCCTCACGGGTCGCCAGGCGGCCCTCCGTGAAATCGATCGACACGCGAGCGGCACCCGCCTCAAACGCCTTGCGGATGTCCGTCACGCACTCCTGCACGATGTCCTCTTCAAACTGCTCGCGCGGGTAGTCGGGGACCTCGTCGTTCAGCGGATACAGCAGCGCCAGCATCGACGGGGCGATGACGGCCTGCTTCAGCGGCTTGGTCGCATACCCGATCGACTTCGCCAGCGAGTCTGCGGCGTAGTGGTTGTACTTCAGCGGGCCGCCCGTGAGCGTCGGCAACTGACGGCCGTGGCCGTCAGCGAAGATCGCGAAGAACTGGCCCCCCGGGCCGAGGTTCGGCGCCAGACCGGTACCCGCAAGCGTGTCGGCGATCGGATACGTCGCGAAGCTCGACCAGCGCTGCTCGCCATCGGAGTTGATCGGCGAGCCCGTCGCCTCCATACGCTCGATGGAATCCTTAGCGGCGGCGTCCTGCTGCTTCTCCAGATCATCCTGCGAGATGCTGCCCGCGTCATAGTCAGCGTAGGCCTGCTGAAGCTTCTGCGGCCGCGGAAGCGAACCAACCGGCTCCGTCGGAATACCCGTATCAGTCCTCGGATCGTAATCCGGCATGGCGTCTCTCCCTCGCTGTTGATGACTTGCGTGCTACCGCTCCACCTGCGGTGCTATCGCTCGCGCTCGAGCACCGTGATCACCCCGACTGCGTTGTCTCCCTCGACGAACCCCCCGGCGTTCTGGGCGAGCCCGAGCCGCGGGTCGAGATCGACCTGGCATTCGCCGGCTCGCCCGCGCAGCTGCGCGACGAGCTCCACGATCTGAAGGACCCCGGTCGCGCCGACCGGATGGCCGCGCGAAAGCAGGCCGCCGCCCGTGTTCACCGGGAGCGCTCCGCCGAGCAGGGTCTTGCCCTCGGCGATCAGGCGGTTGCCCTCGCCCGGCTCGGCCAGCCCGAGATGCTCGTAGGCCTCGAGCTCCGCGGATGCCGTCGCGTCGTGCACTTCGATGACGTCGACGTCCTCCGCGCTCAGGCCGCTCTGCTCGCGTGCGGTCGCGCTCGCGCGCTGCACCACCGACCCGGGAGCCGGACCGCCGGCCGCGCTCATCGCGCTCGCGCGCACGCGGATCGGCGCGGCGGCTGCGTTCGGATCGCCGGTGACGATCAGCGCGGCGGCGCCGTCGCCGATCGGCGAGCACATGGGCAGCGTGAGGGGCTCTGAGATCATCCGGCTGAACAGCACCTCGTCGAGGGTCATCTCCTGGCGAAACTGGGCGGCCGGGTTGTGGACGGCGTGCCGGCGGTTCTTCACGACGACGCGGGCGAAGTCGGCGGGGCTCCAGCCGTGGCGCTCGATCCTGCCGCGGGCGCGTTCGGCGTAGCTGTCCATGAAGACGCTGTGATCCTCGGGGGCATCGACGAGCAGATCGACGTCCGCTGCGCCGGCGAGCGCCTGGATCGCCCGGCGCTTGTCCGGGTGCGACATCTTCTCGGAGCCGACGACGGCGACCGTCTCGTACACGCCTGAATCGATCGCCATGCAGGCGAGATGCAGCGCCGTCGAGCCGCTCGCACACGCGTTCTCGACGTTCACGGTCGGGATCCCGCCGTAGCGCGAGTGCCGAAGTGCGACCTGCCCGCGCACGCACTCCTGCCCGGTGATCAGCCCGGATAGCGCGTTGGCGAAGAAGATCGCCTCGATGGGACCGCCGTCAGGCCCGGCATCGGCGAGCGCCGCATCCAGGGCCTCGATCGCCAGTCCGGCGACCGTGGAGTCCAAAAAGCGGCCGCAGCGCGTCCCCGCCGATCCGATGATGTGGGCGGAGGTCAAGCAGCCTTCCTCGTCGTGCCGGGCATTGTCTTGTCTCTATCAGCGCGCCGCCGCGATGGCACGCATGACTGCCCCATGGAGCAGGTGATTCACCCCTTCCGGCGCGTTGTTGCGCCTCCAGGCCGGACGTATCGTCGCCGGCAGCCGGACCACGACCGAGAGGTGATGAGCGACGATGACCGACCAGGCGACGATCGCCACGGCGGCAACGCAGACCGAGCCGGACGCCGCGGCCGACCCGCTCGCGCAGCGTGAGCCGGTGGGCGCCCATCTTGTCGGCAGCGTGCCGCTGGGGAGCGTCGAGGAGGTCTTTCGCCGCACGGCCGAGGCGCTCGGCGACCGGTTGCGCCGGTTGCCCGACGGCGAGCCCGGGCCCCGCTCTGACTGGATCCTCTGGCAGTACCCGGTGTTCAGCGCGCTGCCGCAGTTCGAGGTTGGGCCCCCCGGCGCGGACAGCTACCGCACGCTGCCCAAGCTCCGGCTGCGCGACGGGGAGCGCGCCGAGGACATCGTGCTCGACACCCTCGGCTTTGCCGACGCGGCGATCTCGTCGTTTGCCATCTTTGCCAAGCTCAAGCGCGACGGCGTGATCCCGGCGCACGTGCGCTTCCAGGTCTCGCTGCCCACGCCGCTGGCGCCGGTGAGCGCGTTCATCCATCCCGACCACCAAGCGCAGGTCGAGCCGATCTACGAGGCGCGGGTGCTGCGCGAGCTCGACGAGATCTTCGCCGCCGTGCCGCACGACCAGCTGGCGCTGCAATGGGACACGCGGCTTGAGTTCGCGATGCTCGAAGGCATCAACGCCGCCTGGTTTGCGGGGACCCGCTCGGGCGTGCTCGAGCGCCTGCTGCGCGTCAGCCGGGGCGTACCCGCGGACGTCGAGCTCGGGTTTCACCTCTGCTACGGCGACGACTATCACGGTCACTTCACCGTTCCCGACGACACGCGCAAGCTCGTCGAGGTGGCAAACGTGCTCGCGACCGCGCTGTACCGCCCGCTGAACTGGCTCCACGTGCCCGTGCCGGCGCACGCGGAGGACGAGTACTTCGCGCCGTTGCGCGAGCTGCGCCTCGACCCCGGCACCGAGCTGTATCTCGGCGTGCTGCACCTCCAGGACGGCAAGGTGGGCGCGCGCCGGCGGATTACCTGCGCGAGCCGCTACGCGCAGGGCTTCGGCGTCGCCACCGACTGCGGGTGGGGACGTGGCGGCTCGGCGGCGGTCGACGAGCTGCTCGAGCTGCACCGAGCGACCTGCGAACGGCTCGACGTGCCCCGGCCGAAGACGGCGTTCGCGTGGCCCGCCGGCTTTGATCGCATCCCCGACGAGGACTGGACCCGCGCGCCGCTCAGCGAGGCGGGCCTGGCGTACGACCACGTCGACGAGCACGGCTGGTATGACAACCTCAACCCGAGCGTCGCGCAGCTCGCGGCGCACCTGCAGGACGGCGACATCCTCGTCGACTACTCGGGCGGAACCGGCATCCTGCTCGACCGCCTGCGTCTACGGATCTTCGACCGCGCCGTCGGCACGATCGTCGTCGACGCATCGGCGAAGTTCCTGCGCGTCGCGCACGAGAAGTACCAGGACGACCCGCGTTTCGCCGCGCGGCTCCTGCGCTTCATCAAGCAGGACAAGCGGCTGCAGTCCCTCGACGAGGTGCTCGGGCCCGAGTTGCGCGACCGCGGCGTCGACGCGATCGCCGCGGTGAACGCGATCCACCTGTACCCCGATCTCGACGAGGTGGCCTCGGCGTGGGTGCGGGCGCTGAAGCCGGGCGGCAAGGTGTTCATCAACTCCGGCAACCTGCGCAACCCGAGCGCGAGGCCGGGCGAGTGGATCCTCGACGAGACCGTCTGGGTCATCAACGACCTCGCCGAGAGCCTCGTGCGCAGCGACCCGGACTACGCCCAGTACCGCGCGGTGCTCGACGACACCGAGCGCCTGAAGGCGCACCACGCGCACCGCGACCGCGTGTTCATGCAGCCCCGTCCGCTCGAGTACTACACCGATGCGCTGGTGCGCAACGGGCTGACGGTGACCGACGTCAGCCAGGCGACGATCGTCGCCGACGTCAACGAGTGGTACGAGCTCATGACCGCTTACCACGAGGCCGTGCTCGGCTGGGTCGGGGGCACGAAGCGCATCGAGGGCGACGAGCCCTCCGAGGAGGCCGTGGCCGACCGGCTGCGCATCATGCGCCACGCGCTCGACACGATCTTCGGCGAGCGCGACTCGTTCAAGGCGTGCTGGACGTACATCACCGCCACGAAAGGCGGCTGAGTCCGCGCAGCCTCGGCTTGACGGGTGACCCACGCGAGCGTAGGGTCCGCCTGGGGGGAGACAGGTCAGTCTCATCCGGGATCACCGTGTCAGCAGTGCACACCAGGCACTCACCGCAATACGGTCGGATTCTCGACAAGGTCGACGCGCGCGCCTGCGTCGTCCTCGACGGCGCGACCGCCACCGAGCTGCCCCATCTCAGCGACGCCGAGCACGCGGTCGACGAGCGACTCTGGGGCACCCACGCGCTCATCGAGGAGGAGGCCGCGGTGCTCGGCGTGCACCGCGGCTATGTCCAAGCCGGCTGTGACGTCATCTCCACGAACACCTGGGGGCTGCCGAGCGCCCTGCTCCGCGGTGTCGCGCCGGTCTGGAACTCGACCGAGCCCGTGCACTGGATGGACCTCGCGCGGCGCGGGCTGCGCCTCGCTCGGCAGGCGGTCGCCGACGGCGGGCGCGAGGAGGACTGCGCGGTCGCGTTCTCGATCAACGGCGACGTGGACTCCGAGGAGGGCGAGAGCACGATCAGGCTGCTTGCGCGCCTGTTCGCCAACGAGCCGCCCGATCTCATCCTCCTCGAGACGCTCACGGTCATACGGCCGTCCCTCTTTCACACGGTGCAGTCGCTGCTGGACACGGGGCTTCCGGTGTGGCTGTCGTTCCGCCGCTGCCGGCATGGGCTGTGCAGCGTCTACGGGCAGCATTGGGGTGGGCCCGAAGGCGACGCCTTCGGCCGCACGGCGGCGCGCTTCGAGCACTTGGGCGTCGGCGCGCTGCTGATCAACTGCATCCCGCCCGACCACGTCGGGGGGATGGTGCCCTACCTACGCGACTTCACCGATCTGCCGCTCGGCGTGTACCCCAACCTCGGCTACTACACCGACGAGGGCTGGCGCTTTGAGCCGGGCGTCGGCAGCGCCGAATACGCGGCGATGGCGCTGCGCTGGCGTGAGGAGGGGGCGCAGATCATCGGCGGCTGCTGCGGCGTGGGCCCCGCCCACGTCGCGGCGGCGCGCGAGCTGCTCGAGCAGACCGAGCCGGGCGAGCAGACGTCCTATGCGCCCGTGCCCGACCCGCTGCCGCCGGCACCCGCGCCGGCGTGGACCGATCGCCGGGGACGCTCGCTGCATCCGCTCCCGTTCCCCGACATCGTCGCCGACGCGGGTGTCATCACGCCCTCCAGCGCGAGTCTCATGGCCTGGCGCTACGTCTACGACCAGGCCGTCGGCGCGCATCAGCGCTGCCTCGACGTCGGCTGTGGCACCGGGATCCTCGGTATCCAGCTCGCGCTCAACGGGGCGTCGCACGTCCGCGCCATCGACATCGACGAGCGGGCTGTGCGCAACACCGAGGCCAACGCTCATCGCAACGGCGTCGGCGAGCGCATGACCGCCGCGTGCATCGACATCTTCCCGTGGGTGCCGGAGGAGCGCTACGAGGTCATCGTGGCGTGTGTCGACCAGACCCCCGTCGATCCCGAGCAGCACGTCACCGGGCACCGGCCGATCGACTATTGGGGACGCACGCCGCTTGATCCGGTGCTCGCCAAGCTCGCTGACGCGCTCGCGCCGGAGGGCGTCGCCTACGTGGTGCAGTTGTCGATCCTGTCGCAGCGCCGTACCGCCGAGCTGCTCGCGGCCGCCGGCCTGGAGGTTCGCGTCGTCGAGTACGAGGTGTTCGCCTTCCCGCCCGAGCTTGACGAACACCGGGCGCAGATCGGGCGCGTCGAGCGACTCAGCGATGCCGTCCACCTGCACGCCGGCGGGCGCGACCTGCTCGTGGCGTATCTGCTGGAGATCCGCCCGCGCCCGCACGCGGGGAGCGCGCTGACCGCCGTCGGGGAGCCGTGATGCCCGGCGACGACGCGCTGCGGCTCGCAGCGTCCGAACGCGTCCGGCACGCGGTCGACGAGCTGGCGCAACTCGGGCCGGCCAGCCAGATCATCGACCGCTGCCCGGCGGCGGCGGCCGCCGCCGCCGAGCGGGATCGGGGGGTGCTCAGCAGGATCGAGAACGGCACGCGCGTCGTCGAGCGCCTGCACACCGCGACCGGCGACGACAACGGCGCCGACATGGGCGGGTCGTTGCGCCGCTCGCCGCTACGCCTGACCTACCCGCTGCTCGAATGCGAGCTGCTGCGCCGCCGGCAGGCGCGTCTCGTGGCAGACATCGACCATTCGCAGCCAGCGCGCTATGCGTTTCTCGAGACGCTGGGCTGGCGCGAGTACATCGCCGCGCCCATCCTCGTGGACGCAGCCGTGGTCGGTTTTCTCCACGGAGATCGCGGGCCGGGCCGGCGACCGCTGGCGCAGCTGGATGCCGATGCGCTGGAGCACTTCGCCGCGGGATTCGCACTGGTGTTCGAACGCGCCGTCCTCCGCCGGCGCCTGCGCGACCAGCGCCGCGAGATCCGCCGCATCTCGTCGTGGGCTGAGGCCCGCACGGGCGAGCTGAGCGACGGGGCGGTCAAGCTGTCGGGCGATCTCCCCGAGGAGCACGACCGGCGCGCCGCGGCCCCGCAGCTCCTCACCGAGGATGGTCTGACCACGCATCTGACCGCGCGGGAGATCGATGTCCTGCGGCTGATGGCCGACGGCAAGACCAACGGCGATATCGCCCAGGCGCTCTTCGTCTCGCAGGGCACGGTGAAGTTCCACGTCAAGAACATCCTGCGCAAGATGCAGGCGTCCAACCGCGCGGATGCCAGCGCGCGCTACCTGCGGCTGACGCTGAACGACGGGTCGCTGGCCACGAGTCCCACCCTTCGGTAGGGCAAGACCACCCCCACGGGAGGTGTGCGCGGCAGCGGCGCTCAGCATGCTGCGCCGATGGCCGTCACGGTAGTCGGGTCCATCGCCTTCGACACGGTCGCGACGCCGTCCGGCCGTCGCGAGCGGATGGTCGGTGGTGCCGCGACGCACTTCGCCCTCGCGGCATCCTTCTTCGACGAGGTCCGCGTCGTCGGGCCCGTCGGCGACGACTTCGACGACGACGCCTACGCGCTGCTGGGCACGCGCGAGATCGTCACCGACGACGTCGAGCGCGTCCCGGGCGGCAAGAGCTTCTTCTGGGCCGGCGAGTACGGCTGGGACCTCAACTCGCGCGAGACGCTGGACACGCAGCTCGGCGTGTTCGCGACCTTCCGGCCCAAGCTCAGCGCCCCGTCCCGGCAGGCCGACGTCCTGTTTCTCGCGAACATCCAGCCCGCCCTGCAGCGCGACGTGCTCGAACAGTGCGAGCGCGCGCGCTTCGTCGCGCTGGACTCGATGAACCTGTGGATCGACATTGCCCGCGACGACCTCGTCGACGTCATCAGTAAGGGTGTCGACTGCCTGATCCTCAACGACGCCGAGCTGCGCCAGCTGACGGGCCGGCCGACCCTCGTCGCCGCCGCGCGCGAGGCGCTCTCGTGGGGCCCCTCGTCCGTCGTCGCCAAGCAGGGCGAGTACGGCGCTGCGCTGCTGACGGGCGACGGCTTCTTCGCCCTGCCGGCCTATCCGCTGGAGAGCGTCGTCGACCCGACGGGCGCCGGCGACACGTTCGCCGGCGGATTCGTCGGCTACCTGTCTCAACACCTCGACGAGGTCGGCGACGCGGCCACGCTGCGCCGCGCGATGGCCTACGGGACCGCGCTGGCCTCCTTCAACGTGGAGGAGTTCGGAACCGACCGCGTCGCGCGGCTCACGGCCGATGAGCTGCACGAGCGTGTGGCCGATCTACAGCACATGACGTGGACACCCCCGATCAGGAGCGCCAGCCATGCCGAGCTTTGACCAGCACGAGTACCTGTTCACGTCGGAGTCGGTCACGGAGGGTCATCCCGACAAGGTCTCCGACCAGATCTCAGACGGGGTGCTCGATGCCGTCATGCGCGACGATCCGTCAGGTCGCGTCGCGTGCGAGACGCTCGTGAACACCGGCCTCGTGGTGGTGTCGGGCGAGATCTCCACGGAGACCTACGTCGACATCCAGGAGATCGCACGCGAGACGATCCGCGGGATCGGCTACGTCGACGCGGACCTCGGCTTCTCGGCCGATTCCTGCGCGGTGCTCAACGCGATCGACAAGCAGTCGCCGGACATCGCCCAGGGCGTCGATCAGTCCTATGAGACGCAGGCCGATCCGTCCGACGACGAGCTGGACGTCGCGGGCGCGGGCGACCAGGGAATGATGTTCGGCTACGCGACCAACGAGACCGCCGAGCTCATGCCGCTGGCGATCTCGCTGGCGCACAAGCTCGCCAAGCAGCTCGCCCTGGTCCGCCACGACGACACGCTGCAGTACCTGCGCCCGGACGGCAAGACGCAGGTCTCGGTGCGCTACTCCGACGGCGTGCCGGTCGCGGTCGAGAAGCTGCTGATCTCCACGCAGCATCACGACAGCGCGACGCGCGAGCGCATCCGCGACGACCTCTGGGAGCACGTCGTCCTGCCGATCCTCCCGGCGGACATGTTCGACGCGAACGCGCTGCGCGGCGAGTTTCTCGTCAACCCGACCGGCCGGTTCGTCATCGGCGGCCCGGTCGGTGACTGCGGCCTGACGGGCCGCAAGATCATCGTCGACACCTACGGCGGGATGGCCCGCCACGGCGGCGGCGCGTTCAGCGGCAAGGACCCGTCGAAGGTCGACCGCTCCGCCGCGTACGCCGCACGTTGGGTGGCCAAGAACCTCGTCGCCGCCGGCGTCGCCGATCGCGTCGAGGTGCAGGTCGCCTATGCGATCGGCGTCGCGCATCCGGTGAGCGTGATGGTCGAGACGTTCGGCACCGAGAAGATCGATTGTGCGCGGATCGCTGCCCTCGTCGATGAGCACTTCGACCTGCGTCCCGGCGCGTTTCGCCAGGAGCTCGACCTGCATCGGCCGATCTACCAGAAGACCGCCGCGTACGGGCACTTCGGCCGCGACGACGAGGACTTCACGTGGGAGCAGACCGGCAAGGCCGACCTGCTGCGTGACGCCGCCGGCCTCATCGCGGGAGCCGCGGTCTGAGCATGGACACCGTCGGCATCGTCGGCGCGGGCCAGATGGGCTCGGGCATCGCCGAGGTGGTCGCGGTCGCGGGCGTGCGCGCCGTCGTCCACGAACCCGAGTGTGCGCCGCTTCACGCCTCCGAGGAGCGCATCGGCGCCTCGCTGGCGAAGGCGGTCGACCGCGGCAAGCTCAATGCGGATGCCGCTTCCGAGGCGACGGACCGGATCGTCTACACGACGCAGATCGACGATCTCGCCGACTGCCAGCTCGTCGTGGAGGCGGTCACGGAGGACCGCGCGATCAAGTGCGACGTCTTCCGCCGGCTGGACGAGCGGCTGCCTGGCCACGTGATCCTGGCGTCGAACACGTCGTCGATCCCGATCACCACCCTGGCGCAGGCGACGGCGCGGGCGGACCGTGTGCTGGGACTGCACTTCTTCTCTCCGGTTCCGGTGATGTCGCTCGTCGAGATCGTGCCGGGCTACGCGACGAGCCCCGCCGTGATCGAGGCCACCGAGGGCTTCGCGCGCCAGCTCGGCAAGCACGCCATCCGCTCGAAGGATCGCGCGGGCTTTCTGGTGAACCTGCTCCTGATCCCGTACCTCGTCGGCGCGGTCCATCTCTTCGACGCCGGGTACGCGACGCGCGAGGACATCGACGATGCCATGACGCTCGGCTGCGGCCATCCGATGGGGCCGCTCGCCCTGTGCGACTTCATCGGTCTGGACGTCATCGACGGTATCTGCGCCTGCCTGTACGACGAGTACGGACGCGAGGAGTTTGCCGCGCCGCCGTTGCTGCGCCGCATGGTCGCCGCCGGCGCTCTGGGCCGAAAAGCCGGCCGCGGCTTCTACGAGTACGCCCTCGCGCGGCCCGTCGCGCTGGCCGGTCGATGACCACGCCCGCGCTGGACGTCGCATGATCAATCCGCAGGCAGCCGCGGCGGCGCCGGCAACTGCTGTTGAGTGGCGTGACGCGTATGGCTTGTCGGCGGAGCGCGACGCGTCGTTTACGACGCTGAGCGGGACGCCGGTCAGGGCCCTGTATACGGCTGATGATGCGCCCGGTGATCCGGGTCATCCCGGTGTATATCCGTACACGCGTGGGGTGTATCCGTCGATGTATCGCGGGCGGTTGTGGACGATGCGTCAGTTCGCCGGTTTCGGCACGGCGCAGGAGACCAACGAGCGCTTCCACTATCTGCTCGCCCACGGCCAGGACGGGCTGAGCACGGCCTTTGATATGCCGAGCCTGATGGGCTATGACTCCGATCACGTGCTGAGCCTCGGCGAGGTCGGTCGCGAGGGCGTCGCCGTCGACACCCTCGATGACATGACGACGCTGTTTGACGGCATCGACGTCGGCGAGGTCTCCGTGTCGATGACGATCAACGCGCCGGCGGCGGTGATGCTCGCCTTCTACGTCGCGGCGGCCGAGTCGCGCGGCATTCCCGCCGATCGGCTGCGGGGCACGATCCAGGCGGACATCCTCAAGGAGTACATCGCCCAGAAGGAGTGGTGTTTCCCGGTCGATCCGGCGATGCGGTTGTGCGGCG
>JAWVGM010000119.1:0-6312 GCA_033855075.1 Solirubrobacteraceae bacterium | reverse complement strand
GCGTGGATCCACGACTTCCTCGCCTCGGGCGAGCCGCTGGTCGTCTTCGCCCGCCACGTCGAGGTCCAGCGCGCCGTGCTCGAGCGCTTCGGATGGGCGGCGCACCTGCTCGGCCGCGACTCGACGGCCGCGCGCGACACGACCGTCGCGGCGTTCCAGTCGCCGGACGGACCGCAGCTGCTGATCGCCGCGACGCGCGTGGCGGCGCAGGGCATCACGCTGACGCGGGCGTCGAACGTCGCCTTCCTCGAGCTCGAGTGGACGCCGGCGATGCACGACCAGGCCGAGGACCGCTGCCATCGCATCGGCCAGCACGACGCGGTCACCGCCTGGTATCTGCTCGCCGCCGACACGATCGACGAGACGATGGCGGCGCTCATCCAGCACAAGCGCGGGCACGTGGCCGCCATCACCGACGGGCAGCGCGCGGACACGGGCGGGCTCGTCGAGGCGGTCGTGCGCGAGCTGCGCGATGGACGGCCGTTGCGCCATCTACGCCCGGTGGCATAGGGTCGTCGCATGGATCCATCACAGGCCAGCGTGGGCGAGAAGATCGCCGCCGGAAGCGCGGTGGTGCTGTTCATCTCGCTCTTCCTCCCGTGGTACGGGGTGAGCGTCTCGGCCGGCGGTCTCAACATCTCGGAAACAGGCAACGCCTGGGAGGCGTTGAGCGGCATCGACGTCCTGCTGTTCCTGTGCGCCGTCACAGCTGCCGGCGTCGTGGTGGCGCGACTGGCCGGGGCCCTGCCGGAGCTGCCGGTGCCGCCCGGTCAGATCCTGCTCGCCGTCGGCGCGGTCGCCTTGCTGTTCGTCCTGTATCGGATCATCGACATCCCGGCCCCGAACAACCTCCCGGACCAGATCGACTTCTCGCGCGAATGGGGCATCTTCGTCGCGCTGATCGCCGCGGCGGCGATGGCGTACGGCGGCTTCCGCGCGACCCAGGAAACCTGACGCTCAGACCATCGACCGCGGCGGCGGGATGATCCACAGATCCACCGCGGACTGCTCGATCTGAGAGGGCTCGAGGTCGGCGACGGTCGCGGCGCCGCGCTTCTCGATGATCACCGCCAGATCGGTCCAGGAGCGTGCGATCGTCCCGACCTTCGCCATCGGTCCCCAGCCGGCGAGCGCCTTGAGCTCGGAGGCCTGCGTGCGCGCGTCATCGAGCGTGAGCGTGCCGAACGCCTTGTCGGTCCCGGCGATGCTGACCGGGCGCTCGAGGATCTCCGTGACGTCGGGCCGCGGAGCCTCGTCGAAGCGCTGCGCGACGGTCTCCCAGCTGATGACGTTGAACCAGGCGTCGACGTACTCCGCGCGCCGGTTCTCGTAGGTCAGGTAGTAGGCGTGCTCCCAGACGTCGAGCCCGAGCAGCGGCGTGAGCCCGTCGGTGACCGGGTTGTCCTGGTTGGGCGTGGTGACGATGAACACGCGCTTGCCGTCGAACACGAGCCACACCCAGCCCGAGCCGAACACGCTCAGCGCGGCGTCCTTCACCGTCTCCCGGAAGCGGCCCAACGTGTCGAACGTGTCCTTGATCGAGTGCAGCAGCTTGCCCTCGGGGTCGCCGCCGCCGTCCGGCGACATGCTGCGCCAGAACATGCAGTGGTTGTACTGCCCGCCGGCGTTGTTGCGGACGGTCTCGCGCAGGTCGTCGGGCAGCTCGTCCAGGCGGGTGAGGATCTCCTTCGGGCGCACGTCCTCCCACTCGGTGCCGGCGAGCGCGGCGTTCGCCTTGTCCACGTAGGCCTGGTGGTGCTTGTCGTGGTGGTAGCGCATCGTCTCCTCGGAGAGATGCGGCTCCAATGCGTCGTACGCGTAGGGCAGGTCGGGAACCTTGTAGGCCATGGCCCGATCTTAGGACAATGCATCGAATGAAGGTCATCGTTGCCCGCACCCTTCCCGCCGCGGGATTGGAGAAGCTCCAGGAGCGCTTCGATGTCGAGGTCGGCGGCCTGCCGTACAACCGCGACTGGCTGGTCGCGCACGCGCCGGGCGCCAGCGCGATCGTTGCCGATCCCACGGTGCCGATCGACGCCGAGGTGCTCGACAGCGCGGGCGACACCCTCCGGGTCGTGTCGAACTTCGCGGTCGGCTTCGACAACATCGACACCGACGCGGTCCGCGAGCGCGGCCTGCGGGCGACGAACACGCCCAACGTGCTGACGAACGCCACCGCCGAGCTCGCCGTGACGCTCATGCTCGCCGCGAGCCGCAGGGTCGTCGAAACCGACCAGATCTTCCGCCGCGGCGAGTGGCCCGGTTGGGAGCCCGAGCAGTACCTGGGGCGCGAGCTCGCGGGTGCGACGATCGGCCTCGTCGGGTTCGGCCGCATCGGCCAGCGCGCCGCCGAGCTGCTCGCGGGGTTCGAGCCGCGGCTCGTCTTCGCCGACGCCTACCCGATGGAGGAGGCCGCCGCGAAACACGCAGCGCAGCGGATGGAGCTCGACGAGCTACTGGCCGTCTCGGACTACGTCAGCCTGCACGTCAACCTCACGCCCGAGACGACGCACCTGATCGGCGCCGACGCGCTGGCGCGGATGAAGCCCGGCTCGATCCTCGTCAACACCTGCCGCGGCGGGGTCGTCGACACCGCCGCGCTCGTGGCCGCGCTCAAGGACGGCCCACTCGCCGGCGCCGGGCTGGACGTCTACGAGAACGAGCCCGCTGTGCCGGCGGAGCTCGTCGCGTTGCCGAACACGGTGTGTGTCCCGCACATCGGATCGGCGACGCGCACGACCCGCGATGCGATGGCCGAGCTGTGCGCGGACAACGTCATCGCCGTCCTGAGCGGTGAGGAACCGGTCACGCCTGTCGTATAGCTGATCGGAAAACTTGAGGCCGATATCCGTCCATTCGGCCCCGGAGCGCTCGCTACGGTCAGCGCGTGGCGACTTTCGGAGACGTGGTGGAACGCTGTCTGGCTCTGCTCGATCGCCGGGGCAGGGTCTCGCACACCGCGTTGCGCCTGGAGTTCGGGCTCGACGACGAGACGCTCGGCGCGCTGCGCGACGAGCTCGTCGACGTGCTCGGCGTCGCCGACGACGACGGCCGCGTGCTGACGCGCCGCGGGACTGCGTGCCCCGACCCGCCACCCGCGGCCGCACCCGGCGAGGGCGACGCGGTCGCGACCGACGTCGGCGAGCAGGTCACGGTCCTGCTCTGCGATCTCGCCACGACGCCGGCGACCGAAGCGCTCGACCGCGAGGCGCTCGACGTCGTCATCTCCCGCGTCCAGTCCATCTGCCACGAGGTGGCTCGCCGCCTCGACGGCCACCACCAGCCGTGGATCTCCGACGGCGTCGCGATCTTCTTCGGCCACACGCACGCGCATGACGACGACGCCGTCCGCGCCGTGCGCTGCGGGTGGGAGATCCAGCGGGCGATCGGTGCCGCACGCGACGTCATCGACCGCGAGTTCGGGGTGGCGGTCTCCGTGCGGATCGGGATCGCCACCGGCATGAGCCGCGCGGGCGACACCGACGCCGGCGGCGGCGACGCTCCCAACCCGTTCGGCGACACGCCGAACATGGCCTCGCGCGTGCAGGCGATCGGCGACCCCGGCGCCGTCGTCATCGACGCCGCGACCCACGCGCTCGCCCACATGCGTTTCGAATTTGAAGAGCTCGGACTTCACGAGCTCACAGGCTGCGCGCGGCCGGTCGGGCTGTTCCGACTCACCGAGCCGCGTGGAGCCGGCGGGCGCGTTGACGCGCGGGTCGAGCCCGTGCCGACCGCACTCGTCGGACGCACGAGCGAGCGCGCGCTGCTGCGCGCGCTCGCCGAGCGTGCGGTCGGCGGCACCCGATCGGCGGTGCTGCTGCGCGGCGAGGCCGGCAACGGGAAGACCCGGCTCATCCGCGCGCTGCGCGCGACGGCCGAGCACGAGCTTGAGATGCGCGCGCTGGTCTGCGCCTGCTCGCCGTATCACCGCGGCAGCCCGCTGCACCCCATCGTGGAGGGGCTGCGACGGCTGTGGGCCCTCGACGGTCCCGACGCCGCGGCGCACCTCGCCGGGCCGATCGCCGAGCGCACCGGCCTCGCCGGCGATGATCGGGCGATCGTCCTGCTCGCCGGCCTGCTCGGGCTGGGCGCGCCCCCCGCATCCGCGCCGCTCGCGCCGATGAGCCCGCGGCGCGAGCGCCGCGAAACGCTCGCCGCGCTCGGTCGCGCGCTCGCTGCGGAGGCAGGCGCCCAGCCCCTGCTCGTCGTCATCGAAGATCTGCACTGGGCGGACGCGACGACGCTCGAGTTCGTCGGGGCGCTGCTCGACGGACCGCACGACCTGCCGCTGCTGCTCGCGATGAGCTCCCGGCCCGAGTTTCGCCCGGCGTGGAACGCCACGCTCCAGCGCCTCGAGCTCGGCCGTATGAGCCGTGCGGAGACGCTGCGGATCATCGGGCTCGTCGCCAGTGACACTGTCCTGCCCGACGGCGACCTCGAGGAGCTCGCCTCGCGCGCCGAGGGCGTGCCGCTGCTCGCCGAGGAACTCGCCCGGGCCGTCCTCGCGACGCAGGACGATCACGACGCCGTCGTGCCGATGACGCTGTTCGGCTGCCTCATGGCGCGGCTGGACCGCGACAGCACGGAGCGTGCGGTCGCCCAACTCGCCGCGACCATCGGGCGCGAGTTTCCCCATGCGCTGCTCGCCGCGCAGGAGGGCACCGACGAGTCCGCGCTGCAGTGGGGCCTGGAGCGGCTCGTCGCCGACGAGGTCGTCGTCCCGACGGGCGAGGGCACGTACGCCTTCCAGCACGCGTTGCTCGGCGACGCGGCGCGCAGCTCGTTGCGCAGGCGCCAGCGGCGCGACCATGACCGGCGCATCGCGCGTGCGCTGCTCACCCATTTCCCGGATGTCGCTGCCGCGCAGCCCGAGCGCGTCGCGCGCCACTTCGAGTACGCGGGCGAGATGGTCGAGGCCGTCGCGCACTGGCAACGAGCCGGGTTGCACGCGCTGCGCCAGGCCGCCTACCGCGAAGCCTCCGCGCACTTCGAGCGCGGGCTCACGCTCGTCTCGCGGCTGCCCGACGGCGACCGGCGCGCATCGATCGAACTCACGTTGCGCGTGCTCGCCTGCCTGCCGATCACCGCGACGCACGGCTGGGGCTCGTCGGCGTTCGAGGCCCACCACGCGCGCGCCGAGGTGCTCGCACGCCGCGTCGAGGGCACGCCGAAGCTCTTCACGACGATGCTCGGTCTCGTCTCGGACCGGATGATGCGCGGACACGTCGAGGAGGCCGTCGCGCTCGCACGCAATCAGATCGCGGTCGCCGACGCGGTCGGCGACCCCGACCTCGTGCTCGAGGCCGAATGTGTCGTCGGCGCCGGCCTCGTCCACCTCGGGCGCCATCGCGACGCCCTGGCCCACCTGACCCGCACCGCCGACCTCTACGACCCGGCGCTGCATCACAAGCACGCCGGGCGCTACGGCCGCAATCCCGCCGCGGTCGCGCTGACGTACCGCGCGGTCGCGCTCGCGTGCCGCGACGACCGCGACGGCACGCGCGCCGCGATCAAGGCCGCGCGCTCGGTCCTGCGGGCAACGCCGCATCCCTTCAGCGACGCGTGGGCGCGCTGCGGCGCCGCGACAGTGGCCGTCATCTATGACGAGCGCGATGCGGTGCTGCGCGAATCCGAGGCGGTCATCGAGATCGCCACGCAGGAGGAGCTGCCCGACTGGCTGGCGATGGCGAACGTGCTGCACGGCTGGGCGCGCGTGCGCGCGGGGGACCGAGAGGCGCTGGACGAGGTCCAAGGCGGCATCGCGCGCTGGTCGCACCGCGGCGCCATCCTCATGCGCCCGTTCCTGCTGGGGCTGTACGCGGACGCCTCACGCGAAGCCGGCGAGCCCGAGACCGGGCTGCAGGCGATCCGGGAGGCGCTCGATTCCGGCATGCTCAGCGAGCGCTGGTCTGAGCCCGAGCTGCACCGCCTGCACGCCGAGCTGCTGCTGGCCAACGGGGATCGATACGGCGCGCGGGGCGCCGCCCGCAGGGCGGTCGCGCTCGCCCGACGCACCGGCGCCGCGGCTTGGGAGCGACGCGCCGCGGCGACCCTCACACGCGTCGGCGACCGCTCCGGCGTTCCTCAGTAGGCCCGCGGGTCGCCCATGAACCATCGACCGGGACCCTGGGTCGCCGGCGCCGGCAGGCCCGGACGCAGAATCGAAGGAATACGTGGTATTTCGAGATTCGAGGACGCCGACTAGCGGTGATCGGCGCCCCGGGGTCGCCGGCGCCGGCAGGCCAGGACGCAGAATCGAAGGACTACGTGGTATTTCGAGATTCGAGGACGCCGCCTGGCGGTGATCGG
>JAWVGM010000118.1:0-116857 GCA_033855075.1 Solirubrobacteraceae bacterium | reverse complement strand
ACTTCCTGCTCGGCTACCTGCACCGGCTGTTGCCCCAGCGCCCGGACCTCAAGCTCATCATCACGAGCGCGACGATCGATCCCGGGCGCTTCAGCCGCCACTTCGGCGACGCGCCGGTCGTCGAGGTGTCCGGCCGCACGTATCCCGTCGAGGTGCGCCACCGGCCACTGAGCGCCGAGCCGTCGCTCGACGACGAGGAGGAGGAGGTCGGGCCCGATCGTGACCCGATCGACGCGATCGGCGGCGCCGTCGAGGAGCTGGTCCGCGAGCGGCCCGGCGACGTGCTCGTCTTCCTCAGCGGCGAGCGCGAGATCCGCGACACCGCCGAGGCGCTGGCCGCCCGGCTGCCGAAGGAGGTCGCCATCCTCCCGCTCTACGCGCGCCTGTCGCCGGCCGAGCAGCAGCGGGTGTTCAAGGCGCACAGCGAGCGCCGCGTCGTGCTCGCCACGAACGTCGCCGAGACCTCGCTGACCGTGCCCGGGATCGGCGCCGTCGTCGACCCCGGCACCGCGCGGATCAGCCGTTACAGCTCGCGTCTGAAGGTGCAGCGTCTGCCGATCGAGCCGATCTCGCAGGCCTCCGCGAACCAGCGCGCCGGCCGCTGCGGGCGCACGTCGGATGGCATCTGCATCCGCCTGTACGCCGAGGAGGACTTCGCGGAGCGCCCCGCATTCACCGATCCCGAGATCCTGCGCACGTCGCTCGCCGCCGTGATCTTGCAGATGGAGGCGCTGCGGCTCGGCGAGGTCGAGGACTTCGGCTTCCTCGATCCGCCCGACCGCCGTCAGATCAGAGACGGCAAGCTGCTGCTGCACGAGCTCGGGGCGCTCGATCTCGAAGCGAAGGACCATCGCAAGCGGCTGACGAAGCTCGGCCGCCGCCTCGCGCAGCTGCCGGTCGACCCGCGCATGGGGCGCATGGTGCTCGAGGCCGACCGGCTCGGCTGCGCCGACGAGGTGATCGTGATCGCGGCGGCGCTGTCGATTCAGGACCCGCGCGTGCGACCCGCCGACAAGCGCGGGGAGGCCGATCAGCACCACGCGCGCTTCAAGGACGAAACCTCGGACTTCCTCGCCTTTCTCAACCTCTGGCGCCACCTGCGCGCACAGCAGAAGGAGCGCTCGCGCAACGGCTTTCGCAAGATGTGCCACGCCGAGTTCCTGCACTACCTGCGGGTGCGCGAGTGGCAGGATCTCGCCGGCTCGCTGCGCCGGTCGGCGCGCTCGGTCGGCGTGACGCTCAACGAGCAGCCGGCGGCCGACGACGACATCCACCGCGCGCTGCTCGCGGGCCTGCTCTCGCATGTGGGCGAGCGCGACGGGGGGCCGGCGCGAGTACGCCGGCGCGCGCGGCGCGCGCTTCACGCTGTCGCCGGGCTCGGCGCTCGCGCGCAAGCCGCCGGCGTGGGTGATGGTCGCCGAGCTCGTCGAGACGACGCGCCTACTCGGCCACACCGCCGCGCAAATCCAGCCGCGCTGGATCGAGCCGCTCGCGGAGCACCTGATCAAGCGCACGTACTCGGAGCCGCGCTGGGACGCCAAGCGCGCCTCGGTCGTCGCGACCGAGCGCGCGACGCTCTACGGCCTGCCGGTCGTCGCCGCGCGGACCGTCCCGTACGGTGCGATCGACCCGGACCTGTCGCGCTCGCTGTTCATCCACCGCGCGCTGATCGAGGGCGACTGGAACACGCGCCACCGCTTCGTAGAAGAGAACCGCGCGCTGGTCGAGGAGGCCGAGGAGCTAGAGCATCGCGCGCGGCGGCGGGACATCGTCGCGACCGACGCGCAGCTCTATGACTTCTTCGACGCCCACATCCCGCAGGACGTCGTGTCCGGCGGGCACTTCGACCGCTGGTGGAAGGACGCGCGGCGGCGCGACCCGGCGCTGCTGACGTTCACCCGCGAGCTGCTCGTCGGTGACGTTGGCGCCGACCCCGGCGCGCTGCCCGACGAGTGGCGCCAGGGCGAACTCGAACTGCCGCTGACCTACCGCTTCGAGCCCGGCTCCGATGTCGACGGCGTCACCGTGAACGTTCCGCTCGCGGACCTGCCGCGGCTGCGCGCCGACGGCTTCGACTGGCTCGTTCCGGGACTGCGCGAGGAGCTCGTGATCGCGCTGATCCGGTCGCTGCCCAAGCAGCTGCGCCGGCCGCTCGTGCCGATCCCGGACACGGCGGCGCAGGTCGTCGCGGCGCTCAAGCCCGGACCCGGATCGATCGTCGAGGCCGTGACGCGCGAGCTCGAACGCGCCCGAGGCGTGCGCGTGGCGCCCGAGCAGTTCGACCTGTCGCGGCTGCCCGCGCACCTGCGGCCGCGCTTCGCGGTCCTCGACGAGGGCGGCGCCGCGGTCGCGGCGGGCGACGACCTCGACGCGCTGCGCGCAGAGGTCGCCCCGCGGCTGCGCGCGCAGCTCGCCGAGCAGACCGCGTCGGTCGAGCGCGACGGGTTGACCGACTGGAGCATCGGCGACCTGCCACGCAGCGTCGCGCTGCCGGGAACCGGTGACGCGGTGCGCGCGTACCCGGCGCTCGTGGACGAGGGCGCCAGCGTCGCCGTGCGTGCACTCGAGACGCCGGCCGCGCAAGCCGTTGCCATGCGGGCCGGAACTCGGCGCCTGCTGATGCTCACGACCGCGTCGCCGCTGCGCGCCGTGCAGCGCGGACTCTCCACCAAAGCCGCCCTGACGCTGGCCGGCGCACCGAACGGCGGCGCGGCGGCGCACCTGGATGACGCCTACGTGGCGGCGCTCGACACGCTGATCGCATCCGGCGGCGGGCCCGCCTGGAACGAAGCGGGGTTCACCGCGCTGTGCGAGCACGTCGCCGCGCGACTCCCGCAGACCATGGCCGCGATCGTCGCCGACGTCGTCGCCGTGCTCGACGTGGCGGCGGAGCTGCGCCGCCGCAGCGACGAGCTGCCGGCCGATCCCGCGCTCCAGCCCGCGCAGCTCGATGTGGCCAGGCAGCTCGGCGGCCTCGTCTACCCCGGCTTCGTCGCCGCCACCGGCGCCGCCCGCCTGCCCGACGTCGTGCGCTACCTGCGCGGCGCGATCCGCCGGCTGGACCGCCTGCCCGACGCCGTCGCCGCCGACCGCGACCGCATGAGCGCCATCCACGAGCTGGAGCAGGAATACGCCGCACGCGGCGGTCGCCCCGCCGCGCCCGCCGTGCACTGGATGCTGCAGGAGCTGCGCGTCGCGCACTTCGCGCAGGGCCTCGGCGTGCGCGGCAAGGCGACGCCGAAGCAGATCAGGCGCGAGCTCGCCGCGGTTTCCGGCTGACCGATTGACTGCAGGCGGCGGCGCTTCTGCGTGCATACCGGACCCTCGCCGGCTCGGATCCATACGCGTCGGCCGGTCGAGGTCGCGAGGAATGGACCGTTCCCCCCGCGACAATTTCGGGCCGCGCCCACTCGTCGGTTGCGGACCGAAGCCTTTCCCGTATCAGCACTTCAGCACTAAGACGCGTTCAGCTTCGCTGCGGCACGGACGAGGGCCTTGAAGGCCTCATCGTCGATTCTGTCTCCCTCCCCGAGGTCAATGACGCGCCTCACCTTCGCATCGAGGCTGGCGTTGAAAAGACCGGCTGCATCCTCAAGCGAAGCGCCCTTGGCGAAGGTGACCTTCACCTTGTCCTTGTATGTCTCGCCGGTGCAGATAATCCCGTCGCGTGTCCAAACGGGGACGCCGAGAGGGTTTGACGGCTTCCGCCATTTGATCTCCTCGACCACGTCGGGGTCGGCCTGTCTGATGAGGTCGCGAATCTGGGACAGCCGCTCGCCCCGCCAGTCGTCCAGCTGTTCAATGATCGCGTCGATGATCCCGGAGGGGCTCGCAGGCGTGGCCTCGTCGGACATGCTCGAAACTCTTGCAGACACGCCGCCCGAGCACGTCCCGATAGGCGAGCGTGAGCCTGCCCGCCCGCCACCCGAGCTCAACTCGCTCCTCAGCCGTGAGGTGATCCCGACCGCACCAGCCACCGGCTCGCTTCTTGGCCCCGAAAGGCGTCAAGTAAGGCTGAGCTCAGCAGTCCAGTTCGGAGATACTCGCCCACGGACGCCAACCATGAGGAGGCCACATGTCGAAGCATCAGGAGCAGATCATCGCTGCGGCAGAAGGGAAGTTGGATGAGGAGATTCTCGGTGCGGCATGGGGCAAGCCTCGCGGGGCGTCGACAGCAGCGGCTGGCGCTGGGGTGATCGTCGGTGAGATCGGGTCCCGTTGGGCGGGTAAGCAGCGCCGGGGCGCGGAGGCCGCCGGCATCGAGATCGGCAACCCGGGCGCCGTCGCGATCACACCGACCAGCCTCGTGACGATGAAGGTCAAGGTCAGCGCGATGGGCGCGATCAAGGAGATCGCCGACGTGCTGAGCGTCGTCCCGCTCGCAGAGGTGGACTCGCTCGACGTGAAGCGCATGGGCATGACGGGCGTCATGGAGATCGCCGCCCGCGGAGGCTCGTTCAAGCTCGAGGGCAAGCCCGGAGACATGAAGGAGCTCGCCGAGGTCTTCCACCGCGCCAAGGCCGGAGCCGTCTCGGCCGGCTGACACGAGCGCGGCGACTTGGTGGTGGTGACGTTTGGCCGGGTGTGGCGGCGGTCGTAGGGTCGCAATGCGTCGTCTCGCGAGATGAGCTCGCCGCCTTCGACGGCGGCCTGGCTGACGAGTATGCGGTCGAACCGATCGCGATGCTGGGGCGGGAGATGTTCGACCGCGGAGCCATCGATTGCTTCGATCCGCCGTGCGAGAGCCTCGATGCGGGCGGAGTCCCAGGTCGAGTCCAAGACCGACAGGGTTGAGTAGGGCGAGCAGCCGCCCACGGTCGAAGCGGCTCCCACGGCCGGGGGTTTGCTGTCCTTCGCATCCTGGGTGGCGCCGATGACGCGGGGCACGATCGTCTGGTGATCGCCGGGGCGTACTGCTTGACCTCGATGGCCAGCACCTCGCTGGGGATCGACGAACTCCGGGTCTCTGCGCCGCGGTGGCTGGCGTCCGGTTCCGCGCAACGGAGTGAGCAGCGGCTTCGCCGTCCGCGCGGCGGCAGGCGAACGCGGCGTCGAGCCGGCCCGCGGCGAAGGGTGGTTCGGCGCCGCCGACCTCTCCCTCGTGGAGGCGGCGCTACTTCAGCTTCACCGTCCGCTTGACCGTGCCGGCGTGGCCGGCGGCGTCGACGGTCTTGATCGTGATCGTCGCGGTCACCTTCGTGCCCTTGTGCGCGGCCTTCTTGATCTTCTTGAACACTGCCCTGGCGGCCTTCTTGGCGCCCTTCAACTTGAGCGTCAGCGTCGCACTGTGACCGGCGGCGATCGTCGCGGTCGCGCGGGTGAGCTTGATCGCCGTCTTGACGCCCTTGATCCTCACGGTGCCCGTCGCGGTGGCGACGATACGGCTCGTCGCGGGAGCGGTCACCTTCGTGGCGATCGACAGCGACGAGCCCTTGAGCTTCTGGCTGCCGTTACCGGCGATGAGGCTCTTGGTCACCACGTCGATCGAGCTGCCGTCGCTCGGCGGGGACGTGCCGTTCGAGCCGGGAGCGCCTGCCTGCCCGGGGTCGCCTTGCTGCCCGGGTTCGCCTGCACCCGGAGGCGGAGGCGGCGGAGGCGGCGGAGGCGGCGGGGGTGGGGGTGGCGGGGGCGGCGTGCCCGTGGTGATGGTGAGCGTCTGGATTGCGGTCCCCACGTTGCCGGCCGGATCCGGAGCCGAGGCGAGGACCGGCCACGCACCCGCACCGACGACGTTCGGCGTGGCGTTCCACGAGCCGCTGCCCTGTAGGAGCGTCGTCATCGTCTGGCCCGCGATCGAGACCGTGACGGTCGTGCCGGGCGCGGCATCGGAGGTTCCCCGGATGGTCGGGCTCATGTCGTTCGTCGTCGCGGTCTGCCCGCCGGTGATCGCGACGGCCGGCGACACCGTGTCGACGGTCAGCCACTGGGTGAAGCCGGCCGGGTTTCCAGCCGCGTCGGAGACGGACATGACGACGCGATGCGGGCCATCGGAGAGGGCCGATGCGGTCACCGACCATGTCCCGCCGTCCTGGACGAGCGCGGTCAGCGTCTCGTCCGCGAGTGTCACGGTGACGGTCGTGCCAGGCGCGACGTCTGCCGTCCCGGAGACGTCGGGGGTCGCGTCGCCCGTCAGCGCGGTCGCGCCGCCGCCGATCGTCACCGCGGGTGCGGTTGTGTCGACGGTCAGCACCTGGCTGTCGGTGCCGTCGTTGCCGGCGGGGTCGGTGACGGAGGCGGTGACGGCGTGGCTGCCCTCGGTGAGCGCGGTCAGCCTCACGTTCCACGTTCCCTCTGGCTGGACGACCGCGGTCCGGGTCTGCGAGCCGACGGTCACCCGGACGACCGAGCCCGGTGCGACGTCGCTCATGCCGGCGATCGTCGGGCTCGGGTCGTTCGTCGTCGCGGACGGTCCGTCGTCGATCGTGACGACGGGCAGCACCGTGTCGACCGTCAGCTGTTGCGTGGCGCTGCCGGGGTTGCCGGCCGCGTCGCTCACCGAGGCGACGACGGGGTACGCGGCGTTCGCGAGGAGCGCCGAGGTCACCGACCATGCGCCGCCGGAGGGAGTCGCGGTGAGGGTCTTTCCGTTGACCGTCACCGTGACAACCGCGGGCGCCTCGACATCGGTCGTGCCGCTGATCGTCGGGGTCGTGTCGGTCGTGATCGCGGTGTTCCCACCGGCGATCGTGACGACGGGCGGGGCGCTGTAGAACTCGTTGGCGTCCAGCGTGAGGGCGCCGTTGCGAGCGAACGCGCGGCCGTTGAACATGGTCGAGTTGCCGACCGCTATCGCGTCCATCGCCATGAGCGTTCCCGCGAAATCGGCGTTGGCGCCGATGGCGCCGGCACCGTTGACCTGCCAGAAGACATGGGACGCCTGGGCGCCGTTGGTCAGCTTGACGTGGCTGCCTGCGGCGAAGGCCAGCGCTCCGTTGACCTGGAAGACGAAGACGGCGTCCGGGTTGCCCTGGCCGTCAAGGGTGACCGTCGTCGTGTTCGACGCGGCAGCGGCGATCGTGTGCAGCCCCGGGAGGACCGTCACGCCGGCCAGGGCCCCCGCGAGTGGGCTGCCGCCCGTCCGATTGACGACCTCGGTGTACGCCGTGACGAGATCCGCATGTGCCTGAGCGGCGGCCGCGCTGCCGATCCGGGTCGTCCCGGTGACCACGCCGGGCGGAAAGCCGGTGGGCTGCGCGTTGGCCTTCACGCCGAGGTCGCCGCGCAGCGTCGTGTGCGGGGCGCCGAGGGCGTTGACGGTATTGCCGACGGAGGCGCCGCTCAATGCCGCGTAGGTCGACGCCTGGCCAAGATCCACGGTGGGCGTCGAAGCCAACGCGGACGAAACGGCCGGGCCGAAGCCGGCGAGGACGACGCCGACGGCAAGTGCTGCGAGACACAGCGCCTTGGCCCCAAAAAATGACAACCGCGAGCAGAACACGAACGACCCCCTGAAACGGGCTGTCCGAGCCCAGCGGCGGGGGCTGTCCGAGCCCGGCGGCTGATTCTTGAGTACTGCAACACGTCCATCGACGGTCGGTGGCGCGGGCTTGACCGGCGCGCGTTCTGACTGGACGGCCTCCAAATTCGGGTCCAACGCGACGATTTGGTGCGAGATCCGGACAAACTGAGCCGCACTGTCGGGGTCTTTCTGTCGAACTCTTGACAAAACATTGTGCTTCTGGGCACAGTTCCGTCGATGGAACCGGTTGGGTCAGGCTCTCTCGAGAGTCTCCGGGAACGAAATCGCCGTCAGCTGATGGACACGCTGCGGCGGCGCGGCAGCGCGAGCCGCGCCGATCTCGCACGGCTCACGGGCCTGTCGCGGTCGACGGTCTCGACGCTCGTCTCCGAGCTTCAGGCCGGCGGCATGGTCGTCGAGCACGAGCCGGACACGCGCACCTCCCAGCAGGGCCGCCCGCCCACGTTGCTGTCGCTCGACCGCTCCGCCGGGCTCGTCCTCGGGATCGACTTCGGCCACGAGCAGATCCGCGTCGCGATCGCCGACCTGTCGCGCACGATCCTCGCCGAGCGCATGCAGCTCCACGATGTCGACACGTCGGCGCGACGCGCGCTCGAGCTCGCCGTCGAGCTCGCCGACGAGGTGATGAGCGCTGCCGACGTGGAGGGTGACCGGATCCTCGGCGCCGGCATAGCGCTCTCGGGCCCGATCGACATCGAGGCGGGCACGGTCCACGCCGGCAAGATCCTCCCCGGCTGGGCCGGCATCAAGCCGGTCGACGAGCTTGCCCAGCGGCTCGGGGTGCAGGTGCACCTCGACAACGACGCGAACCTCGGCGCGCTCGCCGAGGTCACGCTCGGCGCGGGCATCGGCTGCAGCGACGCGATCTACCTCATGGTCTCCGGTGGGGTCGGCGCGGGCCTGATCCTCGGCGGCGAGCTCTATCGCGGCGCCGGCGGCACAGCCGGCGAGCTCGGCCACGTGCTCGTCGACGAGAGCGGCCCGATCTGCCGCTGCGGCAACCGCGGCTGCCTGGAGATGATGGCCGGCGGCCACGCGATCATCCGCCTGCTGCGTCCGAGCCACGGCGCCGACCTCACGCTCGGCGAGGTCATGTCGCTCACGAACGAGGGCGACTCCGGCGCGCGCCGCGCGATCGCCGACGCCGGCCGCGTTCTCGGCCGTTCCGTGGCGGCCATCGTCAACGCCTTCAACCCAGAGCTGGTCATCGTCGGCGGCGCGGTCAGTGCCGCGGGCGATGTCCTGCTCGATCCCCTCCGGGAAGCAGTGCACCGCTACGCCATCCCATCGGCGGCGGACGACGTTCGGATCATCCGCGGCGTGCTGGGCGAACGTGCCGAGGTTCTCGGCGCGCTCGAGCTGGCGGCGCGGCAATCAGAGGTCGCAGCTCCGGCGGCGGCCTCCCGGGTCAAAGCACCACAAGGAGAGTCAGTCACATGAGGGTCAATGTCAGATCACGCTGGCGTGCCGTGCCATTCGTGGCCGGTGCGGCAGCACTCGCCATCGTCGCCACAGGCTGCGGCAGCGACAACAAGAAGAGCTCGAGCAGCGGCGGAGGCGGCAAGACGATCGCCCTCCTGCTGCCGGAGAACACGACGGCGCGCTACGAGAGCTCGGATCATCCGCTGTTCGAGAAGAACGTCAAAGCGCTCTGCCCGGACTGCAAGCTCCTGTACTCCAACGCGACGCAGGACGCGGCCAAGCAGCAGCAGCAGGCTGAGGCGGCCCTCGCGCAGGGCGCCAACGTGCTGGTGCTCGATCCGGTCGACGGCGCCGCCGCCGCCGCGATCGTCAACCAGGCCAACGCGAAGAAGGTCCCGGTCATCAGCTACGACCGGCTCCTGCTGAACTCCAAGCCCGATTACTACGTCGAGTTCAACAGCCCGTCGGTCGGCAAGCTCCAGGCTCAGGCCCTCGTCGACAAGCTCAAGGCCGACAAGAAGTCCGGCTCGATCGTGATGATCAACGGCGACCCGGCCGACAACAACGCCAAGCTCTTCAAGGCGGGCGCACATTCCGTGATCGACAAGAGCGGCCTGAAGGTCGGCAAGGAGTACGACACGCCGGGTTGGACCGCCGCGAAGGCACAGACCGAGATGGATCAGGCGATCGCGTCGCTCGGCAAGAACGGGTTCGTCGGCGTCTACGCCGCCAACGACGGGACCGGCGGCGGCGCGATTGCGGCGATGAAGGGTGCCGGGATCGATCCGTCGACGCGTCCGACGACCGGTCAGGACGCAGAGCTCGCGGGCATCCAGCGGGTGCTCACCGGCGAGCAGTACATGACGATCTACAAGCCGATCATCCCGCTGTCCAAGAAGGCGGCCGAGTGGGCCGTGGCGCTCGCTCAGGGCAAGACGCCTACGGGCGAGAACACGAAGGAGAACAACGGCAAGGTGGACATCCCGACGTTCAAGATCCCCGTCCAGGCCGTGACCGCGGACAAGGTGAAGTCCACCGTCGTCGCGGACAAGTACTGGAAGGCAAGTGAGATCTGCACCGGGAAGTACGCAGCAGCCTGCACGAAGTACGGGATCCAGTAAGGAGCAAGGCAATGACCGCCTCCAGCACGACGGAAGCGAAACGTCACCTCCTTGAAGCCAAGGGGGTGAGCAAGCGCTTCGGTGCCGTGGAGGCACTCACCGGCGTCGACTTCGAAGTCGACGCCGGTGAGGTCGTTGCGCTCGTCGGCGACAACGGCGCCGGCAAGTCCACGCTGATCAAGTCGATCTCGGGCATCCAGCCCGGCGAGGAGGGCCAGTACTTCTTCGACGGCCGCGAGGTGTCGATCGGCTCGCCGCAGGACGCGACCGGTCTCGGGATCGCGACGGTCTACCAGGACCTCGCGCTGTGCGACAACCTCGACGTCGTCGCGAACCTCTTCCTTGGCAGCGAGGAGATCGAGCACGGCCCGCAGGCGGCCGTCAAGGCGCTCGACGAGATCGCCATGGAGAACCGCGCCCTCGCGCTGCTCGACTCGCTGTCGGTGACGACGCTGCGCAGCGTGCGGACCGAGGTCGGCGGGCTCTCCGGCGGCCAGCGCCAGTCGGTGGCCATCGCGCGATCGCTGCTCGGCGACCCGAAGATCCTCATCCTCGACGAGCCCACGGCGGCGCTCGGCGTCGCGCAGACCGCGCAGGTCCTCGACCTCGTCAAGCGCACGCGCGAGCGTGGGCTCGGCGTCATCTACATCAGCCACAACATGACCGACATCTTCACCGTCGCCGACCGCGTGATCGTCCTGCGGCTCGGCCGCCGCGTCGCGACCTTCAATACGAGCGAGTCCTCGCCCGAGGAGGTCGTCGGCGCCATCACCGGCTCGCGTCCGACGAGCAACGGGGCCGCGGCTCAGAGCGGAGCGACGACATGACCACCGCCACAGCACCCGCGCCCGCGGCGCCGGCTCCGGACAGCCCCGACACACCCCGCGCGACGTTCGCGACGCGCCTCGCGCAGCTCGGATCGCTGCGCGTCGCCTTCGTGCTCGCGCTCATCTGGATCATCTTCCAGACCCAGAACGACCGCTTCCTCACGTCGTTCAACCTCACGAACCTCGTGCTGCAGATCGCTGCCGTCGGCATGATCTCGATCGGCGTCGTGCTCATCCTGTTCCTCGGCGAGATCGACCTGTCCGTCGGCGCGGTGAGCGGGCTCGCCGCCGCCGTCATGGCGGTGCTGAACGTCAAGCACGGCTGGGGCCCGGTGCCGTCGATCCTCGCCGGCCTCGCCGTCGGCGCCCTGATCGGCCTGCTCAACGGCATCTTCGTGACGCGTTTCAACATCCCCTCGTTCGTGGTCACGCTCGCCGGCCTGCTCGCGTGGCAGGGGGCACTGCTCAAGGTGCTCGGCGACACCGGCACGGTGAACCTGAACGACGACACGATCACCGGCATGACCGGCACGTTCTACGGCGAAGCGTTCGGCTGGGTCATGGTTGTCGTCGTCGTCGGCGCGTACGCCGCGTCGGGCTATCTGGAGCGCGTGCGCCGAGCGCGCGCGGGTCTCGCGCCGCCCAACCTCGCCGCGTTCCTGATCCGCCTCGTCTTCGTGGCCATCGGGACGATCGCGAGCGTGCTCGTGCTCACCGCCGACCGCGGCATCCCGCTCGCCGGGCTCATCCTCGTGGGGATGTGCGCGGCATTCGTGTTCCTCACGACGCGGACGACGTTCGGCCGCCACGTCTTCGCGGTCGGCGGCAACGCCGAGGCCGCGCGACGCGTCGGCATCAAGGTCGACCGGCTGCGGATCATGGTCTTCGTGCTCGCCTCGACGCTCGCGGCGGCCGGCGGGATCCTCGCGGCCTCACGGCTGCTCGCCGTCAACCAAGGGTCGGGCGGAAGCGACCTGCTGCTCCTCGCGATCGCCGGCCCGGTCATCGCGGGCACGAGCCTGTTCGGCGGCCGCGGCTCGGTCTGGCACGCGCTCCTCGGAGCGCTCGTCATCGGCTCGATCTCCAACGGCATGGACCTGCTCGCGCTCGAGTCCTCGGTGAAGTTCATGATCACCGGCGGCGTCCTGCTCGTGGCGGTCGTCATCGACGCCGTCATCAGGACGCAGCGCGCAAAATCGGGAGCGCGTCGTTAGCCCTTCCGACCTCACTGGCAAGATCGCGCTCGTCACCGGCGCCAGCCGCGGCATCGGCGCCGCGGTTGCACACCGGCTCGACGCGGCCGGCGTCGCGCTCGGGCTTGGCTCGCGCAGCGGCGACGACCTCGGGATCGCAGGCGCGGTGGCGCTGCCCACCGACGTCCGCGATCCGCGCGCCGTCGATGCGCTCGTGGCGGCGACGGTCGAGGCGCACGGTCGCCTGGACATCGTCGTCGCCAACGCGGGCGTCGGCGCGTACGGACCGTTCCTCGAGCTCGATCCCGAGCAGCTCGAGCTCATGATCGACGTCAACCTCAAGGGCGTCATCTACACGGCGCGGGCCGCACTGCCGCACCTGCTCGCGGCCGGCGGGGGCGACTTCGTGTCGCTGGCGTCGGTCGCGGGGGTGCGAGCGTTCCCCGGCGAGGCGATCTACAACGCCTCGAAGTTCGGCCAGGTCGGCTTCACGCGCGCGCTCGACCACGAGATGCGCGAACAGGGCGTGCGCTGCACAAGCATCTGTCCGGGCGGCGTCGCGACGGACTTCGCGATCGGCACCGGGCGCACCGAGGACATGCCTGAGCTCGAGCGGATGCTGAGCCCGGAGGACGTCGCCGACGTCGTGATGTTCGCGATCACGCGGCCGCCGGGCATGCGTCTGCTGACGACGACGTTCCGGCCGATGAGCGAAGCGTCGTGGGGATAGCCTGGGGCCTGCTTTCGACGGCCGGCATCAACGCTCGCATCATTACCGCCGCGCGCGCGACCGACGCCGCAGACATCGTCGCGGTGGCGAGTCGCAGTCAGTCCGCCGCGCAGGCCTTCGCTGACGCGCACGACATTCCCCGCGCGCACGGCTCCTATGACGCGCTGCTCGCCGATCCGGAGGTCGAGGCCGTCTACATCCCGCTGCCCAACAGCATGCACGTCGACTGGTCGGTGCGGACAATCGAGGCCGGCAAGCACGTCCTGTGCGAGAAGCCGCTGGACCGCCGGCCCGAGCAGGTGGCGCGCGCCTTCGACGCCGCCGAGCGGGCGGGGCTCGTCCTCAGCGAGGCCTTCATGTGGCGCCACAGCCCGCAGACCAGGCGGCTGCGCGAGATGCTCGACGACGGCGCGGTCGGCGAGCTGCGGCTCATCCGCGCGACGTTCTCGTTCCGGCTCACGCGCGCGGTCGACGTGCGCCTGGATCCAGCGCTCGACGGCGGGGCGCTCATGGACGTCGGCTGCTACTGCGTGAGCGGCGTGCGCTTCGCCGCCGGCAGCGAGCCGACGAGCGTCGCGGCGCAGGCGGTCATGGGCCCCACGGGGGTCGACGTGCGACTCACGGGGCTGCTGCGCTTCGAGGATGACGTGCTCGCGATGATCGACTGCGGCCTGGACGTCGCGGGGCGCAGCGGCCTGGAGATCGCGGGCACGGAGGGCCGGCTCCTGCTCGCCGACCCATGGCACGCGGCGCAGCCGCAGATCGTGCTCGAGCGCGGCACGGAGCGCGAGGTCGTCGAGCCAGATCGCGCCGACAGCTATCGGCTCGAGCTCGAGGACATGGCCGCTGCGATCGGAGGCGAGCGCGCGCCGCTGCTCGGCCGCGCCGACGCGCTCGGCCAGGCGCGCGCGATCGACATGCTCTACCGCGCCGCGGCGTGAGCGATCTGCGCGTCGCGATCGCCGGCTTCGGGCTGGCCGGCGAGGTGTTCCACGCGCCGCTCGTCGCGGCGACGGATGGTCTGAAGGTCGCCGCGGTCACGACATCGGATCCTGCGCGGGCGGCCCGGGCGCGGGCGGTGTATCCGGGGGTCGCGGTCGCCGCCGACGCGGAGGAGCTCCTGCGCGCCGTGTCCGGCATCGGCCTGCTCGTCGTCGCGACGCCCAACCGGCTGCATGTGCAGGTCGCGCGCGCGGCACTCGCGCGACGCATCCCGGTCGTCATGGACAAGCCGATCGCGCCCGGCGTGGCGGCGGCCGCCGATCTCGTCGACGCGTTCGCCACCGCGCGCGTGCCGTTCACGGTCTTCCAGAACCGCCGCTGGGACGGCGACTTCCTCACGATCCGGGACGTCGTGGCGACCGGCGAGCTCGGCGAGGTGACGCGCTTCGAGTCGCGCTACGAACGCTTCCGCCCGCTCAGGGCCGGCGCGTGGCGCGAACGGGGTGATCCGGCGGAGGGAGGCGGGTTGCTGCTCGATCTCGGGCCGCACCTCGTCGACCAGGCGCGGATCCTGTTCGGCCCGCCGCTGCGCGTGTACGCCGAGATCGACGCCCGGCGCCCGGGCGCCCAGGTCGACGACGACGTCTTCGTCGCGCTCGAGCACGCCGGCAGCGTGCGCTCGCACCTGTGGATGAGCACGGTCGCGCCGCTCGGCGGGCGCTCGATGCGGGTGAGCGGGACGCGCGCGGGGATCGAGACGCCAGGTCTCGATCCGCAGGAGCCTCAGCTCGTCGCCGGGCTGCGTCCCGGCGACCCGGGGTGGGGCGAGGGCGAGCCCGCGCGGTTCGTCGACGCGGACGGGGAGCGCACGCTCCCGATCCGGCGCGGCGCCTACGAGCGGTTCTACGCGGGCGTGCGCGACGCCCTGCGCGACGGCACACCCATGCCCGTCGACCCGCGCGACGGCGTCGCCGCGCTTCAGATCATCGCGGCCGCGCGCGAGAGCGCGCGGACCGGAGCGGTCGTGGACATGGAGCGAGATCAGGGCGCCGGGTAGGGGATTACCCCCGATGTCCGGCGGTCCGGCTCAGCTGACCAGCGACAACCTTCCGGCGCGCTCGTTGTAGAGGTGCCCGATGAGCGACTGCGTCACGTCGGGGTCGAACTGGCGCCCGGCGCAGCGTGAGAGCTCCTTGAAGGCGTCGGCGTGGGACATCCGTGCGCGGTAGGGCCGATCGCTCGTCATCGCGTGGTAGGCGTCGCAGGCGAGGATGATGCGGCTGCCGACCGGGATGTCCAGGCCGGCGAGCTGGTCGGGGTAGCCGGAGCCATCCCAGCTCTCGTGCTCGTGACGGACGATGTCGGCCACCGGCGCGAAGCCGCCGATGCCGCGCAGGATGCGCTCGCCGATCACGGGGTGCTCGGCCATGACGGCGCGCTCATCGGGTGTGAGGGGTCCCGGTTTGTTGAGGATCGCATCGGGGATCCCGACCTTGCCGATGTCGTGCAGCAGCGCGCCCTGGCGGACGTGCTCGATCTGGGTCGACTGCAGTCCGAGCGCCTTCGCGACGCTGCACGCCATGTCGACGACCGACTCGGAGTGCTCGCCGGTGTAGCGGTCGCGTTCGAGCAGCGCGACCGCGAGGGCCTCGACCGCGTCGCGACGGTGCAGGCGTTCGACGAGGTCCTCGCCGTCGGCCACGACCTCCGCGGCCGTCACGAGGCGCCCGCCGCCGGCGGCCTGGGCGTCGCCGAGGGCATGCGCGGCCTGATCGAAGAGGTCAACGGGGTTCTCGGCGGAGCGCAGCGACGAGATGCCGACCGACACGCCGATGCCGCGCACGGGGCCGACCTCCAGGCGCTCGAGCTCGAGCAGCACGCGGTCGACGCAGGCGCGAGCGGCGCCCTCGTCGGACTCGCGCAGCAACAGCGCGAAGCGATCGTCGCTCATGCGCGCCACGAGATCCTCGGTGCGCGTGCCGGCGCGCAGGGTCTCGACGAGCTTTCGCAGCATCATGTCGCCGCTCTCGAAGCCGTGCTCGCGGTGCACGTCGGCGAGGCCGTCGACCTGCAGGAGCGCAAGGGATCCGGCGAGATTGTGGCGCCGGACGCGCTGCATCTCGTCGGTGAGCTGGCCACGGAAGTGCTCGATCGGCAGCGAGCCGGTGAGCGCGTCGCGTCCGCGCCGCAGGATCTCCGTCTCGAGCTCGGTGATCCGTGTGCGAGCGGCGGCGAGCTTGCGCTCGAGCTCTTCACGGTCTCCGCGGGCGAACATGGGGCATTGATCGGCGCGTTTGGCCCCCGGCCACACCCCTAAACGGACAGGTGTACGACGCCCATGCGGATCTGTGCAACGCGAAGGTTTGCGGCGCGGAGCGCCTCACCACAGAAAGGGCCCGCCGGTTGGCGGGCCCTGTGGCGTCATCGCGGTCGGCGACGCCGCGGCTCAGATCGTGAGGCTGGCGGTGCAGACCTCGCCGGTCGGGCTCGTCGCCCGGGCCGTGATCGTGTCGCTGCCGGCGCCGTCAGTCAGGCGACGCTCGACGCTGAACGAACCGCTCGGGGCCTTGGTCTTGACGCTCTTCTTCACGGCGAGATTGCCGTTGCGGCGGATGCGGACCTTCCACTTCACGCCGTTCTTGTTCTGGTCGACCTCGAACTCCGTCTCCAGGCGGCCGTCACGCGGCTTGGCCTTGAGCTTGGCGGTCGACGAACCGGTGCACGTGCCGGTGGACCTCACGACGCTGCTGCTGGCGCCACCGCTGGAGCTCGAGCTCGAGCTCGAGCTCGAACCCTGTTGCGTCTGGCCGCCGTGGTCGTCGAACACGCTGGGGTTGTCGTCGGCGCCGTTCTTGGCGATCGCGGCTGTAGGAGCGATCGCGGCGATTGCGATGACTAGGCTGGAAGTAATGATTCGGCTCGTGTTCATGATGTTCTCCGGTCCCTTGTTTGAGTGCGTGGGGACACTGTCGGACCGGGCCGGTCTGGCTCGCAATGGGACTTAGGTCGCAGCGCCGTGCGCGTGGAGGAGCGACCGCGCCGCGCGTGGACTGGGCCGTGGGGCGCTTCATGCTCGGCAGCCTCGCGGCGCTTGCCGTCATCGTCGTCGGCGGATTCTTCGCGCTGCGCGGCGTGGCGACCCGCGAGGCCGTGCGCGACACGCGCGACCGCGTCCGGGCCGAGAGCCGACTGGTCGAGGCGGCGGGGCTGAAGGACGGCATCCTGCACGGCGACAAGGCGGCGATCCGCTATCTCGACGATCTCGTGCAGGCGCAGACGCTCGGCGGCTCGATCGTGCGCGTAAAGCTGTGGTCGAAGGACGGCCGGGTCCTGTACTCCGACGAGCCCGCGCTCATCGGCAAGCGCTTCGGGCTCGGCGACGACGAACTCGCGCTGTTCACCACCAATGCCGCGCAGGCCGAGGTCTCAGACCTCAGCAAGCCCGAGAACCGCTACGAGCGCCCGCAGGGAAAGCTGCTCGAGGCGCACACCACCATCCGGACCCCGAACGGGACCCAGGTCCTGTTCGAGATCTACCAGCGCTACAGCGCCGTGACCGCCAACGGGCGGCGCCTGCTCGCGTCGCTCGCGCCGCCGCTGCTCGGCGGGCTCCTCGTGCTCGCGCTCTTCCAACTGCCGCTCGCGTGGGCGATGGCGCGGCGACTGCAGCGTGGCCACCGCGAGCGCGAGACGCTGCTCGAGAACGCGGTCGAGGCCTCGACGCAGGAGCGCCGGCGAATCGCGTCAGATCTCCACGACGGCGTCGTGCAGGATCTCGCCGGCGTGGCCTTCGGCCTGGCCCCGATCGCCGCCGAGGCGCAGCGCCGCGGCGACGACGACGAGGCCGACGCGCTGCGTGGCGCCACGCTCACGTTGCGCCAGGGCGTGCGCGACCTGCGCACGCTCCTCGTCGAGATCCACCCGCCGAACCTCGAGTCGGCCGGTCTGGAGGTGGCGCTCAGCGACCTGCTGAGTCCGCTCGAGGCCGCCGGGATCGCGACGTCGCTCGACGTCGACGGGACGACCGGCGCCGGCACGAGCGACCCGCTCGTCTACCGAGTCGCCCGAGAGGCCATCCGCAACGCCCAGCTCCACGCTGAGCCGGCGTCCGTCCGTGTCGCCGTCACGCATCCGACGCCGGATGAGACGCGCCTCGCCGTCACCGACGACGGCAAGGGGTTCGCGACCGACTCCCGCGCGCGTCGCGGCGCCGAGGGCCATCTTGGCCTCACGCTGCTGGAGGGCCTCGTCGCACAGGCCGACGGGACCCTCTCGGTGCAGTCGACGCCGGGGGCCGGTACAACGGTCGAGTTGAGGCTGCCCAGACGATGATCCGTGTCCTGCTCGCCGACGACCACGGCGTCATCCGCGACGGCCTCGGGCGGATGATCTCCGCGCTCGACGGCATCGAGCTCGCCGGCGTCGCCGCCGACGGCGAACAGGCGGTGGCGCAGAGCGCGCTCCTCGAGCCTGACGTGGTGCTCATGGACCTCGACATGCCCGTGCTCGACGGCATCGAGGCGACGAAGCGCATTTTGGCGACGCAGCCGGGCATCGCGGTGCTCGTGCTGACCGCGTTCTCCGATAGGCCGCGCATCATGGGTGCGCTCGAAGCCGGCGCCTGCGGCTACCTGCTCAAGGACCTCGATGCCGACGAGGTCGGCGACGGCATTCGCGCTGCCGCACGCGGCGAGTCGCCGCTTGACCCCCGCGCCGCCCGCACCATGCTCGACGCCCGCTCGGCGCCCGACCCCCTCGCCGGGCTGTCAGAGCGCGAGCGCGAGGTACTCGCGCTGCTCGTCGCCGGCCTGCCCAACAAGCTCATCGCGCGCCGCCTGCAGATCAGCGAGAAGACGGTCAAGTCGCACCTCACTCGGGTCTTTCGCGAGCTCGACGTCACCGATCGCACGCAGGCGGCGCTGTGGGCCGAGCGCCATGGCGTGACGAACGAGTGAGACAAAAGTCCAATTGCGCCGCAGGCCGGCGGCGGCGATCGTGGTCAGGATGCCACCACGACGCTCATGGGCACTCGCGCTCGTTCTTCTCGCCGGCCTGCTGACAGCCGCGCCGGCGGTCGCCAAGGGCGGCGACCGGCAGGAAGCACGGGTCGCCGGCACGTGCAGTACAGGCGCGACGTCGCAGCTGCGGCTGCGGTCGCGCGACGGGACGATCGCCGTCCGCTTCGACGTCAAGCGCCACCGCGCGCTGGAGACGTGGCGCGTCGTCCTGGTCCACGAACGCCGGATCGCGTACCGCGGGAAGGTCCGCACCCGCAAGTCGAGCGGCTTTCGCGTCGAGCGCTCGATCGCCGACTTCGGCGGCCCCGACGCCGTCACCGTCCGCGCGAACGGGCCGCGCGGGATGACGTGCGTGGCGTCGGCGACGCTACTCGGCTGATCTCGCCGCGCGGCGCTCGGCGGCCTCGCGCTTGAGCTCTGACTGCGCGTCGACGGCGATCGCGAGCTGGCGCACGCGCCGCTCGTCCGATGTCTCGCGCTTGCCGGGCGTGAAGGTCCCCGCGGTGTAGGTGCGCCTGGCTCGGGGCTGCGGCTCTCGCTTGGGACGAGGGGCCATGGTTCCTCCGTGCTGCGACTCGCAGGTCGCGTCGACTTCCTGACCACTGACGGTAGCACCGGGACAGGAGGGTGACCGGCCGGTCTTGACCCGCGTGTGCCGTGGGAGACCGGGCCCAGCGAGACCTCTGACCACCTGATGCGCGAACGCGCGACGGGTCGTGTGCGCCGTGCTCGCCCAGCACCCTGCGCTGACGGCCGCGCCCTGAGAGGATGAGGACGCGTGCGCTCGTCTGAGATCGCCGTCGACTCCGTCACCTCGCCCGTCTTCGAGGCTGGGCCCTCGGACGTGCCCGAGGCCGTCGTCTTCGTGCACGGCACGCCGGGCTCGGGGCAGGACTGGGAGGACCTCATGGGCCAGGTCGGCGGCTTCGCCCGGGCCATCGCGCCGGACATGCCGGGCTTCGGCGGCGCGGACAAGCCCGCGGACTTCGACTACACCGTGGCCGGCTACGCCCGCCACCTCGGCGGGCTGCTCGACGCGCTCGGGGTGCAGCGCGCGCACCTCGTCCTGCACGACTTCGGCGGCTCGTGGGGCCTGGCGTGGGCCGTCGCCCATCCCGACGCCCTCGCGAGCGTCACGCTGATCAACACCGGCGTGCTCATCGACTACACATGGCACAAGTACGCGCGCGTGTGGCGCACGCCGGTCGCCGGGGAGCTGTTTCAGGCCTCGACGAGCCGCCTCGGCTTCCGCCAGCTCGCCGGACGCGAGAACCCGGGATTGCGCCGTGACCAGATCGACCGCATCTACGACGCCGGTCACCCGCGCGCGACCAAGCGCGCCACGCGCCGCCTGTTCCGGGCGACCGACGCTGACTCCGGCGAGCGCGAGCTCTCCGCGCCGCTGCGCGAGATCGACCCGCCCGCGCTGGTCATCTGGGGCAGCGACGATCGCTACGTGCCGGTCGAGCAGGCCGAGCGCCAGCGCGCCTCGCTTCCCCGCGCCCGCGTTGAGATCCTCGAAGGCCGCGGCCACTGGCCGTTCTGGGAGGACCCGGCGGCCGTCGCGGAGCTCGTCGTCGGCTTCCTTCGCCCGCAGCTCGCCGCCCGCTAGTAGACGAAGCGCGAGTACAAACGCGCCAAATCGGGTACGTTTCTCGGGTCGTACTTGAACGGTGACGTTTGACCGAGAACGGGGTTTTTATGACCAAGGTGAGCAGTGCGTTGGTGTCGGGTCTCGTTGCGGCAGCCGGCTGCCTCGGCATCGCCGCCTGCGGTAGCAGCAGCGACAGCGGGTCCAGTAGCGGCGGCAAGACCGGCGGCACCGCGAGGATCGGCAGCGTGCTGCCCGACAACTACGACCCGGTGATCCTGCAGACCAATCAGGCCAACCAGGCGCTGCAGCTCGTCTACACGGGGCTCGTCACGTACCGCCATGTGGAGGGCAGCGAGGGCGCGGAGATCGTTCCCGGCCTCGCCGAGAAGCTCCCGACGATCTCGGCGGACAAGAAGACCTACACCTTCAAGCTGCGTCCCGGCATCAAGTACTCCGACGGTTCGCGGGTGAAGGCGAGCGATTTCGAGCACACGATCAAGCGGCTGCTGTTCCTCGGCGGCCCGTTCTCGTCGTTCTCGTCCGGCATCGTGGGCGCGGCCAAGTACCAGGCCGACAAGAAGGCCAGCGCAGACATCCCCGGCATCACCGCCGACGCCAAGACCGGGGTGATCACCGTGAAGCTCGCGGCGCCCGACAGCAAGTTCCTCTACGCCATGGGTCTCCCGAGCGCGGCGCCGGAACCGGCCGCGAAGGCTCCCTTCAAGGTGACGCAGAACCCGCCGATCCCCGGCGCGGGTCCCTTCACGATCCACATCACCAACCCGACCCGTCAGTTCGAGCTGACGAAGAACCCGAACTTCGACGTCCCGGACATCCCCAAGCCGAAGATCGACAAGTTCATCGTCGTCAAGGAGTCGGTCCCGAAGATGACCCAGGACGTCATCGACGGCAAGCTCGACTTCATGACCGAGGACCCGGCGGGCGACCTCCTGCCGCAGGTGAAGGCGAAGTACGCGAGCCGCTTCCGGCTGGATCCCAACCCGCCGAACACGTACTGGTTCTTCCTCAACGAGACGACCAAGCCGTTCGACAAGCTGGAAGTGCGCCAGGCCGTCGCCTACGCCGTCGACCGGACGGCGCTGCAGCGGATCTTCGGTGGCCGGCTGTCGCCGTCGTGCAACTTCCTGCCGCCGGCGTACTCGAACACGGGCTACAAGAAGTACGACCCGTGCCCGTACGGCGACCCGACCCAGAAGCCGACGGCCGCCAACATCGCCAAGGCCAAGGATCTCGTCGCGAAGTCCGGCTACAAGGGCATGTCGGTCACCGTCTGGGGCAACACCAAGGACCCGCGACCCGCGATCGTCGACTACCTGCGTGACGTGATGAACGAGATCGGCTTCAAGGCGAAGACGAAGATCCTCGACCAGCAGGTCTACTTCGCGACGATCGGAGACAAGAAGACGGGCGCCCAGGCAGGGTTCACCGACTGGTTCCAGGACTTCCCCCACCCCGGGGACTTCTTCGAGCCGAACCTCAGCGCGAAGGCCCTGGCCTCCTCGCCGACGTTCAACTTCCAGTTCAAGAGCAACCCGAAGGTCGATCAGATCATCAAGACCGCGACGCCGGAGGATCCGACGAAGGTCGCCGACCAGTGGGCCGCGGCCGACAAGGCGGTCGTCGACAACGTCAACGCCGTCATCTACGGCAACGAGCTGGCGTCGACGTTCATGTCCACGCGGATGGACTTCCAGAACTGCCCTGGCGTGCATCCGCTGTACAAGAACGACTGGTTGCAGTTCTGTATGAAGTGAGGCTGACCCGAGGCGCGCGGGAGGGCGCACACGTGCTCTCCCGCGGCTGAGGTCGTCGTTGGCAACCGAACCCCTCACCGAGGCGGAGCTCGCGTTCGAGAACGCGGCGATTCTCGCCGCCCGCGACCGCGGGTCCAGGCCCGGGCTGGCTCCGTCGCGGCTCGCGCTGCGGCGACTGCGGCGCAACCGGACGGCGCTCGCGTTCGGTGCGCTGTTCGTCGTGATCGTGTTGATGTGCCTGCTGGCGCCGTACTGGGCGCATCACGTCGCGCACACCGACCCGTACAAGAACCACCTCAGCGACCAGATCACGGTCGGCGGCAAGCAAAAGGACGTCGTCTCGGTCGACGGCGTGCCGATCGGGCCCACCTGGCACGGGCGCTTCTTCCTCGGCGCCGACGGCAACGGGCGCGACATCGCCGTGCGCCTGCTCTACGGCGGTCGCACGTCGCTGCTCATCGGGGTCGGCGCGTCGCTGCTCACGCTGATCTTGGCGGTCATCGCCGGGACGCTGGCCGGCTTCTTCGGCGGCTGGCTGGACTGGCTCATCTCCCGCACGCTCGACGTCATCTGGCCCTTCCCCCCGTTGCTGCTCGGGGTGGCGCTCGGCACGGCCCTGGCGCTCGGGGGGCTGAAGATCGGGCCGATCGAGATCACCGGTGACTCGAAGCTCATCCCCGTGCTCATCATCGGGATCATCTACGTGCCCTACATGGCCAGACCCGTGCGCGGGCAGGTGTTGTCGCTGCGCGAGAAGGAGTTCGTCGAGGCGGCACGCGCGCAGGGCGCGGGGCCGCTGCGGATCATGTTCGCGGAGATCCTGCCGAACCTCGCCTCCACGATCATCGTGTTCTTCCCGCTGCTCATCGCCAACGCGATCCTGCTCGAGTCGGCGCTGTCGTTCCTCGGCGCCGGCGTGCGGCCGCCCGAGCCGTCGTGGGGCTCGATGATCGGCGACGGCGTCGAGAAGATCATCAGCGGCCCGCACCTCGCGATCGTGCCCGGCGTCATGCTCGTCGCCGCGGTCCTCGCGCTCAACATCTTCGGTGACGGCGTCCGCGACGCCTTCGACCCGCGCGCCAAGGTGCGCATCGAGCACTGATGGGACGCTTCGTCGCCAGGCGGCTGCTCGCGATGGTGCTCGTGCTGCTCGCCATCTCGATCCTGACGTTCCTCATCTTCAACGTCATCCCCAACGGCGATCCGGCGCGCCGCCTGGCCGGGCGCAACCCGACACCGGGGCAGCTCTCGGCGATCCGCAGCCAGTGGGGCTTCGACAAGCCTGTCTACGTCCAGTACGGCAAGACGATGGAGAAGATCTTCACCGGCGACCTCGTCTCCTACGCGAACCAGATCAACGTCATCGACGAGATCAAGGGTGGGCTGCCGCGGACCTTCTCCCTGGCGATCGGCGCCGGGATCATGTGGATGTTCTTCGCGATCGTGCTCGGCCTCTACACCGCGATCAAGGCGGGCAAGTTCGCCGACTCGGCGCTGACCGTGCTCGCGCTCATCGGCGTCTCCACGCCCGTGTTCCTCGTCGGCGCGCTCATGAACTACTACCTCGGCTTCAAGGCCGGGATCTTTCCCAACGGCGGCTACGTCGAGCTGACGAAGGACCCGATCCAGTGGTTCTATCACCTGATCATGCCGTGGACCGCCCTGTCGATTCTGTTCATCGGCTTCTACTCGCGCGTCCTGCGCTCGAACATCCTGGACACGATCAACGACGACCACGTCCGCACCGCGCGCGCGAAGGGCATCCCGGAGCGCCAGATCATGGTCCGCCACGTGCTGCGCAACTCGCTCATCCCGATCGTGACGCTGTGGGGCCTGGATTTCGCCGCGGTCATCGGCGGAGGTGCGATCCTGACCGAGACCGTGTTCGACCTTCAGGGCGTCGGCCAGTTCGCCGCCGACTCGATCAAGACGCTGGACGTTCCCCCAGTGCTCGCCATCACGATGCTCGGCGCGTTCTTCATCGTCGTGCTGAACACCTTCGTCGACATCATCTACGCCGCGCTGGATCCGCGGATCCGCCTGCAATGACGGGCGAGCCGATCCTCGACATCCAGGACCTCGCGGTGTCCTTCGCGACCGACGAGGGCGTCGTGCAGGCCGTCGACGGCGCGTCGATGGAGCTGGGCGCCGGGGAAATCCTCGCCGTCGTCGGCGAGTCGGGTTGCGGCAAGTCGGTGACCGCGATGACGCTGCTCGGCCTGACGCGCTCCCCGAACGCGCGCTTCTCGGGCACGGCGCACTTCAAGGGGACCGAGCTCATCGGGGCCTCCGAAGAGGAGCTGCGCAAGATCCGGGGCGCGGAGATCGCGATGATCTTCCAGGATCCGATGAGCTCGCTGAACCCGGTCATGAAGATCGGCGATCAGATCATCGAGCAGATCCGTGCGCACGAGGACGTTGCGCCGGCCGTGGCACGCGAACGCACGATCGAGCTGCTCGAGCGCGTCGGCATCCCGCGCGCCCGCGAGCGTGTCAACGACTACCCGTTCGAGTTCTCGGGCGGCATGCGCCAGCGCGTGATGATCGCGATGGCGCTGTCCTGCGATCCCAGCGTCCTGATCGCCGACGAGCCGACGACCGCGCTCGACGTGACGATCCAGGCCCAGATCCTCGAGCGCTTCCGCGAGCTGCGCGCCGATACCGGCGCCTCGCTGATCCTCGTCACGCACGACCTCGGCGTCGTCGCCGACATCGCCGACCGTGTCGCGGTCATGTACGCCGGGCGGATCGTCGAGCAGGGCACGCTCGAGGAGATCTTCTACGACCCGCAGCACCCGTATACGTGGGGCCTGCTCGGCGCGATCATGCGCCTCGACCGCCCCAAGCGCGAGCGGCTGCCGACGATCCCCGGGCTGCCGCCGTCGCTCGCCCACCGGCCCGAGGGCTGCCACCTGCGCCCGCGCTGCCGTCACGAGCATGCGCAGTGCGGGGAGGTGCCGCCGCTCGAGGCTCACCTGCCCGCGGCGCTGGGCCACCTCGACCGCTGCTGGCTGCCGGTGGCGCGCAAGCGCAAGCTGCGCGAGGTGGCGCCCGGCGAGATCGGGCTCGCTGCGATCGAGCGGCCGTCCGACCTGGAGCCCAAGCCCGAGCCGGCAGGAGACAGCACGTGAGCCCCGGGGGCCCACTGCTCGAGGCCGACCACCTCAAGCTGCACTTCCCCATCAAGCAGGGCCTGCTCATCGACCGCCAGATCGGCCAGGTTCACGCCGTCGACGACGTGACGTTCACGCTGGCCGAGGGCGAGACGCTGGGGCTCGTTGGCGAGTCGGGCTGCGGCAAGACCACGCTCGCGCGCACCGTGATGCGCCTCGTGGAGCCGACCAGCGGGCACCTGCGCTTCCACGGCAAGGACGTCACGCACGGCAAGCGCCGCGAGCTCAAGGGCCTGCGGCGCGAGATGCAGATGGTCTTCCAGGACCCGTACGCCTCGCTGAACCCGCGCAAGCGCATCGGCCAGATCGTGGGCACGCCGCTGCGCCTGCACGCCGACCTCAAGGGGCCGGAACTCGAGCGCCGCGTGCGCGAGCTGCTCGAGCGCGTGGGGCTCGCGCCCGAGCACGCCAACCGGTTCCCGCACGAGTTCTCCGGCGGTCAGCGCCAGCGCATCGGGGTCGCCCGGGCGCTCGCCGTCGACCCCAAGCTCATCGTGCTCGACGAGCCGGTGTCCGCGCTCGACGTCTCGATCCAGGCTCAGATCATCAACCTGCTCGACGACCTCCAGGAGGACCTCGGGCTGTCGTATCTCTTCGTCGCGCATGACCTGAGCGTCGTGCGCCACGTGTCCGACCGGATCGCGGTCATGTATCTCGGCAAGCTCATGGAGGTCTCTCCCGCCGAGCAGCTCTACACCAAGCCGATTCACCCCTACACGCGCGCTCTGCTCGAGGCGATCCCGATCCCGGATCCGCGCGAGAACCGCGGCCGGCGGCGGACGGTCGTGTCGGGCGAGCCGCCGAACCCGATCAACCCGCCCAGGGGCTGCGTCTTTCATCCGCGCTGCCCGCATGCGACCGAGGTCTGCAAGACCGTCGAGCCTCCGCTCATGGCCTACGCCGGAGGCCACCTCGCGGCGTGTCATCACCCGCTCAACGTGACCGGCAAGGAGATCGCCGCCGCGACGCGCTCGGACGCCAGCCCGCTGAGCGCCGGCGACGTCACGCCCGCGCCGTCCAAGGCCGCCGCGGCGCCCGCCGCGAAGGCCTGATCAGACCGGGTCGGTCTCGCTCACGGCGAACTCCGTCCACAGCGGGTAGTGGTCGGAGATCCGAAAGGTGGTCTCGTTCGGGTCGATCTCGGTGAGGATCTGGCCCTTCCACTTCACCCGCCCGGCGCGGCTCGTGTAGCGCAGCTTCAGGCGCTTGGGAAACCAGGCGACCTGGTCGTAGAAGGTCCCGTGGTCGCCGTCCTCGGACGTGACCGTGCGCGCGACCTTGTCGAGCTCGGGCGGCGTACGCAGGCCCGTCCTGATGAGGGCCTCGTAGTTCGCGTCGCCCTCCCGGTCGATGTTGAAGTCGCCGAGCACGAAGAGGTCGTGGCCGTTTGCGTCGATGCCCGACGACCAGTCCTTCAGCCAGTCGGCGATGGCGCCGATCTCCGGCGTGCGCTGCTTCGCGCCGGCGCCCCACACGATGTGGACCGTCGTGAGGATGAACGTCAGGCCGTGCGACCGAAACGCGACGGCGTAGGGCGTGCGCGCGAACTGCTCGCGGATCGCGCCGGGATCCTTGCCGCTCAGCTGCTCGGCGGAGAGCACGAGCTCGCCGGCGAGTCCGGACGGCTGCACGCGGCGCGTGTCGAAGACGAACGCCAGGCGCTCGCCGCCGGCCTTCGCCCCGCGGGTGACGTCGGTCATGATCAGGCCCCAGTCTGGTCCGAGCCACTTCATGAGCGCCTGGAGCGCGCTGATGTCCTGCTGGACCTCCTGGATGCCGATGACATCAAAGCGCGCGACGATCTCGCCGATGCAGCGGATCGCGCGCAGGTCGCGAAACGGCGTCTGGCCCTGCGGCTGCTCCCAGACCTGGCTGAGCTGGCCGAACTCGCGCAGGTTCCACGTCGCGATGAGCAGATTGCGATCGATCTGCTTGGCGGGGACGTCCTTGAGCACGGCGCGCAGCCGCTCGACGTCCGCCAGGGTCGTCTTCGGGGGAGTGTCGAGGATCGAGTCGGTCACGGCGGCGAGGGTACCGGCGAAGCGCGCGGGTTGCTTAACCTTGAGGGGGTGCACGACGAGTACGACGACGACCAGCGCTCGATGGTCGAGCGGATCGTCGGCCGCGACCTTGACGAGAGCAGCGGAGTGGGCAAGCCGATGTCCGACCGCGCCCGTCAGCGCACGCGGTCCGTCGAGGCCTACCTCAAGGCCGGGGTGCGGCCGCGCTGGATGGAGCGCATCGGAGAGATCGACGCGTGGATCGCCCGCGAGCGCCGCCAGCTCGGCCGGGCCCACCGGGCGCTGCGCCGGGAGTGCAGCGACGACCGGCGCGCGTTCGCCGACCACTGGCGCGAGACCGCCCACACGTGGCCGTTCAGCGAGCTCAACGAGCTCATCGATCAGCACAACGAGTGGTATCCGATCGAGCGCAACCTCGCCGTGAACCCGCGCACGGGCGAGTACGTCCGCGTGGCCGGGCGGTCCTACCGCCGACCGGTCCTCGGTCCAGAGTGGGTGCTGGAGCAGTTCCCGGCGGAGTAGGGGCAGATCGCCGGCCGCGGGTGCAAGCCGCGCGGTCGACGAACCGCAGCGACGAAGGATCAGGGAGCGAGGCGCCGGCAGCGGGTCGCGGTCGGCGCGGGAGCGGTCGCGTCGCCCCGATCGCCGCTCCGGCCCGGGGGTGGCAAGCGTTATGGCCGCCCTGCGGCAGGAATGCTGACCACCCGCCGTCTCGCGACCCGCGTGCGCGGCCGGTCCTGCTTCGTGTATCGCTGCCGCTTCGAGCCCTCCACGCGGCCCCGCGGCGCAACGAGCCGCATCCCAGGGCAGACTGTGCGCCATGATCGCCGACGACGTCTTCGCCGTTGAGCCGTGGTCGGTGCCCGAGCGCGGGCTTCACCTTGATCTGCTGGCGCAGAGCGAGTCGATCTTCGCGCTCTCCAACGGCCACATCGGGCTGCGCGGCAACCTCGACGAGGGCGAGCCCTACGGGATCTCGGGGACGTACCTCAACGGCTGCTACGAGACCCGCCCGCTGCCCTACGCCGAGGCCGGCTACGGCTATCCCGAGGCCGGCGAGTCGATGATCAACGTGCAGAACGGCAAGGTCATCCGGCTGCTCGTCGACGACGAGCCGTTCGACCTGCGCTACGGCACCGTGATCCGTCACGAGCGGGTGCTCGACCTGCGCGACGGCGTGCTGCGGCGCGAGGTGCAGTGGAGCTCGCCCGCCGGCCAGGGAGTGCAGCTGCGCACGACGCGGCTCGTGTCGTTCGTGCAGCGCTCCGTTGCGGCGATCCTCTACGAGGTCGAGGCAATCAACGCCCCGGCACGGATCGTCGTGCAGTCAGAGCTCGTGGCCAACGAGCCGGGGCCCGACCAGGTGGCGCGCGACCCACGCGTCGCCGACGCCCTCAGCGCTCCGCTCGTGGGCGAGTCGCACGGCCACAACGGCCTGCGCGCGGGTCTCATGCACATCACGCGCGTGAGCGGCCTGCGCGTCGGCGCGGGCATGGACCATCTCGTCGAGGGCCCGGCCGGCACCGAGACCGAGGCTGAGAGCGAGCCCGATCTCGCGCGCGTCACGATCAGCACCGAGCTCGCGCCCGGAGAGACGCTACGGATCGTGAAGTACCTCAGCTACGGCTGGTCGAGCCGGCGCTCGCTGCCGGCGCTGCGCGACCAGGTCGACGCGGGGCTCGTGGCCGCCGAGCACGCCGGCTGGGATGAGCTGTGCCGATCGCAGCGCGAGTACCTCGACGACGTGTGGGAGCGCGCCGACATCGAGCTCGAAGGCGATCCGGCGCTCCAGCAGGCGATGCGGTACTCGATCTTCCAAGTCATCCAGGCCGCCGCCCGCGCTGAGGGCCGCGCGATCCCCGCGAAGGGACTGACCGGCTCGGGGTACGACGGCCACACGTTCTGGGACATGGAGAGCTACACGCTCCCGGTCCTCACGTACACCACTCCGAGCGCGGCCCGCGACGCGCTCCTGTGGCGCCACTCGACGCTCGACCTCGCCCAGGAGCGCGCGCGCGAGCTCGCCCTCGCCGGCGCGACCTTCCCGTGGCGGACGATCTCGGGTCAGGAGTGCTCGGGCTACTGGCCGGCGGGTACGGCCGCGTTTCACATCAACGCCGACATCGCCGAGGCGGTGCGCCGCTATCTCTATGCGACCGAGGACGAAGCGTTCGAGGAGGGGCCGGGCATCGAGCTGCTCGTCGAGACCGCCCGGCTGTGGCGCGCGGTCGGCCATCACGACGCCCGGGGCGGCTTTCGCATCGACGGTGTCACCGGCCCCGACGAGTACACCGCGCTGTCGGACAACAACGTCTACACGAACCTGCTCGCCGCACGGAACCTGCGCGAGGCCGCCGACGTCGCCGCGCGCCACCCCCACCACGCCGCGCGCCTCGAGGTCGGCGAGGAGGAGATCGCCAGCTGGCGCGATGCCGCGTACGCGATGGTCGTCCCCTACGACGAGGAGCTGCGCGTGACGCCACAGTCCGAGGGCTTCACCCGCAACCGTCAGTGGGACTTCGAACACACGCCCGCCGACTGCTATCCGCTCCTGCTGCACTACCCGTACTACGTGCTGTACTCGAGCCAGGTCGTCAAGCAGGCCGATCTCGTGTTCGCGCTCTACACGGCGGGCGAGCAGTTCGAGCCCGAGCAGAAGGCCCGCGACTTCGAGTACTACGAGCGCATCACGGTGCGCGACTCGTCGCTGTCGGCCTCCATCCAAGCCGTGGTCGCGGCCGAGGTCGGGCACCTCGAGCTCGCCTACGACTACCTCGGCGAGACCGCGTTCATCGACCTGCGCGACCTCGCGTTCAACACGAAGGACGGCGTGCATCTCGCGGCGTTGGCGGGCAGCTGGCTTGTCGCGGTCGCCGGGTTCGGCGGCATGCGCGACCACGGCGACACGCTCAGCTTCGGCCCGCGACTTCCGTCACGGCTGTCGCGGCTCACCTTCCGGATCGTCTTCCGCGGACGGCGCCTGCGCGTGTCGGTTTCGTCGCGCGATGCCCGATACGAGCTCCTCGAAGGTGAGCCACTGGAGATCCTGCATCACGGCGAGCGCCTCTCGCTGGCCGCCGATTCACCCCAGACGCGGGCGTTGTTGCCCGCCCCCCCGCGTCCCAAGCCCGAGCAGCCTCCGAGTCGCACCCCGCCGCTGCGCCATCGCGAGCCCTGACTAGGTGCTCACCTCGCGGTGTTGCCCGAGCGCGAGCGCCGCCAGCGCTGGGGGCTAACACGGCTCGAGATGTTCCTGCGGCGGCTGCCCGGGGACCCACCTGAAGGCCGGGTTGTACAGCTCGAGCTGGGTGACCGGCAGACAGTTTGCATACGCGATCTTGTGGTTCGGCTTGACCATCCACACGTGCGTCATGAGGCTGACGATCTTGCCCGACGCGCTCGGGTGGAAGTGGTAGATCGGAATCGGGCCCGCGAAGCGCGGGCGCTTGCCCGGCGGGACCCGGAACATCGGGCCGAGGACCACGCTCTTGCCGTTCGCACGCCAGATCACGAAGGACTCGGGCCGCTTCGGGTCGAAGATCCGCTTGTCCTTCTCGTAACGCGTGTTGTAGACGTGGAACATGAGCGCTGTCGCCATCGGCGGGTGGCTGCGATTGATGTGGTACCCCAAGCGCGTGACGTCGGCGAGGGTGGCGCCATGCCAGAGCTTGAGCACCCGCGCCTGCATCCTCCGCGCCTGGCGGCGCTCGGCGAGCGTCGAGCTGGCGAAGTCAGCGTACTTGGCGCCGTGGTCGTGGGGGCCGGTGCCATCGCCGGTGATCGCGGTGGGATAGCTGAGCACGCCGGTGTCACAACCGTCACGAATCATCTGCATCGTGCCGACGATCTTCCGGGTCTCCTGGAAGGTCGCGTCGACCTTCCAGGTGCCGCCGCCGTCGACCCCGCCGCCGGCCGCGACGACCCCGGCGGGGGAGATCGGCACGTCGCGCTTGACGACCGTCGCGTCGCACTGCTCGCTGTAGACGATCAGCGTCCTGATCTTGTCGCGGTGCTTGGCGTCGATCGTGAAATCGACATGCCAGTCCTTCCCGGCGGTCGCATGATCGGCGAACGAGAACTCCGCGCCCCTGGGCGGCAACGCGGCCTGCACGGCGGCCACGAGCACGAGCGCCGCCACCACGACCAGCCCCAGCGTGGCGCGGACGCGCCTCCTGACGGCGAGGCGACGAGGCGCTGCGGCTGTGTCTCCGATCCGATTGACGCGCGCATGGTACGCACAAACCTGATTGGCACGAACCGGCTCGCTGAAGGCTCTCCGTTGAATGCGTATAACTTGGTGTCCGTCTGGCCGAACGTGGAGGCTGCTGACCGAGCCGATGGTTCCCGGCAGCGTGGTGGAGGATTTCCTACACAAGATGAAGGTCGCTCGATCGCACCGCGCCCTCGGCTGGCTCGCGCTTGTCGTGGTACTCGTGCTGACCACTCGCGCGATCGTGTACGGCATGGACCCGACGCCCACGCAGTCGCCGCGCTCGTTCGGCGACGGGCTCGACGGGCCCGGATTTGGCGTGACCGCACTCGTCGCGATCGGGCTCGGCGCGCTGCTCAGCGCAGGCCTCGTGTGGGTAGCGACGCTCGGGGTGCGTGAGCGCTGGGAGCTTGCCGAGGACCGGCCGGACGGGCCGCCGCCCGTCATCGCACTCGCACGTTTCGGGCTTCGCGCGCTCGCGCTCACGCTCGCGGGCTGGCTGACGTTCGCTGCTCTGGAGTCGGCGATCCACCTTCAGGCAGGGCTCGGCTTCCACGGTCTGGACTGCCTCGTCGGACCGGTGCATCGCAACGCGCTGCCGGTCGTCGCCGGCCTCGCGCTCGTCGCGTCGGCGCTCCTCAGCGCCGCCGGTCTCGTCCGCGCGTGGAGGCGCCGAACGGTCAGCCACATACAGGCACCGCGCCCGAGCGCGCGCCCATGCTTCACACGTACGAGCTTCGCTGTCCTGTCGTGGGAGCGGCGCCCGCCGCTGCTCCTGGATGCACCGTCTCGCGGCCCGCCGCTGCCGACCCGCTGACGCAGGTCCGCTGACGCAGGTCCGCAACAGACGCGGCGGTGATCCCCCGCGACACGACGCAACAAGGAGAACTTTGAGATGAAGATGGCACATGCCCGCCGGGTTGCCGGCGTGCTCGTAAGCACGATCGGGTTCACTGGTGCACTCGTGGCACAGGCCGAGGCGCATTCACACGTGAGCCCCTCCGTCGTGCAGAAGGGCCATTCCGAGACGTTCACGGTCGTCGTACCGACGGAGGGCACGGCAGACACCGCGTCCGTCGAGGTCACGGTCCCGGCGGGCTTTCAGATCGGCTCGTTCGAGGCCGCCCCTGGCTGGAAACGCAGCGTAAAGGCGACAGGGCAAGGTGACGAGGCCGTCGTTTCGAAGGTCACGTGGACCGGCGGGAAGGTGCCCGAAGGCGAGGCCGCCTACCTGCGCTTCCAGGGCGAGGCGACCAAGAGCGGCGACTACGCCTTCAAGGTTCGCCAGACGTATTCCGACGGCAAGGTCGCCGACTGGACCGGGGCAGCCAGCTCGGACACGCCCGCGCCGATCGTCACGGTCAAGGACTCGCTTGGCGGCGGTGGCAGCAGTACATCGTCGAGCAACACGCTCGCCGTGATCGCCCTCGTCGTCGGGATCCTGGCCCTGCTGATCGGTCTCGCGGGAATGGCCCGTCGCGGAGGCCGCTCGCTGACGTGAGTCGTGGCAAGCGATTCATCGCCGCGACGGTCGTCGCTCTCGCGCTCCCGGTGTTGGTGCCGGCGAGCGCGGGGGCGCATGCCGCGCTGCTCAAGGCGGTGCCGGCCGCGAGCGGGATCCTGAACGGCCCTCCGGCGGCCCTGAAGCTGACCTACAGCGAGGCGGTCGAGCCGCGCTTTGCGGTCGTGTCGGTGACCGACAAGTCCGGCAACCGCGTCGCGACCGCGCGTCCGTCTCGATCGCCGCGAAACGTCGCCGAGCTCGACGTTCCGCTGAAGGACCTGAAGACGGGTTGGTACCTCGTGTACTGGCGCGTGATCAGCATCGACGGACACCCGGTGCGCGGCGCCTACACGTTCGCGGTCGGGCCGAACCCGGGTGCGCCGCCGGAGTTCAAGGTCCCGTCACTGGCCGAGACGGCCGCGACGCCCGGACTCGTGGTCACGCGCTGGATCGTGCTGCTGTCGCTGATGGCCGCGATCGGGCTGCTCGTCTTCCGGCTGATCATCGCCCGGCCGCTCGTGCGACGGGTGCCCGAGGCATCGCTGCGCAGCGTGACCGTGGCATTCGCGGCGAGCGTGGCCGTCGCGCTGCTGTCGACCCTCGTCTACGTGCTGATGGCGACCGCAGAATTCGCCCAGGTCTCGTTCTTTGATTTCGGCACGACGCTGCCCGGCATCCGCGATTCGTCCTTCGGGCGGGGCTACTCCGATCTCGCGATCATCGTCGCGCTGCTCGCCGTGGCCGCCGCCGCCGCGCTGTGGGTCGACCGGCCCCAGCGCGAGCAGCGCTCGGTCGCCGAGCTCGTCGCGCTCGGCGGCGCGCTCGCGGCCGCATCGGCGGCGCTGCTGGTCCCCGGGCTCGCGGGCCATGCCGGCACCTACTCGCCGCGCGGAGCGTCGCTGCTGCTGGACTGGACTCACGTGCTCGCCGGATCGCTGTGGGTGGGCGGGCTCATCGGGCTCACGGTCGTCGCCTGGAAGGCGGGCGCCCGGCGCGTGGCCTCCATGGTCATGCTCGTGCCGCGCTTCTCGCGGGTCGCGTTCGCGTCGGTCCTCGCGCTGATCGCCAGCGGGACCATCGCGGCGATCATCCGCCTGCCGACGCTCGCGTCGCTGTGGGACACCGGCTTCGGTCAGGCGCTCGTCGTCAAGATCGGCCTGCTGCTCGCGGCGCTCGTGCTCGCAGCCGTCAACCTCCTGCGCACGAAACCGCGCCTGGAGGCACTCGATCGGCATCCTGGACTCGGCGAGCCGACCGCCGCCGCGCTCCGACGGCTCGTGGGTGGCGAGATCGCGCTCGTCGCGGGCGCGGTCTTCGCGGCCGCGATCATGTCGAGCCTCGCGCCGCCGCCGCGAGCACTCGCGGAGATCGGCACCGCGGCGGCCAAGGTCGGTCCGGGCGTCGTGGACAAGCGCATCGACCACGCCGGCTACCAGCTGCAGATCGGCGTCAACCCGAACAAGGCGACGATCCCCAACAAGTTCTCGATCAAGGTCACCAAGGACGGCAAGCCCGTCACCGGAGCCGACGTCACCGGGAAGTTCACGATGCTCGACATGGACATGGGCCCGCTGACCTACAAGTTCGACGAGCTCGCGCCCGCGGTCTACGGAGACCCCGATCTACCCGCGCTCGTGATGGTCGGCCACTGGGGCCTGGACTTCACGATCACGCCGCCGGGCGGCAAACCGGTCAGGGCCCTTCTCATCGACAAGGCAGGCGGATGAACGACGAACCCGAGCAGCCTCGCAACGACTCCAAGATCCTCCTGGCGGCGCTCGCCGCCGCCCTCTCCGGTGGCGGCGCGATCGCCGTCGTGGTGGCGCTGGCCAAGGGCGTGCTGAGCTAGTCTCGGCCGGTGCGCGGGGGGCCCGCAAGGGCCCCCGCGAACGCGCCGAGCTTTTTGGCCGTCGCCGGTGTTGCAGCTACATTCACCGTTCAATTCGTTCTGGGAGGCCCACTCACGTGAAGAAACTGCTCGTATTGGCCATTGCGGCTGCAGCGATCCTCGCCGTTCCTGCTCTTGCCGCGACACGGTCTGTGACGGTGGGCGACAACTTCTTCGTGCACAAGACGGGGTCACACTCGGTGACGATCAAGAAGAACGACACCGTCAAGTGGACGTGGACGGGCCACAAGAAGCACAACGTGTACGAGGTCAGCCAGCCTTCGGGTGCTCCGCATTTCCACTCTCCGACGCACAAGGGCAGCGGGACGTTCAAGCACAAGTTCTCGAAGAAGGGCACGTACAAGTTCATCTGCTCGTTCGAGAACATGAAGCTGACAGTCAAGGTCAACTAGTCGGCTGAGACGCGCGATGCGTCGCCGATCGTCACGATCAGCCCGCGAGTTGGTGCGCGGGGCATCGCTGCCCGTGGCGCTCGCCGTGGTGGCGGCGCTCGTGCTCGTGGCCGCCGTGCAGGCCGCGTTGCCGCCCAGGGGCGCGGAGTTCTCCTTCGCCGATCATGCGACGACCGGGAAGGACTGGCATGTCGATTTCACGATCGACGCCAAGCACCGCGACAAGATCCGGACGCTGATCGTCTACAGCGAGCAGTGCGACGCGACGGTCGTCAAGCGCGACGTGCCGATCTCCCCCGCCGGCGTCGTCGCGGCCGGCGGCGGGGTCGACGGCGGCGGCACCTGGGCGGTCAACGCGACCTTCCAGGCGACCAAGAAGATCGTCGGCACGATGCGGATCACGCGCGCGACCTGTGACACCGGCGTGCTCAGCTACCCCAACGCGATCACCGGCGACGGTACCGGCGCCAGCGACCACTCCGAGCACGAGGGGCTGACGTACCCCGATTTCGCGAGCGCAACAGCCCACCAGCGCCGCCAGGCGGTGGCCCTCCAGAAGCGCGTGGTGAGGACCTGGCGCGGAATCACGGTCGCGGGCGCGCGGCGCCTTGGCTTCATCCGCAGGCTGGACCTCAGCGTGAAGCCGGGCATGTTCCACGTCTACAACTCAACCTACGAGCAGGACAACCGCATCTTCGATGCCCGGCGCCCGGAGTCGATCGTGTTCTGGCGCCCACCGCACGGTGGTACTCCCCAGGTCCTGGGGACGATGTTCCGCGTCCCGGCAGGCAAGCGCCCGAGCTTCGGGGGCCCGATCCCGATCTACCACCATCACGGATTGACCAAGGCGGGCAAGGTCGCGAGCCTCATGACGCACGTGTGGATGGTCAGCGGCCCGAAGAGCGCGTGGGCGTTCTGTCTGCCCGTCAAGCAGCTCGAACTGTTCAACTCACATTTCAACTGGCTGGCCGGGTACTCGAACCACGAGCACATCGGCGGACCCTGCCCGTCCTGAGCTAGGACTCGCGCTCGGGCTCGGGCTCGGGCTCGGGCTCGGGCTCGAATCCGACCATGGGCTCGCGGTCGGGCCGGGGAACGGCAGCGTCCGTGGCGGGAACGTCTGTGTCCGGGGGGACGTCCGTGTTCGCCTTGTCCGACGTCAGCGACCGCACGAGATCCTGCAACTTGGTCATGAGCGACATGACCTGCTCCTACCCTGGCTCGGGGACGAGGACTCGCCGTCCTCAGTCGTCGGGCCCGCTCGCCACCGAGCCGCTGCGGACGGCCTCGGAGTCGTCGTCGGGGTCGCCGCCGAGCACGACGGTCGCGCGGGCGATCGTCAGCTGGTAGAGGATCAGGAGCTGGACGAGCGCGAGGGACTCGGAGCGGTGGACGTCGTTGCCGACGGTGAACTCGCCGAGCGTGTCGGAGCGCAGGTGGCTGGCGAAATGCATCCGCTCCCAGATGGCCTCCTCGATCTCAGCCGCGCGCTCGCGCTCGAGGTCGCCGCGGATGTTGACGATCCACTCGTTGTCGAACTCCTCGACCGTGATCGCGCCGTCGCTCTTCTCCACGAACGGGCTCAGGTCGGGATGGGGCAGCGTGTCGCGCAGCGCGAGCTCGGCATCGAGGACGAACTCGTCGTCCACGCTCGGCTTGCGCCGCACGACCATGTCGGCCCACTTGCGCTGCGGGCGGATGAACGACGCCGAGTCGGGCTCGCGGCGGTCGAGATCGTCGAGCACCTGATCGGTGGTGTAGCCGCGGCGTGAGCAGTCGCGGTCGACCTTCCATTGGCGGCGCAGCTTCTCGGGCGGGTCGAGATAGACGCGCACGTCGTAGGTCTCGCGCAGCCCGGGCGTGTGGTAGCCGAGCAGCCCCTCGACGACGGTGAACGGCTCGGGACGCACGTACGCAAGCGGGCCGAACTTGCCGTCTGAGTGCTGGTAGACCGGCTTGAGGATCCCCTCGCCGCGCCGCAGGCACTTCATGTGCTGGGTCATGATGTCCATGTAGTTGCAGTCGGGGTGCAGCGGCGTAATGCCCCGCTCGGCGCGCTGGCGCCGGTCGTACTTGTGGTAGTCGTCGGTGCAGATGTGCGTGACGACGTCCTCGCCGAGGAGGCGGACGAGTCCCTTGCTCAGCGTCGTCTTGCCCGACGCGGAATCGCCCACGATGCCAAGGATGATCGGGCGAGCCATCGCTGGATCATCCCCGAAAACGCGACCGATCGCACTCGGCCGATCTGCGGGCCGCCGTCCTAGTTGCTGCCGTGGGGGTCGCGATAGAAGCGATCGCGCGCCGCTTGCCAGGTGCCGAAGAACTTCGCCTGGAAGGACTGGTCGCATTGCGGGGTGTGCGTCTGCGGTGGGCGCTTCGGGCAGATGCAGTCACGCTCGACGGGACGGAGGACGTGATGGCTCATGCGAGTGATGATCCGGACGCGCTCAGACACCCGGTATGGCCGGGTGTCTGAGAACGCGCAGCCCGTTTTCGCCGCACATGCCAGATATCTGGGGGTTGGCGCAGCGTGAGGGGGCGCAGACCCCCTCGTTCGTCAGCGATAGATCTTGAAGATCTGGAGGCTGAACTCGAGGCGCGGAAGCGTCCCCGAGACGAGCGTCGGGCGCGTGTCGATCTGGCCGCGGTACACGCCGTAGCGCACCCGGTGGGATGCGATCGGCAGCAACCGCGCGCGGGTCGAGAGGGTGCCGCACGCGCCCTGCGCCTGGCCGAAGCGGTGGCTGAAGGTGCGTCCGCCGCGCGAGAAGTGGCCGTAGATCGTGGAGCCCTGCGGGAAGCCGGAGAAGGACCACGTCACGCGCTTGCGCGGGTTGCCGCGGCTGGGCTTGACGCGCATTGCGAGCGGCGCGACACGCACGCTCGTGCTCGAGGTGACGCCGGCTGAGTCGGTCACCGTGATCGGGACCATCTTGGAGCCGGGCTTGGAGGCGGACTGAAGCGGCGCGCTTCCCTGGTAGACGAACGCGCCGTTCGCCAGCACCGGGGCGCTGCCGTAGAAGCCGTCGCCGCTGATCGACACGGTGCTGCCGGGCGAGAAGCCGGTGCCGCCGAGCGTGACCTGGTCGCCCTCGGTGTAGCACGGCCGATCGACCGCGACGGCGCCGGCCTGCGCGGCGGCGGGCGCGACGAGCGCGGCGGTCGACAGCGCTGCGACGGCGCCGATGCGGATGCGGCGGGAACTGAGACGGTGCACGGGGAGCATGGGACGGGTCCTCCTCCTGATGGGGCGTGGGCATTCGATGCCACGAGGCTCGCGGGCGCCCGCATCCGGTTCCAGGGACCCGGGGTCTCGACGTGAGCCACCCCACGGCTCGTCCGATGCCCCCATAGGTGTTGCACTCGGGCTAGCATGCGGCCACCTATGACCTCCGGCCCGTTCTCGCCGCACCACGCCTCGCCGGGCGAGCTGAAGGCGCAGATCGAAGCCGAGCGCCGGCGCGCGCCGTTCCTCGTGTACCGCGGAGAGGACGAGGAGCAGGTCATCGCCGCGCTCGACTCCGGTACCGAGCGCGTCCGGGTCGGGCGCGATCCGAAGTGCGAGCTCTGCCTCGACCACGACGGGCGCGTCTCGCGCCTGCACGCGGAGCTCGAGAACGTCGGCGACGTGTGGACGCTCTACGACTACGGCCTGTCGCGCAACGGCTCGTTCGTCAACGAGCAGCGCGTCGACGGTCGCCTGACGCTGCACGACGGCGACGTCCTGCGCTTCGGCTCCACGCACCTGCTGTTCCGCTCTCCGGCCGAGCGCGAGGCGCGCGAGACGCAGGCCGCCACGAGCGGCGAGATGCCCAAGCTCAACGACACGCAGCGGCGCGTGCTCGTCGCGCTGTGCCGGCCCTACCGCGACGCGGGCCCGTTCGTCACGCCGGCCTCGAACAAGGACATCGCCGAGGAGGTCTCGCTCAGCGTCGACCGCGTGAAGGCGCACCTCGGCAACCTCTTCGATCTCGTCGGCGTGGAGGAGCTCGCCCAGCACCACAAGCGCGCCCGGCTCGCGGAGCTCGCGCTGCGCTCCGGGCTCGTCACGCGGCGCGAGCTGTCTGACTCGTGAACCCGTCGGGCGTCGGACAGCAGCTCGGCGACTACCGCCTCGAGGAGATCATCGGGCAGGGCGGGATGGGCGTCGTGTACCGCGCGACGCAGCTCGGCCTGGAGCGCACCGTCGCGGTCAAGGTCATCGCCCCCGGCCTCGCCGCCGACGACACGTTCCGCGAGCGCTTCCAGCGCGAGGCGCGGATGCTCGCGCACGTCGACCACCCGCACGTCATCCCGATCCACCACGCCGGCGAGGCCGATGGGCAGCTCTTTCTCAGCATGCGCTGGGTCGACGGGCATGACCTCGCGCAGGAGATCCGCGCCTCGCCGCAGGGCATGGACGCCGAGCGCGCGCTGCTCTTCCTGCGCCAGATCGGCGGCGCGCTGGATGCGGTCCACGCCGACGGGCTCATCCACCGCGACATCAAGCCCGCGAACGTCCTCATCGAGAGCCGCTCGGGCGGCGACCACGCCTACCTGACGGACTTCGGCGCCGGGCGCGAGCTCGACTCGCCAAGCGAGTTCACGCGGACCGGACAGTGGCTGGGCACCGTGGACTACATCGCTCCGGAGACGCTCGAGGGCATCACGAGCGGAACGATGTCCGACCTCTACGGCCTGGCGTGCGTCGTGTTCGAGATGCTCGCGGGCGCGCCGCCGTTTCGCCGCGACACGCGGATGGCGACGCAGCTCGCCCACCAGTACGACCCGCCGCCGTCGATCCACGCCCGCCGGCCCGACCTGCCGGTCGCCCTCGACGCCGTCTTCGCGCGCGCGCTGTCGAAGAACCCGGACATCAGGTACGGCAGCTCGGTGCGCTTCGCCGAGGCGTTCGCGGATGCCCTGAAGCCGGCCGCCGGCGGCGACACGATCACCGGCGAGACGGCCGGCGCGCCGGTGCGCCGGGCGCCGCGCGGGTCCGTCCTCAGGGAGCGCGCGGCGGCACTCGCGGCCCGGGCCCGCGCCGGCCTGCGCGATGCGCACGCGCCGGCGCCGCGGGCGCTGGCGATCGGGGCGGGCATCGTCGTCGCGGTCATCGTCGCCATCGTCGCGCTGGCGAGCGGGGGAGGCAAAGGTGGGACCGCCGCGTCGGCGAAGCTCACGCGCGCCGTCGGGGTGGCGCTCCTCAAGGACGAGCACGCCGACGACGTCCAGTCCGACGAGGACCGCGCGTTCATCCTGGACGCGGGGAGCCGCAAGGTCATCCCGATCGAAAATCAGGGGCTGGCGATCGGTGACCGCATCAAGATCCCCGGCCGCGCGCGCAGCATGCTGTTCGATCCGGCGACGGCCCGGATCTGGCTCGGGCTGGACGACGGGACGCTCATCGCGATCGGGCGGCGCAGCGGCGCCGTCAAGAGCCGGCTACAGCTCGGGTTCACGGCGGACCGGCTGAAGTTCTTCGCCAACCGCATCGTGGCCATCGCCCGCAAGCCCGGACGGGCCGTGCTCGTCGACCCCGACACGTCGCGCGTCATCGGCAAACCCGTCGATCTCGGAGGCACCGCGACGGGCGCCCTGGGCTACGGCTCCAGCCTGCTCGTCATCGCGGACGGCCGCCTGAGCCACTACGACACGCACCTGCGCCCCGCCGGCGCGGTCGCCATCCAGGGCGCCTCCAAGACCGGCGCGCTCGATCTCGCCGGGGGTCCCGGCGACATCGTGTGGATCGCCGACGCGAAGAACGGAACGGTGCTCCGGGTGGACCCGGCGACGGGCAAGACCAGCGCCCCGCCGATCAAGCTGGCGGGCCGGCCGCAGTCCGTGACGATCGATCCCAGCTCGGCCTGGGTCGCGGTGAAGCGCGGGACCGACGATGACCCGGCGGACACCGTCGAGCGCATCGGCCTGAGGTCCGGACGCGTGCTGAGCACGACGCGCATCGACTACCTCAATGGGCGGATGACGACGCGCGGTTTCCGCAACGGCGTCTACGTGAAAGGCAGCCGGCCCGGCTCGCTCGACGGCATCGTGCTGCTCGAGCCGACGTCGTCCAAACAGCCCGGCTGAGCGCGCAGGGCCGTGCCGGGACCGTGAGATCCGCGACCGCTCAGCCACCAACCTGCAGTTGTGCCGATAGAGGCGGCTCAACTGCAGGTTCGTGACCCCCCAAGGCGGCAGGTGGCAGCCGCGCACCCCCAGCCGCCCACACAACCTGCCCAGGACCTACAACTACGTCGCGAACGAGCGCGGCTGCGGGGCGGGCTCCTCTTCGCCCGGCTGTTCCTGGAGGAACGCGTGCACGTCGGCGTTGAATCGCGCGGGGCGCTCGAACATCGGCACGTGGCCGGTGTCCTTGTAGATCGCCTTGCGCGAGTCGGGAATCAGGCGCTCGAACTCCGACGCGTCCCTGACCGGGACGAGGAGATCCTTGTCGCCCCACACGATGAACGTCGGGCAGGCGATCTGCTCCAGGCGGTCGCGCAGCGGGTAGCTGAGCATCGCGTCGAGCGCCGGTATGAACCCGGGCTTGCCGGTGCCGGCGACCTGCTCGGCGATGAGCGGCGCCGAGAGGCGGGCGGGATGGGCGGCGACGAGCCGCAGCAGGTGCTCGCGCAGCTTCGGCCGGCCGGTGACGGCGTTCGTCTGCGTCGCCAGCCAGCCGAGGGAGAAGAACGCGACGTTCTCGGCGCGGTGCCGCAGGCCGTGCGTGCGCTGCGTGCGGATCTTGTCGAGGCTGATCCCGGCCGCGGACACGAGCACGAGCCGCTCGACGCGGGCCGGGTACCGGATCGCCAGCTCGGCCCCGACGAAACCGCCCATCGAATTGCCGACCAGCCGCACGGCGTCGACGCCGAGCTCGTCGAGCAGCGCGTCGATCGTCGCGGCGTAGGCGCTCATCGAGATGTCCTCGGCGGGCATCTCGGACTCGCCGAAGCCGGGCAGGTCGACGGCGATGACGCGGTGATCGCGCGCGAAGAACGGGATGTTCTCCAGCCAGTTCTGCCAGCAGCCCGAGAGGCCGTGGACAAAAAGCAGCGGCGGTCCGTCGCCGATCTCGAGAACGTTCACCCGGCGCCCGTTGACCGCGACCCAGCGCAGGTATTGCGGCCAGTCGACGTCCATCCATTCCGGCCGGCCGACCGTCCCGTAGACGTCGAGCCGGGAGCCGGCGTCTACGTCCTTCGCACGCGTGGCCACGGATCCAGGATACCCAGCGGTTCGCTCAAGAACCTCCGCACGTCCGCCGTGAAACGCTCGGGGCGCTCGAGCATGACCATGTGCCCCGTGTCCTCGTAGACGACCTTGCGCGCGTCCGGGATGAGCCACTCGAACTCGGCCGCGTCGCGCAGCGGCACGAGGCGGTCGAGCTCGCCCCAGACGACGAGGGTCGGCACGTCGATCTCGCCGAGGCGGTCGCGGATCGGGTAGCGGACCATGGCCTCCAGCGCGGGGCCGAAACCTGGCCTGCCCGCGCCGTTGACCTGTTCGAGCACGAGCGGGCCGGGCAGGCGCTCCGGATGGGCGACGACGAGCAGCAGCAGCCCGCGGCGCAGGCGCGGGCTACGCACGACGAGGTCGGTCCACGCGGCCAGCCGGCCGAGCCCGAAGAACAGGTAGTTCTCGATCCGTGCGCGCAACCCCTGGTTTCGCTCGTTGAGCATGTGCTCCATGCTCAGCCCGGCGGCGGCGACGAGCACGAGGCGCTCGACGCGGTGCGGGAAGCGGATCGCCATGTCGGCGGCGACGAAGCCGCCCATCGAGTTGCCGACGATCGTGGCGCTGCCGATCGCCAGCGCGGCGAGGAGCTCGTCGAGCATGCGCGAGTAGCCGGGGATCGAGATCGGGTCCGTGGGCATCTCGGAGTGCCCGAAGCCGGGGAAGTCGATCGCGATGACGCGGTGCTCGCGCGCGAGGTCGGGCAGCACCTCGAGCCAGTTCTGCCAGCAGCCCGCCAGGCCGTGCAGGAACACGAGCGCCGGCCCCTCCCCGATGTCGAGGACGTTGACGAGCTTGCCCTGCACCGGTACCCAGCGCAGGTGCCTGCTCCAGTCGATCGCCATCCAGTCCTCGCGCTCGCTCATGCGCTCTCCAAGCTCTCACGGAGCTCGGTGATCTGGGCCTGCGCTTTGGGCTCGAGCTCCTCCGCGAGGAGGTCGAGCGGCTCCCAGAGATCGTGCTCGTGGGCGGCCGCGGTGATCTGCTCGAGGATCGAGCGGTCGAAGTCCTTGCCGAGCGCAGCGACGCGGCGCCGCGCCTCCGCCGGCAGCTCGGGCAGCAGCACGAGCAGCTCGGGCCACAGCTCGTGTTCCGAGGCAGCCTCCACGATCGACGACAGCACCGGCCGGGTCTGCAGGGACTTCAGCTTGGCGAAGCGGGCGCGGCTTTCCGCGTCCATCGCGCGGGTCACCGGCAGCACGTCGCCCCACAGGCCATCGCTCTGCGCCGCGCTGACCATCCCGTCGAGCACCGCGTCCTCCTGCGCGGCCGCCAGGTCGCCGAGCTGCCCGCGCTGGCGCTCGGAGACGTGTCGCAGGACGTCAAGCGCCTCGGGCCACAGCTCGGACTCGTGCGCGGTGCGGATGATCGACTCCAGGCGCTCCTCCGGGAGCAATCCGACGAGCGGTCCGAGGTTGGCCTTCGCGTCGATCACGAACGCCGTCAGGAGCAGGTCCTCGTCGTCGACGGCTTCGGTCGCCGCGCGCAGCGCCGCCTCCGGCAGGTGACCGACGAAGCCGCCCATCGCGATGTACTCCTCGCGCTTGGCGAGCTCGGCCGTGATCTGCCCGATCTGCCTCGCCGGAATCTCGGCGATGACGCGGCTCGCGCGGCGCGGATCGAGCTGGACGGCGAGGTCGGCGAGGAAGTCGGTCGGCAGCCGCGCCGCGATCTCGACCGCCTTCGGCGGTTCCAGCAGACTGGTGACACGCGCGCTGAGCAGCGGCCCGAGCGCCTGCTGCGCGATGGACGCGGCCAGCTTGGTCGGGATGACCTTCGTGGCGGCGGCCAGCCGCTGGAGCATCTGGCGATCGGCGTCGAAGACAGCCCCGGTCACCTGCTCGCGCAGGTCGCGGATGTCCTGCGGCGCGACGTACTGCAGGTACGCAAGCGCCTCCGGCTCCACCTCGACCTGGCGCGCGAGCTTGAGGATCTCGACCCCGCCGTCGGGGCTCATATCGACGCCTCGCGGACGGTCATCCGAACAGCACCTTGCGCACCGATCCGCGGACGATGCGCGGCACGATGCCGAGCGCCTCCTCGATCGCGGACTCAAGCGCCTGTGACTGGCGCTGCTTGGTGTCGCGCAGGAGGTCGGCAAAGTGGCTCAGTTCGGCTTCGGTGAGCGTGCTCAGACCGTCGGGGATCCTGCCGCCAAGCTCACCTTCCAGTGCGCGTCGCGGATCGCTGCTCATGTGGGATCGGGGCGCGTCATGGGTATGCCTGGGAAGGCGCGGAACGTACTCAGGCTTGCGACTGCAGAGGTGATTCGGATCACGGCGCCAGGCGCCGCACTGAACCAGGATGGTGACGGAGACGTAGGAGCACCTGTGAGCACCACCGGTCCAGGTCGCGCACGGCTGTCGGCGCTCGACGCTGCGTTCCTGTCCCTGGAGGCTCCCCACGCGCCGATGCACGTCGGATGGGCGGCCCGCTTTGCGGTCCGCGACGACGGGTCGCGCCCGAGCTTCGAGGAACTGCGCGCGCACATCGCGGGCCGTCTGGGCCGCGCGCCGCGGTATCGCCAGCGGCTCGCCGAGATCCCGCTGGGCCTCGGCGATCCGGTGTGGGTGGACGACCCCGGGTTCGACATCACAGACCATGTGCTGCGCGCAGGGCACGGCAACTTCCAGCAGCTCGTCGACGAGGTCATGTCAGCGCCGCTCGAGCACGACCGCGCGCTGTGGGAGCTGTGGATCGCCGACGAGCTCGACGACGGGGAGATCGCCGTCGTCGGCAAGGCCCACCACTGCCTCGTCGACGGCCTCGCCGCAGTCGAGCTCATGGCGCTGCTGCTTGACCCCACGCCCCAGCCGGACCAGAGCGAGGGCGACGGCTGGGTTGCGGAGGCGAGCCCCGGTGCGCTCGAACTGGCGGCGGGCGCCCTGCGCCACCGCGCCGGGCAGGCGCTCGAGGTGGCGCGACTCCCCCTCGGCTACGCGCTCGACCCCGGCCGGCTGCTCGACGTGCCCGAGCAGGCCTGGCGCGGGGCCCGCGCGCTCGTTCACGCCGCGGCGCCGCTGGCCCCGCCCAGCCGGCTGAACGGCGCGATGTCCGGGATGCGCCACCTCGCCTGCCACGCGCGCCCGCTGGAGGACATCAAGACGATCAAGCGCCGCTTCGGCACGACCGTCAACGACGTGCTGCTGAGCGCGACCGCGGGTGCGCTGCGCGGCCTCGCCGAGGAGCGCGACGAGCCCGCGCCGGGCGTCAAGGCGATGGTGCCGGTCAGCGTCGAGGCGCCCAACGAGCGCTGGGGCAACCGGATCGCGTTCCTCTTCCTCGAGCTGCCCGTCGCCGAGGCCGACCCGGTCTGGCGCCTGCGCGACATCCACGTCGCGATGCGCGAGCGCAAGCGCGAGCGTGAGCCGCAGGCTATCGACACGGTGTTCAACGCGATCGCCTACGCGCCGCGGGCGGTGCGCAAGCTCGCCTCGAAGCTCATCGCCAGCCCGCAGCTGTCGAACCTCACCGTGTCGAACATCCCCGGCCCGCAGCAGCCGCTCTATCTCATGGGCTGCGAGGCCAAGCGCGCCTACCCGGTCGTTCCGCTGACCGACAGGCACGGCATCTCGATCGGCATGACGACGATCCAGGACCAGGCGTGCTTCGGCATCTACGCGCAGGCCGACCTGGCCGACGACGCCGAGCGCATCGCCGCCGGGATCGACACGGCGATCGACGAGCTGCTCGAGTGCTGCGAGACGCACCCGGCGGCGGCGGCGGCGCGATGAGCATCCTCGCGCCGCTGCGCGACCCGGCCCAGGCGCGCGGCGCGACCGCGCGCGACGCGGTCCTGCTCACCGGAGCGACGGGGTTCCTCGGCATCGAGCTGCTCGTCCGCTATCTCGAGCGCACCGACCGCACGGTCTACGCGCTTGTGCGGGCGCGCGACCCGCGCCACGCCGAGGAGCGCATGCGCGAAACGCTCGAGAGCGCGTTCGGCGAGGAGCACCCGCACGGGGACCGCGTCCGGGCGATCGCCGGCGACATCACCGCGCCGGGCATGGGGCTCGATCCCGCCATCTCCGACGAGGTGGCGAAGGCGGTCACCGAGATCGTGCACGGGGCCGCGTCCGTGGCGTTCGACCTCGACCTGGACGAGTCGCGCGCGGTCAACGTCGGCGGCACGCGGGAGGTGCTCGAGTTCGCGAACTCCTGCCGGCGCCGCGGTGAGCTGCGGCGCTTCACGTACGTCTCGACCGCGTACGTCGCGGGCGAGCACCGCGGGCGCTTCGGCGAGGACGAGCTCGACGTCGGACAGAACTTTCGCAATCCCTACGAACGGTCGAAGTTCGAGGCCGAGCAGCTCGTCGCGGACTACCGCGATCGTTTCCCGGTCACCGTCGCGCGCCCCAGCATCATCGTCGGCGACAGCGTCAGCGGCTGGACGGCGTCCTTCAACGTCCTGTACTGGCCGACGCGGGCGCTCGCCCGCGGCTCCTACCCGGTGCTGCCCGCGCGCCGCTCGTCGCCGGTCGACGTCGTGTCGGTCGACTACGTCGCCGACGCGATCCTCGCGCTCACGAGCATGCCCGAGGCCGCGGGGCGCACCTTTCACCTGACCGCGTCCGACGAGGCGACAAGCATCGGCGAGCTGCTCGCGATCGCGTGCGAGAACCTCGAGGTCACAGCGCCGCCGCTCATCTCTCCCTGGCTGTATCGCCGTGTGCTCGCGCCGCTCGTCGGGCGCCTGCAGCCACGCCGGCGCGAGTTCCTGCGCGCGACGGCGACGTACGTGCCCTACTTCGCCGTGCGCACGCAGTTCGACAGCACCCGCGCCCGGGAGGCGCTTGCGCCCGCCGGCATCGTTCCCGCCCCGCTCGGCGACTACTACAGCCGCCTCATCGACTACGCGTTGCTCGCGCGCTGGGGCAAGCGGCCGCTGACGCGGGCCGAGGCCGGCAGCCGCGCCGTGCGTCAGACCGTGCCCGCCGCGCGGTAGGCGGTCCGCCTCGACGACAGATGTCGCCCATGATCGGTCACGCCGCTCGGGTGGCACCGAGGAGCGCTCGAAGGTCCTTCGCGAGGCGCCCGGGGTCCTCTCGAAGCTGGCGCCAGGTGATGCGAATGACGCGCCATCCGGCGACATGGAGAGCCCGGTCTCTCGCGCGGTCGGACTCGAAGGCATACCGGGTGCGATGCGTCTCGAAACCGTCGAGCTCGACGACGAGTCGCGCCGCGGGCCAGACGAAGTCGCACTCGCCGATCGTTCGGATCTGGTGGTTGACGAGTGGGCGTGGCAGGTCATGGTCACGAAGGAAAGCGAGGAAGTCCGATTCGAAGTCGTTGCGGGTCGGTGCCCCAGCGGCTGAACCCGCGTTGAGAATCGTTCGCAGCGTCGCCGTGCCGGCGCGCGTCGGGTAGCGATCGACGAGCGTGCGCAGCGCGGTACGGTCACCCAAGCGGTTGATCTCGGCCTCGTTCATGGCGCGCTCGAGCTGACGGCGCGAGAGGTCGGCCGCGAGGTCGAGCAGCGTTCGCGCGACGGTGGTCACGGGGATCCCGTCGACCCTCTCGATCTCGTCCTGCGGAAGCGGCGCGTGGTGGATGCGGATACCGGGCCGCTGCCGGCATGCCACGGCGCGCGAGACCTCGCACAGCGTGCTGCGCTCCGCACACAGGCGCCGAAGCGCGCCTGCCGAGCGATGGCTGAGCGCCGCCCCGGGGCCCGCCGCGAGGACCGCGGCCATCCACCGGCCCTTGCGCGTCAGGCGAGGATGGCCGACCGCGTAGACGCCCCTGTGCACGAGGTGCAGCCGGCCGCGGTCGATGAGCTGTGTGACCGCGTGACGCCCGAACCCCACCGCCATCAGCTGCCGCCGCGCGACGACCGAATGCTGCTCGGACGCCAGCACGACGAGCGCGCGATCTCGGTCAAGGTCCTGCAAGAGTGCACGCATAGCCGGATCAACGTCAGGCGATTGAGTCACGACGCCGATGCTGACGGCTCACGCCGCGCGATTCAGCACCCGCGTGTCACAAACCGGCGCGGAGTTTTGCGCCGAAGGCCCCCTACACCAGGTCGCGTCGCCGCAACGTCACCGCGGTCGCCGCGAACGCCAGCGCGACCCAGCCGAGCATGACGAGGATCGCGATCCCCGGCGCGAGGAAGTGCTGTTCGGAGTCGGTGAGCCCGATGATGCCCGCCGGAGCGCCGCGGGTCGGGCCGAAGCGCGCCACGGACTCGGCGCCGACGCCGAAGAGCGTGAACTCGACGACGAACGACATGAGCAGCAGCCCGATGAGCGCGACGACCTGGTTGCGGACGATGCCGCCGATCCCGACGCCGAACGCGCCGAGCAGGGCCGCGATGAGCACGTTGCGCCACAGCAGGTCAGCGAGATCGGAGATCGGCAAGGTCGGCTTGTCGAGTGCCGACAGCAGGACGCTGCCGACGATCATCACGAGCACTGTGACGAAGAGCGAGAGCACCGCGCCGGCGACGGCGTAGGACAGCGTCTTCGCCGCGAGCAGGTTCAGTCGTCTGGGTGCCGCGAGCACCGTGCTCGTGATCGTCCGGTGACGCCACTCGCCGGCCATCCCCATGATCCCGAGCAGCGCCATGAACAGCGGGGTGAAATCCGAGTAGAAGATCGCGCGCACATCGCTCTCCGCAAGGTGATGCTGGAGCACCACCTGCAGGACGGTCGCGAGCAGCGAAAGGACGAGCGTCACCCCCGCGATCGAGACGAACGTTCGCGTCGTGCGCAGCTTGAGCAGCTCGGCGCGCAGCAGGGCGCTCATGCCCGCGCCGCCGTGAGCTCGAAGAACGCCGCCTCGAGCGAACGCGCGCGCGGCGCGAGGTGCCACAGCGCGATCTGCGCCTCGCTGGCGATGTCGCCGACCTGCCCGGGCGTGACCCCGAGCACGAGCAGCTTGTCGCCGGCGGGCTGCACCTGGTGGCCGTGGCCTCGTAGCGCGCGCGCCAGCCCGTCGGCGTCGCGGGCTGCCACCTCGGTCGACGTGCCCTCGTTGCCCCCGAGCACCTGAGCGAGCGGGCCGCGCGCACGCAGCTCGCCGCCGGCGATGATCACCACGTCGTCGACGGACTGCGCGACCTCCGCCAGCAGGTGGCTCGAGATGAGCACTGCACGCCCGGCGGCCGCCTGCTCGCGCACGAGCGTGCGCATCCAGGCGATGCCGGGCGGGTCGAGGCCGTTCGTCGGCTCGTCGAGGATCAGCACCTCCGGATCGCCGAGCAGCGCCGCCGCGATCCCGAGGCGCTGGCGCATTCCCATCGAGTAGCCCTTGACCCGCCGGTCGGCGCCCTGCTCGAGATCGACGGCCTTGAGCACCTCGTCGACGCGGCCGGGCGGGTGCTCGCCCGTGACCGCGAGCACGCGCAGATGGTTGCGGCCCGTGCGCCCCGGATGAAACGCGGCGTCCTCGAGGACCGCGCCGACGTGCGCGCTGGGACGCTCGAGGTCCTCGTACGCGCGCCCGTCGAACGTTGCCGTGCCGGATGTCGGGTGCACGAGCCCGAGCAGCGCCCGCAACGTCGTGCTCTTGCCGGCGCCGTTGGGGCCCAAGAAGCCGGTGACCCGTCCCGGCTCGACCTCGAACGACAGCGACGTGACGGCCTTCACGGCGCCGAAGTTCTTCGTCAGCTCATGGATCTCGACGGGCGCCACGGCGGCGCATCATTGCGGACTCAGAGGATCAGGCACGGATTGAACGGCAGATACCGGTCCAGGCGCGCCCATGGCCCGTCCATGAGGAAGAGGACGTAGAACGGATCGATCCGCCATCCGCGCTCGCCGAGAAGCCAGTCGACGGCGGCCGTCGCCGCCAGCGGGACGGTGAGCTCGAGCCGCTCGGCCCCCGCGGCGTGCGCCGCGCCCTCGAGCGCCGCGAGCGCCGCCGGCAGATCGGCCGGATCGAGCGCGGCGACCGGTCCGGCGAACCCGTCGGGACTCGGCGCGAACGCGTAGGCCACGGGCTCTGAGTCGCGGCGCAGCAGGAGCGCGGGACGGTCGGCCAGCATGTACGCCACGTCCTCCGGCCGTCCGTGGCCGAGCAGCTGGGCCTCGATCGCGAGCACATCGTCGAGCGCCGCGGGCGTCACGTCGTAGCGGTCCGGAGCGGTGATCGCGCGCGGGCGGCAGGCCATGTCGACGCCCGTCGTCACGTGCTGTACGCCGAAGCGCAGGTAGAGCGCGACCGCGGGCGCGTCCACGGTGGCGATGATCGACCGGTGCCCGGCGTGATCGTGGGGAAACGCGCGCTCGAGCAGCGCCCGCCCGACGCCGCTGACGCGCGCGTCCGGGTCGGCGAAGAACTCCGTGAGCTCGAGCGTGGAGGAACGCAGCGTCGAGCGCGCGTAGCCGATCGGCCGCCCCTCCTCGTCCTCGGCGATCCACCAGTGCGCGCACGTGGCGGCGAGGTGATCGAAGATCTCGATGTACGGGGGCCAGAGCGCGTCGATGTCCGGCGCGGGCGCGTCGGCGGGCAGGTAGCCGGTGCGGCGCATGAAGCCCCACAGCGAGCGCCGGAAGACCGCAAAGCACGCCGGAGAGTCCGCGGCGGTCGCCGCTCGAAGCGCCATCACGACGCGCTCAGCTCCCGCTCGAGCGGGGTGCGAAACCGCGGCGTGACCCGGACATCGCCGATCCAGTCGCGCAGCCGCGCGGCCTCCGCGTCGACGGCGGCCGACGCCTCCGCGCCGATGTCCTCGAGCAGGCGCACGGCGATCTCGCCGCCGTCCTTGCGCTGCGCCCAGCCGCCGGCGATGCGCCCGTTGCTCCACACGGTCGGGCCGATGTTGCCGCTGCGGTCAAACAGGGGCGCGCGGTGCTCGCCGAGGTACCAGTCCCGTTCGGCGTAGCCCATCGGCGCGGGATCCAGCGACGGCAGCAGCGCGACCCACGGCTCGGGCGCCGCGACGGGCGCCTCGTCGCCGGGCAGGACGAGACCGGCAGTGCCGCCGTCCAGCTCGACCTCCACCGGCTCGATCTCAGCCAGCGCGCGCCCGAGCAGCGCCGCCGTCCAGCCAGTCCACCACTTCAGGTCCTTGCGGGTCGCCGGGCCGAACGCGCGCAGCCAGCGCCGGACCAGCTGCACCGCCGCGGCGTCCGCATCGAGCTCGGGCAGGCCGCCGGGCACCCACGATGCCATCGGCGACCAGCGGTACTGCGAGCTCGTCCACGTGCCGCGCGGGCGCCCGCGCGCGATTTGCCCGGCGGCGGACAGCAGGAACAGCACGCGCGGGCAGACGCCCTGGATCGCCCCGTAGGGCTTGTCCTGCGCGACCGCGAACTTCTCCTTCAGCGCCGGCACGTCGTCGGAGAGCTCGGCCGCCGTGGCCTCGCCGCGCGCGTCGAGCGCGACGATGGTCGCCGCCTCGGTCGCGCGCAGCCAGCGCTCGCCGTCGCGCGCGATGCCGGCCGCCTCGAGCTGGGCGACGAAGCGCCTGCGCTCGCCGGGCACGAGCGCGCGCGTCGACGACGCCTGGACCACGGGCGCGAGCTCCACCGAGACGACGAACATCGTCCGGCGCATGCCGAGCAGGCGCACGAGCGAGCGCTCCTCGTAGAGCGCGTGCTCGATCGCCCCCGGGGTCGGATCGCGCAGGCGCGCGCGGGCGGAGAGGAAGACGGTCGCCGCATCGGTCGCATGCAGCCCCGCGATGTCGCCGGCGACCTGGACCGGGTCCTGCGCCCTGTGCGTGCCCGCGAGGTGGTGGCGGATCGCCAGGCGGGCACGGCGCTCGGCGGCCCCGATCCTGCGAACGGCTGACGAAGAGACGGCCACGCCGCGGGATTATCGCGCGGGCCGGCTCACGCCGCCGAGCCTTGGGCGAAACGGCCGCTCTGGCCCGTCGACCGCACGCAACAAGACCTTGAGTGATCAACAAGGGACTGGGGTGCCGACCTTGACGGCGGCCACGGGAATCTGGCCCTGACCTCCGACACGCCGCGCCGTGCGGCCCAACCGGTGCGGTGTGATCACCCGACCGTGACGCACCCGTTGCACGCGTGACGAGGCCCGCAGCGCGACGGGCGGGCTCCCCCGTCAGGTCCCCGGAAGCGGCGGCCCCGCGACGACCACGCTGTCGCGACCCGCGTCCTTCGCCGAGTACATCGCCTGGTCGGCGCGCAGCAGGACCCGTCCGGGACTGTCGTCGGGCTCGATCGCCGCGACGCCCATGCTCGCCGTCGTGTACAGCTCGTGGCCCTCGGTGATGCAGACCCGGGTGCGGATCGCCTGGCCGATCGCCTCCGCCACGCGCGCCGCCTGCTGGCGGCTGGCCTGCGGCAGCAGGATCGCGAACTCGTCGCCGCCGAGCCGGGCGACCATGTCGCTGCGGCGCACGCGCTCGCGCAGGACCTCGCCGATGCCCTTCAGGAGCTCGTCGCCGGCGGCGTGCCCGACCGAGTCGTTGATCGGCTTGAAGGCGTCGAGGTCGAGCATGATCAGGCAGGCCTGGCGGCGGTAGCGCCCGGCGAGGCGGATCTGCTGCGCGATCTCCTCCTCGAGCCGGCGGCGGTTCATGAGCCCGGTGAGCGGGTCGTGATCGGCAAGGTGCTGGAGGCGCTCCTCGCCGCGCTTGCGATCGGTGATGTCCTCGACCTGCACGATGAAGTGGTCGGGCAGATCCTCGCCTCCGGACACGAGCGAGAGGCTCAGGCTGATCCACACCGCGCTGCCGTCGGCGTGCAGGAAGCGCATGTGGCGCTGGGACATGCGCCGCTCCGAGCGGAGCATCTGGCGGACGAGGTCGCCGTCCTGCTCGAGGTCCTCCGGGAGCGTGATGTTCTGGATGCTGCGCGCGAGCAGCGACTCGCGCGCGTAGCCGACGATGTCGCACAGCGCGGAGTTGACGTCGATGAACCGGCCCTCCGGCGAGATGACGGCCATCCCGATCGGCGCCTGGTCAAAGCTCGAGCGAAACCGCAGCGTGGCCTCCTGCGCATCGGAGCGCAGGTTGGCGTTGAGCCGGACGACGACGAGCGCCGTCAGCGCCACCGCGGCGGCAAACGCCGTGTGGACGACGGCCGTGTCGAAGCGCACCCCACGCAGGGCGAACTGCACGGCGATGAACGCGACGCCGAGCGTGAGCACGGCGCGATCCTCGTAGAGCATCAGCAGGACGAGCACGAGCGAGCAGTGAAACGCTGCCTCCGCCGGGCCCGTCCACATCGGCTCGAGCGCGACCGTGGCGCACAGCAGCCCGATCGCCACGCACAGGCTGCAGACGCGCGAGGGCAGGGGAGCCCTGGCCGAGACCAACGGGATCGTGGCGAAGACCGCGAACACCGCGGCCGGCACGGCGAACGGCCCGGTCGAGCCCGCCAGATGCCCTTCGACGGCCGCGTACACGGCGACCGCGAGGACATGCAGCCACAGGATCCCGAGCAACCACCGGTGTCGCTCGTTCCAGATCCCCTGCGGGAGGCTGCTTCGCTGCAGCAGCGCTCGGGGCAGCAAGTTCATCTAATGAGTCTCGGCATTCGCGAAAGTGGACTGAAGTGCACGAGCGGGTTTGCTCGCGCCCGACGTGCGGGAACTAGCCGTTTATGAGACGTCCCGTCGCAAGCGAAGTATCGGAGCGCATCGGCGCGTTGGAGGCGCTGGACAGGCCCGGGAAGCAGATCGCCGCGTGGGTTCGCAAGATTATTCCCGCCGGCGCCGTCAAGGACGCGCTCAGCGGATCCTGGATGGGACACGCGCTGCACCCGCTGCTCACCGACGTCCCGATCGGCACCTGGACCAGCGCCACGATGCTCGACGTCGTCGGGGGCGAGGACAGCGAGCGCGCGGCGGAGGTCCTGATCGCCATCGGGCTCGCCGCGTCCGCGCCGACCGCCTGGAGCGGCTGGTCTGACTGGGCCGACACCGAGCCCGCGAGCGACGAGATCCGCCGCATCGGCATCGTCCACGCGGTCACCAACGGCACGGCCATCGCACTGTACGCCGCCTCGCTGGCGGCGCGACGCAGGGGCCGCCGCACCGCCGGCGTCGTGCTCGGGCTCGCCGGCGCGGGCGCGCTCGGTGCCGGAGGATGGCTGGGCGGCGACCTGGCGTACGCTCGCGGCGTGGGCGTCAACGAGACCGCCTTCGATCGCGCTCCGAAGGATTGGACGCCCGTGCTCGACGCGAGCATGCTGCCCGAGAACCGCCCGACTCCGGCGGTGCTCGCCGACGTCGAGCTCGTCCTCGTACGCCGCAACGGAACCATCCACGCGCTCGACGATCACTGCGCGCACCGCGGCGGGTCGCTGCACGAGGGTGAGCTGGTCGGCGACTGCATCGAGTGTCCGCTGCACGGCACGCTCTTCCGCCTGGAGGACGGCTCGCTCGAGCGCGGGCCGTCCGCGTACCCGCAGCCGGTCTTCGAGGCGCGCGAGCACGACGGACGCATCGAGGTTCGCGCCGCGGCGTAGCCGCTACGGCGTGGTGAAGATGCCGCCGGTGATGAGCCAGCGGCCGGCGATCTTCGTGAGCAGCGCGTTGCGCACGGCGCCCTTGACCCGCACCGCGGCGGCGTTGCCGTGGGTCGACGTCTTGAGCACCTGGAGGTCGCGGAGCTTCGCGAGCGTCGCGTCCTTCTGCGGCTTGAGGATCTCCTGGAGCGCGACCTCGCACGTCGAGACGGCCGGCTTCTTGAGGGCCGACTTGGCGTAGTTGGTCGCCGCGGTCTTCATCGCGTCGCCCATGTAGGTGCAGGCGGTGCTCATGTCGCGCTTGGAGAGCGCGTTGAAGTACTGCTGCACGGTGCGGCCCGGCGCGGAGACGGGCGTGCCGCCATCGGCGCCCGCGCCGGGCGTCGTGGTCGTGGAGGTCGGGCCCGTCGCCGTGCTCGGCGAGGTCGCGGTGGTCGCCTGAGCGCTCGTCGTCGACGTGCCGGTCTTGTCGGCTTTCTTGTCCTTGCCGCCGCACCCTGCAGTGGTCGCGACGGCGACGAGGACGAGCAGGGCGGCGAGTCGGCGGGTCGGCATGCGGCTGCGGACCTTAGCCGTCAAACGCGATCACGCTCCTGATGCCGTCCTGCGCCTCCATGAGCTCGAAACCGTGGTTGACCTCGCCGAGCGTGATGCGGTGCGACAGGAACGCGTCGACGTCGATCTCCCCGTCGAGGTAGCGCTGGACGAGGAGCGGCACCTGGTCGCGGCCCTTGACGCCGCCGAACGACGAGCCCGCCACGCGCCGCCCGGTGATGAGGAAGCGCGGGACGATGTCGAGCGTCTCGCCCTTGCCGGCGACGCCGCACATCGTCGCCAGGCCCCACCCCATCCGAGCTGACTCGACCGCCTGGCGCATGACCGACACGAGGCCGGTCGCCTCGAACGTGTAATCGGCGCCGAAGCCGCCGGTCGAGGCGATGATCTCGTCGACGGTGTCAGGCCCGCCGATCATGACCTCGGTCGCGCCCTGGCCGCGCGCGAGCTCGAGGCGCTCGGGCGCGAGGTCGACGCAGACGATCCGGTCGGCACCCTGCAGCCGGCAGCCGGCGACCGCGCCGAGGCCGACCATGCCCGCGCCGAAGACGACGCACGTCGAGCCCGCCTGCACGTTGGCGGTGTAAATCGCCGCGCCGAGCCCGGTGGACAGCCCGCAGGCGAACAGGCAGGCGCGGTCAGGCGGCGCCTCCTCCGGAACCTTGGCCAGGGCGATCTCCGGCATCACCGTGTACTCCGCGAACGTCGACGTGCCCATGAAGTGGCGGATCGGCTCGCCGTCGCGCGACAGGCGGGTCGTGCCATCCGGCAGGAATCCCTTGCCCTGCTGGTCGCGGATCGCCAGGCAGATGTTCGTCTTCGGGCTGAGGCAGTGCACGCACTCGCGGCACTGCGGCGAGAAGAGCGTCACCACGTGGTCGCCGACGGCGAGCGAGGAGACGCCCTCGCCGATCGCCTCGACGACGCCGGCGCCCTCGTGCCCGAGCACGGCCGGCGCGTAGCCCGAGGGGTCGACGCCGGACGCCGTGTACAGGTCGGTGTGGCAGACCCCGCAGGCCTCGACGCGCACGAGCACCTCGCCGGCCTGCGGCTCTGCGAGCTCGAGCTCCTGCACCACGAGCGGCCTGCCGAACTCCTCCAGGACGGCGGCTTGTATTCGCATGGCTGGGCAACCTATCGTTTGGCCATGGGACTCGGCTCCACGACAGCCCCCCTGCGCCGGGAACTGGAGTCGGCGCTTCCCGACCGCCCGTTCGCCGTGCGCTTCTGGGACGGAAGCGAGCTGCCGGCGACAGGCAACGGCAACGGCGACGGCGTCCCCGCGTTCACCGCGCGCTCGCCCGACGCGGTCGCGCACGCGCTGCTTGCACCGGGGCAGCTCGGCCTGAGCCGCGCGTACGTCTCCGGCGAGCTCGAGGTCGACGACCTCGATGCCGTGCTCGTACTGCTGCGCGACTGGACGCCGCCCCCGATCGACGCCGCACGCAAGCGCCGCCTGCTGCTGGCCGGCGCCCGCGCGGCCGGCGTCATGCGCCCGCCGAGACGCCCCGCGGCCGAGCTGCGTCCGCGCGGCAAGCGCCACGGCATCAAGCGCGACGCGCGCGCGGTCCGCCACCACTACGACGTGTCCAACGACTTCTTCGCGCTGTTCCTCGACGCGTCGATGACGTACAGCTGCGCGATCTTCGACGACCCGGCGTCGGACGCGGAGTCGCTCGAATCCGCGCAGGAGCGCAAGCTCGAGACGGTCTGCCGCAAGCTCGGACTCAAGGCGGGCGAGCGTGTGCTCGACGTCGGCTGCGGTTGGGGGAGCTTCACGATCCACGCGGCCAAGCAGCACGGCGTGCACGTCGTCGGGATCACGCTGTCCGAGCCGCAAGCGCGTCTCGCGCGCGAGCGCGCCCGCGAGGCCGGGGTCGCCGACCGCGTCGACATCCGCGTGATGGACTATCGCCAGCTCAGCGGCCAGCGCTTCGATGCGATCGCGAGCATCGGGATGGTCGAGCACGTCGGCGCGACGAACATCGGCCGCTACGCCGCCGGGCTCGCGGCGCTCCTGGGCCCGGGCGGACGGCTGCTTAACCACGGCATCGCGCGCCTGCGTCCCTCGGCGTCCGAGACGGGTGGCTTCTCCGAGCGCTACGTGTTTCCCGACGCGGCGCCGCTGCACCTGTCGCGCGTGCAGCACGCGCTCGAGGCCGCGGGCTTCGTCACCGAGCACGTCGAGGGCTACCAGCGCCACTACGAGCGCACGCTGACCCACTGGCTGACGAAGCTCGACGCGGATCCCGAACGCGCGCTGGCGCTCGCGGGCCCCGAGCGGCTGCGGGTGTGGCGGCTGTACCTGCGCGCCGCGCGCAGCGGGTTTCAGACGGGGTTCACGTCGATCTACCAGGTGCGGTGCCGTGTGTGACGTCGTCCGAGGTCGTCGCTTGCGATGACCGGAGGCCGAAACTCCTTTACCCCTCCCGGACAATCTCGACGTGGCGCTGGCCGCCGGGCAGAGGACGCCGCCACGGTCCCTCGCCGTCGAGCTCGTCGCCGCGGTCGAGCAGCAGCGCGGCCAGGCAGCGGGCGGATTCGAGCGTCTGCGCGGGCGACCGGTACGTTCGCGCCGGGCGTCCCGTGAGCGGGCCGCTCACGCGGTCGGCCACGACGACGAGGTACAGCGGGCCGAGCGTGAGCTCAAGCTGCTCGCCGCCGTTGCCGGATGCGCGGTCGGTCATTCCGTGAACGGTAGGTGAAAGCGGGCAAGTTCCCCTCGACGGGAGCCCGCTCGCGTGTCACCATGCTAGTGCGATTCCGCACGAAGTTCTGGAAAGGAGAGCGATAGCGTGCGACGAACCGGGGTAGCTGACGCCACGGACGGGATCCAGCGGTATGGCGGTCTGCCGATGGCGGGCCGGCCACAGCGCCGGCGACGCCGCCGCACCATGGGGCTCTGCGCGCATTGCCACAGGCCAGTCGAGTTCGACCAGGAGCACCTGCGCCTGTACCGCATGTTCTGGCACGTCGAGTGCGCCCTCGCGGCGCACGAGCAGGGCCCGTAGCGGACCGGCGGGACGAGCGTTCGGCCGGGCGCTGGGCGGCCCCGGCCGGAGGCGGCTGCCCTACGCCGCGACGCTAGCTTCTGCGGCGTCCGGGGCGCCCTGCGCGCCGATGAGCTTCTCGCGCTGGCGCTCGGGTGAGATCCGAACGACGTTCTTGGCAACGCCGATCTTCTCGAGCGACCAGATGAGCATCGCGGAGATGTCCACCTCGAACCTGCCGAGGCCCTGGCGGGCGGACCGCGGGAACGCGTGATGGTTGTGGTGCCAGGACTCGCCGAACGTCGGGATCGCCAGCCAGAACACGTTCGTCGACTTGTCCTCCACGTCGAAGCGGCGCTTGCCGAAGAAATGGCAGACGGAGTTGATCGACCACGTCACGTGGTGGATGAAGAACATCCGCACGAAGCCGGCCCACAGCAGCGTCCAGAGGGCGGCGGTCAGCGAGAAGCCGTGCAGGACGAAGCCCGCGACGAACGGGATGAGCAGGCCGAGCATCGCGATCGCCAGGAAGTTGCGGCTGATCCAGCGCATGCCCTTGTCCTCGCAGAGATCCGGGGCGTACTTGCGGAACTCCGCCTCGCCCTGCGTCTTCATGAGCCAGCCGCTGTGCGCGTGCCAGAGGCCCGCGAGGCCCGAGCCGTGACCGACGTGCGGGCTGTGCGGGTCGCCCTCCTCGTCGGTGTGCGCGTGGTGCAGACGGTGGTCGGCGACCCAGGCGATCGGCGGGCCCTCGAGCGCCATGCAGCCGGCGACCGCGAAGGCGTACTCGACCGGCTTGCTCGTCTGAAACGCGCGGTGGGTCAGCAGGCGGTGAAAACCGACCGTGATGCCGAACCCGGTGACGGAGTACATGACGACGAGGATCGCGATGTCGATTGGACCGACTGCCTTGTTCCAGAGCAGGACGATCGCGACGAGGAACGCGATGAAGGGGAAGACGACGGCGCCGAGGTTGGCGTAACGAGTGAGCTTTGGCATGGGATTGAGGTTATTAGCTGAGGACGGACGGTCTCTTGTCGAATTGCGCCCGTCCGGGACGCATAAACTGTAGGTTTGTGAGCGAATGAGCGACTTTCCGCCCGGACTCCCCGAGATTCTGCGTCCGCTTCTGCCAGATCTTGCCGCGGAGACGATCCGCGCGATCGGCGCCGAGGTCCCCGCCTACTCCCGCCCGCTCGAGGGCCGCCTGGGCGAAACCGTGAGCTATGGGACCGAGCGCGCGCTGCGGCGCTTCGTGGACTCGATCGAGGACCCCGAGGGCGGCGTCAGCGAACGCGACCGCGGCATCTACATCGAGCTCGGACGCGGCGAGATGCGCCAGGGCCGCACCCTGCAGGCGCTGCTCGCCGCGTACCGCGTGGGCGCCCAGGTCGCGTGGCGGCGCTTCGTGGAGGCGGGCGAGCGCGCGGGTCTCGAGCCACCGACGCTCTACCGGCTCGGCGAGGCGATCTTCGCCTACATCGACGAGATCTCGGGCGAGTCGATCGAGGGCTACGCCGCCGAGCAGTCAGCGCTGGCAGGCGAGCGCCAACGCCGCCTCGCGCGGCTCGTCCTCCTGCTCTCCGCCGATCCACCACCCGCGCCCGAGGTGCTGCGCGTGGCGGCGACCAGGGCGGCCTGGACTCCCCCTGCGCAGATCGCGGCGCTCCTGGTCGACGGGGTCGAGCCCGATCCGCTCGTCAGCCGGCTCGGGCCCGGGGTGGTCGCCGCCGTGCTCGACGGCGCCGAGGGCTCGGGCGCGTCCACCAGCGACCAGCTGGGGCCCGCGGGCCGCGTGCTCGCCTTCGTCCCCGACCCCGACGCGCCGGGCCGTCAGGCCCAGCTCGCGCAGGCGGTCGGCGCGTGGCCGGCCGCACTCGGACCCACGGTCGCGCTCGCCGCATCGGCCCAGAGCGCCGAGCGAGCGCGCCGCGCGCTCGCGCTGCGCGCGTCGGGCGCGTTGAGCGGCGACGGGCTCATCGTCGCCGCCGACCACACCGCCGAGCTCCTGCTGCACGCCGACGAGCGATTGGCCGCGGAGTTCGCCGCGGCGCGGCTCGCGCCCCTGGACGCGCTGCGCCCGGCGGTGCGCGCGCGGTTGACGACGACGCTCGCGGCCTGGCTGGACCGCCAGGGCCGCATCGACGAGACAGCCCGCGCGCTCGACATCCACCCCCAGACGGTGCGCTACCGCCTGAACCAGCTACGCGAGGTGCTCGGCGACGCGATCGACGATGCGGGCGGGCGGTTCGAATTGGGGTTGGCGCTGCGGGTGGGTGGTGCTGCGGTTTCGCGCGATTGACGAAACAGCATCGATGAAGAATGCGGGAGAGGTCGCGTTTCGGATGCGCGAGGCCGGGCACCCATGCGAACCTGTCGTTTGACCGCTATGGGCGGCTCAACTGCAGGTTCGTCCCGACATCGCCACCGCGCGGGCCGGCCCGGCGCGTCTGCGCTCATCCTTCATCGCTGCTGTCACCGACACCGCAGCATCGCGGCGCGCAACGGAGAGATCAGCCCCGCTTGACCAACCGTCCCACCGCAGCCATGAGCTCGTCCGTGCGGTCGGCCTGCATCTGGCCCTCCGCCGGCAACACACACGAGCGGGCGTGGCCGTCCAGCAACCCGAGTGCGACCTTCTCCAGCGCCGCCTGGGCCGCGGAGATCTGCGTCAGGACGTCGATGCAGTAGCGATCCTCGTCGATCATCTTCTCGATTCCGCGGATCTGGCCCTCGATGCGGCGCAGTCTGCCCTGGAGTTGATCCTTGCTCGCCGTGTACCCGCGGGTGACGCTCATGCCGGGAAGCGTATCAAGTACCCCCTAGGGGTATGTTAGTGTGATCCGGCGCAGTTCCCCCGGCCGAACCGATCGGAATCCCATCTCGTGTCTCTCCCCAAACGCACCTACACCGTCGAAGGCATGACCTGCGGTCACTGCCGCACGTCGGTCATGGAGGAGGTCCTGGCCGTCAGCGGCGTCCGCGCCGTCGACGTCGACCTCGAGAGCGGCCGGCTCACCGTCGCGGGCGAGGACTTCGACGACGTCGCGGTCCGCGAGGCGGTCGACGAGGCGGGCTACACGCTGGTCGCATGAGCGCGGTCGCCCCCGGGGCGCCCACCGGGACGGAGCGCATCGAGCTGCCCATCACGGGCATGACCTGCGCCTCGTGCGCGGCGCGCATCGAGAAGCGCCTGAACCGCCTGGATGGCGTGCAGGCATCGGTCAACTACGCCACCGAGCGTGCGTCCGTGACCTATCCGTCCGGCGCGCTGACGCCGGCTGCGATCGCCGAGGCCGTCGAGCGCGCGGGCTACCACGCCGTGCTGCCCGAACCGCCGGGCGCGCCCGCGCAGGATGCTCCGCTCGATCACGCCGCCGACCTGCGCCGGCGGCTCATCTTCGCCGCCGTCGCGTCGGTCCCGCTCGTCGCACTCGGGATGATCCCCGCGCTGCAGTTCGACAACTGGCAGTGGGTCTCGCTGCAGTTCGCGACGCCGGTCCTCGTCTGGGCCGGCTGGCCGTTTCACCGCGCGGCCTGGCTGAGCCTGCGCCACGGCACGGCGACGATGGACACGCTCATCTCGGTCGGCACGATCACGGCGTGGACGTGGTCGGTCGTCTCGATGCTGTTCCTCGGCGCGGGCGATGCCTCGCTGCGGGACACGCTGAGTTTCGTTCCTGAGCGCGGCGGCCCCACGGGCGACGTCTACTTCGAGGCCGTCGGCGTCGTCATCACGTTCCTGCTCGCCGGGCGCTGGTTCGAGGCGCGCGCGAAGCGCAGCGCCGGCTCCGCGCTGCGCTCGCTGCTCGCGCTCGGCGCCAAGGAGACGTCGATCCTCGATGCCGACGGAGTCGAGCACCGAATTCCCGTCGACGAGCTGAAGGTCGGCCATCGCTTCGTCGTGCGGCCCGGCGAGAAGGTTCCGGCCGACGGCGTCGTCTACAAGGGCCAATCGGCGGTCGACCGCTCGCTGCTGACCGGGGAGAGCGTGCCCGTCGACGTCCAGCCGGGCGAGGAGGTGGCCGGCGGCACGGTCAACGCCGGCGACGGCATGCTCATCGTCATCGCGAGGCGCGTGGGGTCAGAGACGGCCCTCGCGCAGATCGGCCGCCTCGTCACCGAGGCGCAGTCGGGCAAGGCGCCCGTGCAGCGCCTGGCCGACCGGATCGCGGCGATCTTCGTCCCGATCGTGCTCGCGATCTCGCTGGCCACCCTCGCGTACTGGATCGCCGCGGGCGACACCGGCCTGGGCTTTGCCGCGGCGGTCGCCGTGCTCATCGTCGCGTGCCCGTGCGCGCTGGGCCTCGCGACGCCGACCGCACTGCTCGTCGGGACCGGGCGCGGCGCGCAGCTCGGGATCCTCATCCGCGGGCCGGAGATCCTCGAGTCGACGCGCCGGGTCGACACGATCGCGATCGACAAGACCGGCACGGCAACCGAGGGCAGGATGCGCCTGGAGAGCGTCAACGTCGCCGACGGTGTCGACGAGACGCAGGCGCTGTGGCTGGTCGGCACGCTCCAGAACGGCTCCGAGCATCCGATCGGCCGCGCGATCGCGGCCGCCGCACGGAGGCTCGAGTCCCCGCCGACCGACGTCGAGCACTTCCGCAACCGGCCTGGGCTCGGCGTGCAGGGGACGGTCGCCGGCCGCGCGATCATCGCCGGGCGCCCGGCACTGCTCGAGGGCGCCGACCCGACGCTCGCGCTGCCGCCCGAGCTCGAGCGCGCCCGCGCCGAGGCCGAGGCCGCCGGGCGCACCGCGATCGCCGCAAGCTGGGACGGCGCTGCGCAGGCGCTCTTCGTCGTGGCCGACACGATCAAGCCGAGCTCGCGCGAGGCGGTCGCGCAGCTGCGCGACCTCGGCCTACGAACCGTCCTCCTCAGCGGCGACAACGCGCCAACCGCACGCGCCGTCGCCGCGAAGATCGGCGTCGACGACGTCATCGCCGAGGTCCTGCCCGCCGACAAGGCGGCGATCGTCGCCTCACTTCAGCGCGACGGGCGCGTCGTCGCGATGGTCGGCGACGGGGTCAACGACGCGCCCGCGCTCGCCCAGGCGGACCTGGGCATGGCGATCGGCACGGGCGCGGACGTCGCCATCGAGGCCTCCGATCTGACGCTCGTCGGCGGCGACCTGCGCTGCGCGGCCGACGCGCTGCGCCTGTCACGGCGCACGCTGCGCACGATCAAGGGCAACCTGTTCTGGGCGTTCGCCTACAACTTCGCTGCGCTCCCGATCGCGGCCGCCGGGCTGCTCAACCCGATGATCGCCGGCGCAGCGATGGTGTGCTCGAGCGTCTTCGTCGTCGCGAACTCGCTGCGCCTGCGCCGCTTCCAGCCTCAGCGCGCGCACTCGTAGGTTCGGCCAGGTCTGCGTCAGGCCGGCGCTCGGGTCGGCATACTGCGAATGCGTGAGGGGTCACCCGCGCCTGCTTGCCGTGCTCGGAGCCATCGCCGCAATCGCGCTCGTGGTCGCGGCTGCGTGGCCCAGCGGCTCAAAGACCGGATCCGCCGAGCAGGCGACCGCCGCGACGCCCGCGCCGTCAGGCCTGAGCGCCGCCGACGAGGCGCTGCTCAAGCGGCGCAAGCGCGCCCAGGCCGTCGAGCCGGTCGCCGGCGAGAGCGGCGCGGTCGCCGCGCTCCCGGCTGACACGAGCGCGACGGGCGGCGATGCGGCGCCGAGCGGTGCCGCCTCCTCCACGTCCAAGCCGTACAAGATGAGCAAGGGCGACAACGGCCCGACCGGCGACGCGGCGATCAGCAAGGCGGAGGTGCTCGACAAGCCCGGCGTCGCGCTGCCGCCGATCGAGGCGCCCGAGGAGGTCAAGCAGATCATCCGGGCCGGCAACCAGATCGCCCGCACGCCGTACCTGTGGGGCGGAGGTCACGGCAAGTGGCTCGACAAGGGCTATGACTGCTCGGGCTCGGTCTCCTACGCGCTCGCGTCCGCGGGACTGCTCGGCGGGCCGATGGACTCCGGCCGGCTCATGGGCTGGGGCAAGCCCGGCAAGGGCAAGTGGATCACGATCTACGCGAACGCGGGTCACGTGTTCATGTTCGTCGCCGGGGTGCGCTTCGATACGTCGGGCACCCGCGCGACCGGCTCGCGCTGGCAGTCGTCCCTGCGCCCGACCGGCGGCTTTGTCGCCCGTCACCCGCCGGGGCTGTAATCCTCAGCGCGAGTAGCCGGCGAGCTTCGCCTTGAACACCCCGAGCGCCGGGCGCGAGGATCCGTCGGGGTCCACGAGGCCCGCGTCGAAGAGGCACTTCGAGCCGCAGCCGCCGTTCTCGATGCCAAACCAGTTGTAGGAGTACACCCGCTGCACGCCCTGGCTGCGGAAGTGGCTCGCCAGGGAGAACATGTTCTTGATGCGCTTGGCCTGGCGCGATTCGCTGTAGCGAAACGCCGCGTGGAAGGACGCCAGCGCGCCGGTCTCGGTGAACCAGAAGTGCGTGTGGCGGTTGTACGTGCGCGTCGTGCGGATGATCGCGCGCGTGCCGGTCGTGCGCGAGCGGTTGACGTCGGCGTAGTTGTGGATGCCCACGACCTTCGCGCGCTTGCGCCACGTCGAGCTCAGGCGGTTGTAGAAGCCGCGGATGTAGCGCTCCACGCCGGGCGCGTCGAGGACGTCGAGCGCGACGACGGTGCAGGTCTTGCAGCGCTTGTGCACGGCGCTGTAGAGCTCCTTGAAGTAGGAGACCGCCGAGCCGATGTGGTTCCACGTCTCCTGGGAGGCGTGGTTGGCCTCGTTCCAGGCGCCGAAGTCGCGCACGCCCAGGGCGCGGAAGGTCGTGACGAGCTTGGCGACGTCCGTGCGGTAGCGGCTGCGCGAGACGAGCGGGCCGCGCTTGCTGCGCAGGTCGCTCGTCGAGATGTGCAGCAGCGTCGAGACGCCCGCGCCGCGCGCGGCCTCCACGAACCGGCGTGCCTTGGCGAGCTCGGCGCTGTCGCGCATGACGTCGGCGGGCACGAAGTAGCGCGCGCGCTTGATGCCGAGCGCCCGGAATTGCGGCGCGGAGAACATCGCCGGGCTCTGGTCGCCGATCCCGACGCGCACGGAACTGCGCGCCGATGCGGCGGTGGGCATGAGAACGGCCGCCGCGATCGCGGCGACGAGCACGGCCAGCGGGCGTTGCGACGTTGCGGTCACGAACGCGTCAACCCGGGCCGCCGCGCGCAGGTTGCGCCCGCGGCTATGAGGGTTCCGTGAGAGCCCCGTCGAGACGGAAGCGCTTGGCGCTCGCCGACCCGGTGCCGGGATCGATGACGACGAGATCGGCGGCGAGCGGGTTGAAGCGCGGCGACACGTCGTAGATGAGCCGCGCGAGGCCGACGTCGCCGGTGCCATCGGCGAGGTTGCCGGTGCCGCCCGCGCCGATGGAGCCCGGATTGAGCAACGTGAGCCGCTTCGCGCGCTTGAGCTCGGCCGTGTGGGTGTGACCCCAGACGATCAGCAGGTGGTGGCGCGGCGGGGTGGCCCGCAGACGCGCGACGGCGCGCGCCGCGAGCGCCGGCGCATGCACCATCACGACGTCGACGCGGTCCTGGACGGCCTGCAGCCAGCGGTCGAAGCTCTCCTGCTGGGCGGTCGTGTACAGCGCGCCGTTGTCGCGGTAGTGCTCGCTGGCGATGCGCAGGTTCGGATCGTCGTAGCCGGCGATCCGCAGCCCGCCGACCCGCACGACGAGCGGACCGAACGTGCTGTCGGGGAGCAGCCGTCCGCGGCGCGTCAGCACGATCGCGCCGGCGCGGACAAGCCGGCGCTGCAGCGCGTCGGAGTCGTGGTTGCCCGAGACGAAGACGAACTGCGTCCCGATGTGCACGACCCGCTCGACGAGGCGGCGCTCCAGCAGCGTGCCGCGGTCGGTGAGGTCTCCGGCGAACAGCAGCGGTTGTCCGCGAGCCGCCCGCTCGAGCGCCGGCAGCGCGAGCACGTTGTTGTGCAGGTCCGAGGCGACCGTGAGCCGCGGGAGGCGCTCGAGCGGCGCGCGGCCGGCGGGGGACTGCACGAGCCGGGCGATGCCGACGAGCTGGTCGTCGATCTCGTCGTCGAGCGTCTGCGAGGAGGCGCCGATCGACTCGAGCGCGCGCAGGGCGGTGGGAACCTCGGGTCCGTTGGCGTAGTACTCGGGGGGCCCGAGGTTCGAGCGCGGCGGAAGCGTGATGACGAGCAGCGCGATGCCCGCGAGCGTCGTCAATGCGACCGCCGCGAGCGTCATGCGCAGGCGGGGACCGCGGCCGCCGCGAACCGCGAGGGCGACGAGCGCGCCGAACCCGAGCGCCACTGCGGCCGTGAAGAGCAGCGCGAGGCGCAGATAGGACGCGAGCGCGTCGCGCGCCTTCAGGCGCACCCGCGCGACATCGAGCTTGCCACCCGCGGCGACGCGCTCGACGGCCTTGCGATCGACCGAGCGCACGTCGAGGCTGATCCGCGCCGGCGCGCGCACGACGGGGAAGCGCACGCCCCAGTCGACGAGCGGCACGTACAGGTCCAGCGAGCCGGAGCGGCCGACATCGATGCCCATGCGGACGGTGGCCACCTCGACGTTGCGGTCCAGCCGGAACGTCGCCAGCGCCGTGATGCCCGCCGCGAGCGTGGAGAGGACGACGAGCGCGACCGTCAGCGTTCTGCGCATGGCCGCTCAGGCTAGTCGCCGAGGGGCGCGATCTTTCTGCGCAGGATGCGGGCTGGACGCATGTCGCGGCTTGACGAGATCACCATCGCACCTGTGACATCCGACACGTGCAGGAAGATCGCTCCATGCAGCCTCGCCAGATCTACGCGAGCACGCTCGATAGACGCGATCGACGCTGGACCAGACGCCGCAACCGCGGCCTGGTGGGTGTGGCGCTCCTCGTCGCCTGCACCCTCACCCCCGCGCTCGTCGTGGTCTTCGCGCTGGCTCAGAACCTGACCTAGACCGCGCCGCTCTACGCGAGCCGTCGCACCCCGGTGCGCGCCGCTGCGCCGAACAGGACGACGAGCGCCCCAAGGTGCGCGAGCGAGGTTCCCAGGCTCGGCGACGAGCGGCTGATCGCGGCGTTGATCGCATCCAGCGCGGGCTTGAACGGGAACACCGCGGAGATCACGCGGGTCACGTCGTAGAGCGCCGGTGCGACGGCGCCGCTGGGCACGAGCGCGAGGAAGACGAGCGGCAGCGAGAGCAGGAAGGCGAGCAGCGACGCCGCGCGCACGTCGCGGGCGAGGCAGCCGATCGCGATGCCGAGCGTCGCGAACGCCAGCGCGCCGCCGGCGAGCGCGACGACCCACAGGACGGCGCGCCCCCAGTCCAGCGGCACGAACGCGCTGATGCCCATGAGCATCACGAGCGTCACCGCCGCCGCGCAGCCCGCCGCCAGCAGGATCTTCGCCGCCAGCAGCCGCGTCACCGGCACGAGCCCGCGCGCGAGTCGCGCAAACGTGTTCTCCTCGCGTTCGAGCGCGATGAGGCCGGACGCGAGCAGGACGCAGACGAACATCAGCGAGACGCTCGTCGCGAGCGCGACGGCGAACGTATCCAGCGGTGCGCGGCGCCCGGCGAGCACCGTCTCCTTGACCTGCACCGGCCGGCGCACCGCGGCGAGCACGTCCTTGAAGCGCCCGAAGTTCGCGACGCCGATCGCCATGAACTTCTGCACCGGGCTGAGCAGACGGCGAGTCGACGCACTCGGCGAGTGGGCCAGGACCTGATCGATCCGCGTCTTGGACCCGCGGATGCCCAGGAGCTGGAACGTGATTCCGGATGCCTTGATCGCGCCGCCCTGAGCGACGATGTCGAGGTAGCCGGCGGCGACCTGGTTGAGCTCGCGCGCGAGCGCGGCGTTGGCCTCGGCGAGCGCCGCCGTGATCGTCGTGCGCACGAAGGACTGCTTCAGCGCGTCGCCGTTGTAGATCACCTCGACCTTCGGGCTGACGGTGAAGCCCGCGTTGCGCAGCTTGACCGCGAAGTCGGGCGGCGTGATGAGCGCCGCGAGCACGTCACCGGAGCGGATCTTCGCCACGGCCTGCTCGCGGTTCTCGACGGGGACCTGGTCGAGGTTGCCGAAGAGCTTGCCCGTGTACTGGCGCAGGTCGAGCGTCTGGCCGCCGATGTCGATCTTCAGCTGGTCGGGCGGGATCTGGTTGAGGAACGCGACGCGCGGCTTGTCCGGGCTGCCCGAGAGCGCGAACCCGATGAGCAGCGCGATCGCGATCGGGTAGGCGACGAGCAGCACGACGAGCAGCTTGGAGCGCCGCAGGATCTGGAGGTCCTTGATCAGCAGCCAGCGCATCAGTCCGCCCGCCAGCGACGTTGTGCCCGTGCCGGGTGCAACGTTTGTGAGGGGCGCACTAATGCCCGCGCTGGGTGAGAAAGGTCACGAACGCCTGCTCGAGATCGCCGCGGCCCACCGCGCCCGCCTCGGTGCGCAGCTGCGCCGGCGTGCCGCTGAACACGAGCTCGCCATCGGCGAGCACGAGCACGCGGTCGGCGTGGCGCTCCGCCTCGGCGATGTCGTGTGTGGCGAACACGACGCTCGTTCCCGCCTCGGTCAGCGTCGTGATGAACGTCCACAGGCGCTGACGCTGGCGCGGATCCAGCGAGGCCGACGGCTCGTCGAGGAGCAGGGCGTCGGGATCGCCGAGGAGCCCGACGGCGATGTTCACGCGCTGGCGGTTGCCACCGGAGAGCTTGCCCACCTCGTCCCCCGCGCGATCGCCCAGGCCAGTCTGCTCGAGCATCCGCTCGACGGCCGCGGGGACATCCGCGACGTGCTCGAGCCGGGCGAAGAGCCGCAGATTCTCGGCCACCGTGAGCTTCGAGTACACGGCGGCCTGCTGCGGGACCCAGCCGATCCGGGCGGCCCGGCCGTCGGGCCCGCCGACGGTGCCCGCGTCGGCGCTCTGGACGCCCGCGAGGATCGACAGCAGCGTGGTCTTGCCCGCCCCGTTGGGCCCGATGATCGCCAGCAGCTCGCCGCGCGCCACGTCGAAGCCGACGTCGCGCACCGCCGCGCGGTCACCGTAGGTCTTGACGATGTCGCGCACGCCGAGCACGACCGCGTCGGTCACGGCAGCGGCCTGCACTACTTGCCGCGCTGACCCGGGCTGCGGTTGCTGAACGACGCCGCGTCGAACAGCTGGAGGAGCTCGCTGTACTTGCCGCGGTCGGACTGGACCTTGATGTCCTGCGGTTGACCGACCTCGGTGACGTCCAGCGTCGCCTTGATCGTGGCCGACCGGATGCCGCCGAGACGCCGGCGATCCGCGCCCGACGGCTCGAGCGTCATCGTCATCTGTGCCTTGCGCAGGGCGTGGTCCGCCGCGCCGGTGTAGATGTCGCCGTGAGCCGTCTTGACCGAGCGCGCGAGCGCCGCCCGCACTCCCGGCCCGATCGCGTCAGGCAGATCGACGATGCGCGTGACCTGGAGCGACTTCAAGAGGTGCGTGAACCGGCTGGCGTCCACGAAGATGCGCTCCGGCTTGACGTCGCCCGTGACGTGGATCGTGTCGACGCCGGCAACGGACTGGTGGCCGACGACGGTGGCCTTGGCCACCCAGCGATCGATCCGGATGCCGAACGGCGCGGTCGCGCGGATGATCGGGTTGCGTACCCCGCGCGCGTTGCTGCGCATCGTCGCGACGATCCCGCTCGGGATCGGATACGCGGTCGAGCCGAGGTTCACGAATGCCTCATCGCCCGAGATGGTCATCCCGGCGCCGTTCTCGAGGTCGTGGACCGTGAGCGAGAGCGTCTGGTCCTCGTCGACGAGATCGTTGCCCGAGCTGTAGCTGTACGGGCCCGACGTCTCCAGGATGACCGGCTGGCGGTAGCGCTTGACGCCCTTGACCGCGACGTTGATCGTCGCGGCGAACTGGCCCGAGCGCGCCTTGGAGTTGGGACCGAACGTCTGCGCGAGCACCTTCTTGGCCTCCGCGGTCTGACCCTTCGCGTCGGGCTTGTCCGACGACCCGCCGCCGCACCCGCCGACCGCCGTGACCAGCGCGACTGCGGTGATCGAGAAAACCGTCCGGTGCGGTCTGCGAGCGTGCATCGTGCCTCCGTCGACGTGTCGGTCCGAGCAGATTATGGGGATGGCAGGGGTTCGCGCGCGCTGGCGCGCGGCGCGCGCTGCAGGCGACCGAAGTTCACCACGCAGAACAGCAGCGCCACCCAGGTCGCCGCCGCGACGCCGACGTGGACCCACACGATCTCGGCGGGAAGCTTGTAGTGGTACTGCAGCGCACCGATCGCGCCCTGGACGGCCAGCAGCACGCACACGACCGTCAGCGCGCGGACCTGCTGCGCGCTGGCGCCACGCCGGCGGGCTGCGAACCACAGCGCGACCGCGACGACGCCGAGCAGCGTCGCGAGCTTCGAGTGCTGGGAGATGACGTAGTGCAGCGTCTCCCCTCCCTTGAAGTACAGGCGCTTGATGACGTCGCCGGTGCCCGCGCCGCCGGCGTGCGGTCCCGCGGCCGTCGCCGCCGTGCCCGCAAAGATCGTGAGCGCGCCGAGCGCGACGAGCGCCCGGACCCCCCACCCGAGCAGCCGGTCCGTCGTGACGGGCAGCGCGTCGGGCTCGCGGTGAGCACGCCAGTCGAGCGTGACCGCGGCGACGAGGATGAGCATCGAGAGCAGGTAGTGGCTCATGACGAAGCCCGGGCGCAGGTCGTAGCGCACGGTGAAACCGCCGAGGACGATCTGTGCGACGACGCCGAGCGGCAGCAGCGCCGCAAGACGAACGAGGTCCTTGCGGTACGGGCGGCGCTTGAACGCGAGCACGAACGCGGCGATGACCGCGAAGCTCACGACCGACGTCAGGACGCGGTTGCCGAACTCGATGACCCCGTGGGTGTTGAGCTGGGTGTACAGCGAGCGGTCCGTGCACTTCGGCCACGTCGGGCAGCCGAGACCGGAGCCGGTGACCCGCACCGCCGCTCCGGTCAGCACGATGAGCGCGAGTGCCCACAGCGCGAAGCGGGCGAACCGCGCGTAGCGCTCGGGGCCGACGGTGAAGCTGGCAAGCCGTGCGGCCATGACGACCGGGAAGGATAGGTTCAGACCGCGGCCGGGCGCGCCTCCGGCGCCACGGGCTCAGATTCGCGGCGCGGGTTCTGGATGCCGGCGAGCGCGATGAGGCCGCCGCCGATCATGAGCAGCCCGGTGACGATCATGCCCGTGTGGAAGGCCTCGACGTTCGCCGCCTCGGCCTGCGCGCGCACGACGCTCGACGACCGCTCGCCGGGCAGGGTCAGCGGCCGCTCCCGGGCCTTCTGGAGATACGCGAGGTCGGCGGGACCGACGGCCGAGCCGCGCAGCCGCTCGCTGATCTGCGCGGAGAACTGACCGGACAGGACGGCGCCCACCGCGGCGATCGCGAGCAGGCTCGCGACTCGCGCGAACGCGTTGTTGACGCCCGACGCGACGCCGGCGTGGCGGCGGTCGGCCGCCTCCAGGACCGTTGCCGTGAGCGGGGCGACGGTCATCGCGAGCCCGAGCCCGAACACGACGGTCGCGGGGAGGACCTGCGCCAGGTAGTCGCCGTGCGCGTCGACGCGCGCGTACAGCAGCAACCCGGCGCCGGCGACCAGCGGTCCCGCGGTCATGAGCAGCCGCGGCCCGACGCGGGCGGTCAACGCGCCAAACCGGCGCGAGAGCGTCACGAGCAGCAGCGTGATCGGCAGCAGCGCGGCGCCCGCCTCGAACGCGCTGTAGCCCGCAACCTGCTGGAGGAAGAGCGCGACGAAGAACGACGCCGCGCCGAGGCCCGCGTAGGCGGCGAGCGTGACGATGTTGCCGACCGTGAAGTTGCGCGAGCGAAAGATCGCCAGCGGCAGCATCGGGTCACGGGCGACGCGCTCGTACGCGAAGAACGCCCCGAGCGCGCCCAGGCCACCCAGACCGGGGATCCAGACCTGCGGGTCTGACCAGCCGAGCGTCGGCTGCTGGATCAGCGCGTAGACCGGCCCCGCGAGCCCGAGCACGCAGAGCAACGCGCCGAGGACATCGATGCGGTGCTCGCCGTGGCCCGGCGCCTCGGGCACCGCACGCGCTATCAGCCACAGGCAGGCGAGCACGAGCGGGACGTTCATCGCGAAGACCACGCGCCATGACAGCGTGTCGACGAGCAGGCCGCCGAGCGGCGGCCCGACCGCGATCGCGGCGCTCGTGCCGGCCGTCCACGCGCCGATCGCCGCGGCGCGCTCCTTCGGTCCGTAGACCGAGGTGATGATCGCCAGCGAGCTTGGGACGAGCAGCGCGCCGAACGCGCCCTGAAGGGCGCGCGCCGCGATGAGCACGCCGACCGACGGCGCGAGCGCGCAGGCGAGCGACGCCGCGCCGAAGCCGGCGACGCCGATCGCGAAGATGCGGCGGCGGCCGTAGAGGTCGCCGAGCGAGCCGCCGACGAGCACGAGCGACGCGAGCATGAGCAGGTAGGCCTCGACGACCCACTGCTGGTCGGCGAGCGACGCATCGAGGTCCGCGCGCAGCGCCGGCAGCGCGACGTTCACGACCGTCTGGTCGACGAACACGACCGCCGATCCGAGGATGCACGCGACGAGCGTCAGGCGCCTGGTGCGGTCGTCCATGCTCCGCGACACTAGGGCGTCCGCTCTCGCGTACTAGATTCCGCGCCCATGCGCGTGACCGAAACCCGGCTCGACGGGCCGCTGCTGATCGAACCCGCCACCCACGGCGACGCGCGCGGCTTCTTCCTCGAGAGCTACCGCGAGAACGTCTGGGCCGAGCACGGCGTGCGCGAGACGTTCGTGCAGGACAACCACTCGCGCTCGGCGCGCGGCGTCCTGCGCGGGATGCACATCTCGGCCGGCGACGGTCAGGCCAAGCTCGTGCGCTGCGCGCGGGGGCGGATCCTCGACGTCATCGTCGACGTGCGCCGCGCGTCGCCGGCGTTCGGCGAGTGGGAGAGCTTCGATCTCGACGACGAGGGCGCGCAGCAGCTCTACATCCCGGTCGGCTTCGCGCACGGCTTCTGCGTCCTGTCGGACGTCGCCGACGTCACGTACAAGTGCTCGTCCTACTACCACCCCGACGTCGAGCGCGGCTTTCATTACGACGATCCCGCGGTCGGGATCGAGTGGCCGCGCGACATGGCGCTGCTCGTGTCCGAGCGCGATCGCGAGGCGCCCGCGCTGCTCGAGATGGCGGACGAGCTGCCGTTCTAGGTGAGAGCGGGTTAGGTTTCCCCGGTGATGACGCTCGACGAGGCTCTGCTCATCCTCAACGACCGCTTGGGGCAGGAGGTCACCGCGTGGATGGAGATCCAGCACGACGCTCCGCTGCTCGTCGCGAGCGGGACGCTCGAGCCATGGCACCCGCCCCACGCCGACGAGCTCGACGACACCGGCGGGGGGCTCATCGAGCCGCCGCCCACGCAGCACTTCGACCTGTTCGGCAACTACTCGGTCGGCGACGCCCGCTTCGACCTGTCCGAGGCGCCCGTCGAGTCCGTGGGCACCCGCGACAACGGCCTCACGTTCCGTCTCAGCGACGGTGCGCGGCTGATCGTCGAGTGGTAGCCGGTCCCGCCGGCCCGGCGGCGTTCGCCTCCCCCTCGCCCACCACCTCGATCTCCAAGCGCGAACCGCAGGCAAACCAGCGCACGTGCTCATGGACGACGTCGACCTCGAGGACGTAGAGGCCCGGTTCGTCGGGCGCGGTGATCTGCAGCCGCGCGAGCGAGCGCGCGCCCGGCACGACGGTCTCGGTGAACGGCCCGCGCGGCCCCTCGCCGAGCATCTCGCCGTCGTCGCGCAGCCAGCGCGAGCCCAGGCGGATGAGCGGCTCGCCGTCGTCCCCCGGCGGCCAGCGCTCGTCGCCGAGGTTCTCCGCGACGACCTCCTGGTCGCGGGTGACCCCGCAGCCGATGCGCGTCACCGGCCGGACGAACTCGATCCGCGCCCGGTAGGCCGACGGTGGGACGTCGCGCGTGGTGATGTAGCGATCGACCTCGAAGCGCCCCGCGTGCGGGACGGCCGTTGCGAGCGCCGCGCCGGGGGCGACGGCAGCCGGCGGCGGCGGGTCCAGCACGGCGGCGATGAGCGCGGCATCCGCGCCGGGAACGGGCTCGGTGACGACGTCGTCTGAGTCCTCGGGGACGTACATCGCGTTGACCGAGACACCTTCGGTCACGTGGCCGGGCCGCAGGCGCTCGTAGCGCACGGCCTTCTCGCGCCGCGCCGCGAGGTCGTTGACGAGCAGGTCGGCGTGGTAGATCGGCAGGTCGACGAACCGCCCCTCACCCACCATCCGGACCCCCTCGTGCATCCGGCCCGTAAAGCTCCAGAGGCTGCGGATGTTGCGCAGGAGCCGCAGCTGGTAGTCGGGCCGCCACGGAGGCGAAGCGAGGTAGGTGCGCGCGTCGCCGTGCAGCCAGCGGCGGGTCAGCCCGTAATGGGTGAGCCGGCGGGTGGACGTGAGGTCGCCGAGCGCGTCCAGGAGCGCCTGGCCGGGCACCTCGTCGTCGTCGAGGCGCAGGATCCAATCGGCGCGGCACTGGTGCTGCAGCCAGCCCGCCACGCGGACCGGCGGTGCCGCGAATGCGAACGTGAAGCGCTGGTCGGCGAGCGCCTCGCAGACGGCGAGTGTCTCGGGCCCCGCGCGGTCGTCGACGGCGAGGACGATCTCCTCGACATACGGGCGCACGAGGCTCAGCAGCGCGTGCACCCGCGCCGCCTCGCCACGCGTCGTGATGCACATCGAGATGCTCGCGCCGGCGGTCACTCGTCGTCGAGCAGTCGTTTGAGCTCCTCCTCGCCGATCGCCGCAGCGAGCTTGCGCCACTGGATGCGCAGGCGCTCCATGTCGATCGCGAGATCCTCGAACTGGTCGTAGAGCTCGCGCAGCGCCTTGGTCAGCAGGCCGTTGAGCTCGTCCTGGTGGTACGTGTACGGGCGCATCGCCTGCAGCGCCGCGCGCCGGAAGCGCCCCTTCGCGCCGCCCTCCTCCTCGGCGTCGCTCAGCGGGTCAAACGTGACCTTCATCTCGCTGCGATGCAGGAACGTGTCGGCCGGCAGGCCCGCGATCTCGGCGCGCCAGTCGCCCAGGGCCCCGTTGGCGGCTGCCATGTGGCGACGGATCGCCGTGAGGCGCTTGAGCCGCAGTCGCGCGATCTCGCCGACGGCGTCGAGCGAGAACGTCTCGGCGATGTCGCGCTGGCCGCGCGCGCCGCGTGCTCGCGCCTCGTCCTGGTGCTCCCAGACCTCGCGCATGAGCGCGGCCGCGTGGTCGAGGTCGGGGTGCGCCCACGTCCCCTTGGCCGGATAGTTCTCGCCGTCGGGGCCGACCTCCACCTCGCGGTAGTCCACGAGGAACGAGTTCTCGGGCGTCATGAAGTCGAGGTTGGCCGAGTAGCCCGTGGCGATCACGGGATGGCCGAGCGCCATCGTCTCGCCGAGCGTCAGGCCGAAGCCCTCGGCGCGGTGCAGCGAGACGTAGCAGTCGGCGCGCCGCATGAGGGCGGCCATGTCCTCAGCGCTGAGGAACCGGTCGACGATGTGGATGTCGGGGCGCCCGGCCGCGGCCTCGCGCAGCGCGGCGAGGCGCTCGGGCTTGAAGTCGCCGTTGTGGCTCTTGAGCACGAGCTGCGGGCCCTCGCCCGGAGCGAACGCGCGCGTGAACGCCTCGACGAGCCCAAGCGGGTTCTTGCGCTGGAGCGTCGAGAAGAAGTCGAAGAGGAACAGGAACGTGAACCCGTCCGGGAGGTTCAGCGAAGCGAGATCCCCTCCCGGCGGGGGCGCGATGATCGGCAGCGGGACGCGGACCACCGGCACCGGCGAGACGCGGCTGAGGATCTCCTGCGTGTAGTGCGAGTAGACCCAGATCTCGTCGACGAGGCCGAACGCGGGATCCCAGCTGCGCGGGACGGCGTCGACCTCCCACGCCCACACGCCGATCGTGTACCGATCCGCGAAGAACTCGTCCCCGAGCTGCTTGTGGAATGCAGGCAGCTCGGGCGCGTTGACACAGATGAGGTTGAACGGCAGCGCTTCGTCGGTGTGCAGGTCGGCGAAGTCCGTCGTCTTGATCTGCGCGCTCGAGCCATCCGCGCCGACGAGCTCCTTGATCGGCACGTCGACGGTCGTCGTGCGCACCGGCACGCCGGCGGCGTTGAGCGCCTCGACGTACAGCCGGGCTGCCTGGCCGAGCCCGAGCCCTCCGCGCAGGTAGCCGACGACGTTCACGCCGAGCGACGTGAACTGTGACGAGGGTGCCATGGGGCCGATGGTGCCACAGCGTACGATCGGCGGCATGGCCTCACTGCCGACCACCGACGGGCGCCGCTTCTTCGACGAGGTCGGCGGCGAGCCGGCGTTCCGCCGGATCGTCGGGCGCTTCTACGAGGAGGTCGCTCGCGACGAGGTCCTGCGAGCGCTGTACCCCGAGGAGGATCTCGGCCCGGCCGAGGAGCGCCTGCGCCTGTTCCTCATGCAGTACTGGGGCGGCCCGCAGACCTACTCCGAGCAGCGCGGCCACCCGCGGCTGAGGATGCGCCACAACCCGTTCGTGATCGGGCCCGTCGAGCGCGATGCGTGGCTGAAGGCGATGCGGGTGGCGGTGGACGCGGCGGGGTTGGCGGACGCGCAGCGGGACACGCTGTGGGCGTACCTGGAGAACACCGCCAACCACATGGTCAACAGCCCGGGGTAGGGGTCGTTCGCGCGGTTCACGAACCGCATCGACAACGGATGCGGGTTCCGCGGAGTGGGACGTCGCGCGGCGGCGACGGGCCGGTCGGGGGGGTCCCGTGCAAGGCGTCCACTATGTCGTCGTTTTGCACGACACCCCCTCCGGACTCGCCCGCGCGACGATCCCTTGGCTCCCTCCCGAGTCCTTTTTCGATGCTGTTTATTCGCGTCCGGAGACCTCGTCGCGCAGCCGAGCCACCTCGACCGCCAGGGCCTGCTGCGCCGCCGCGAGCCCTTGCACCCGCTCGTCGAGCGTCTGCAGCACCCGCAGCAGCTCCTCGTCGACCAGCCGCTGGTGGACCGTGTAGGGCCGCATGGCGCGCAGCGCGGCGTCGCGCAGCGCCGCGCGCGGGCCGTCGCGGGTGCCGTCGCCGGGCTCGGGCTCGCGGGCCATGCGCTCGCGCACGCCCTTGAGATCGAGCGCCTGCGGCGTGCCGGAGCCATCGAGCGGCAGCGTGAGCACGCGGGCGAGCCGGTCGGCCATCGCGCGGCCCGCGGCCTCGGGAGCGTGATGCTCGGCGAGATCGGAGCGGGCGCGCATCGCGCGCACGTGCATCGTCTCGTGGTCGTCGACCGCCTCGCGCATGAGCGCCGCCGCGTGGCCGAGGTCCGGCTCGGCCCATGTCGCGTCAGCGGGGTAGGGCTCGCTGCCGGGCCCGATCGGGACCGGCCGGTGGTCGACGAGCAGGGCGTTGAAGGCCGTGGCGAAGTCGCGCGAGCCGCCGTAGTCGGTCGCGATGACCGGCGTGCCGAGGATCATCGCCTCGGCGATCGTCAGGCCGAAGCCCTCCGAGCGGTGCAGCGACACGTAGCAGTCGAGCTCACGGATGAGCGCGTTCTTCTCCGCGGCCGGCATGTTGGCGTCGACGAACATGATTCGCGGATCGCCGTCGGCGGCGGCGACGACCGCGGCGTGCTCGTCGGAGCCCGCGCCGTCGAGCGTCTTGAGGACGAGCCCGACGTCGTCGCCCGACCGCGAGCCGTCGAACGCTCGGCGAAACGCCTGCACGAGCCCGAGCGGGTTCTTGCGCGCCGCGACGCTGCGGTAGTCGTAGACGAACCCGAACAGGAACGTGTCCTCGGGCAACCCGAGTTCGCTGCGGCCGGCGGGGGCGGCAACCGGCCGAGGCACGGGCAGCGGGACGTGCACGACCGGCACCGGTGAGATCGCCGCGAGCGCGTCGGCGACGAAGCTCGAGCCGACCCAGACCTCGTCGACGAGGTCGAACGCCCGCATCCAGCGCTGCGGCATGACGTCGACCTCCCACCACCACATCCCGATCACGTGGCGGTCGGCGAACGCGGCGTCGCCGAGCTGGTCGCGCGCGCCCTCCATGCCGTCCGGGTTCACGCAGACGATCGTCACGGGGTGGACGGGCTCCTCCGCGGCCACGGGCGGGTGGGCCGGGTCCAGCTCGCGCGGCGCGTCGCTTGCGATCACGAGCGGCGCGACGCTCACCCCGGCCGCGCGCAGGGCGTCGACGACGTTGCGGGCCGCGGTGCCGAGCCCGAGCGTCGCGTCGAGGTAGCCCGCGACGTTGACGCCCAGCGGCAAGGCGGGCTGCACGCGGGGGTCGGACATGACCCGCGAGGCTACCCTTCCGCGTGTGAGTGCAGAGCCCGCTGGCGACGTCGCTGTCCAGGTCGACGGCGTCTCCAAGACCTTCCGCCTGCCCAAGGAGCAGGTGCACACGCTCAAGGAGCGCGCGCTGCATCCCTTCCGGCGCAGCGGCTCGGAGGCGCTGCGCGCGCTGCGCGACGTCGGCTTCGAGGTGCATCGGGGCGAGGTCTTCGGCATCGTCGGACGCAACGGGTCGGGCAAGAGCACGCTCATGAAATGCCTCGCCGGCATCTACCAGGCGGACCAGGGAGAGATGTGGCTGCGCGGCCGGATGGCGCCGTTCATCGAGCTGGGCGTCGGCTTCAACCCGGACCTCACCGCGCACGACAACGTGCTCATCAACGCGGTCATGCTCGGCCTGACGCCCGACGAGGCGCGGCGCCGGTATGACTCGATCGTCGACTTCGCCGAGCTGCACGAGTTCTCCGAGCTCAAGCTCAAGAACTACTCCTCGGGCATGCAGGTGCGCCTGGCGTTCAGCGTGATGGTCCACGTCGACGCCGACCTGCTGCTCATCGACGAGGTGCTGGCGGTCGGGGACGCCGCCTTTCAACAGAAGTGCTTCGACGTCCTCAACCGCATGCGCGACGAGGGCCGGACGATCCTGCTCGTCACGCATGACATGACGCAGGTGCAGCGCTTCTGCGACCGGGCGATGCTGCTCGAGCGCGGCGAGGTCGTCATCATCGGCGATCCCAAGACCGTCACGCGCCGCTACACGCAGGTGAACTTCCCGGTTCGCGCGCGCGGGCCCGTCGCGCCGGGAGCGCGCGCCACCGGCGGCGAGCGCGGCGCGGTCGAGCTGGGCGAGCTCTGGGCGCAGGACGGCCAGGGCAACCGCGGGGCGGCGATCATGCAGGGAACGCCATGCGCCATCTGCGCGGCCGTGCACTTCGGGCGTGCGATGCGCGAGCCCGTCATCACGTTCTGGCTGAGCGACGACCAGCACCGCCGCGTCTTCGCGATCTCGACGGCCAACGAGGACGTCATCGGCGACTTCCCGGCCGGGTCCAGCGCGCTCGTCGGCGCGAGCTTCGACAACTGGCTGTCGCCTGGGCGCTACGACCTCAGCGTCCAGATCACCGAGGCGGGTCCCGGCGCCGAGATGATCGCGCTGCGCGAGAACGCGGGCTCGGTCGTCGTCAGCGGCGAGACGCGCGGCGACGGGATCGTCGACATCCCGCACGCGTTCTTCGTCAACCACATCTCGAGCGCGCCGCAACAGCCGCAGGCCGCCGTCGAGGGCGCCGGATGACCGCCGCGCCGGCCCCCGCCTACCGCGTCCGCGGGCCGTCGGCGATCGGCGGGGACCCGCGGCGCTTCTGGAACCTCGCCCTGACGCTCGCGCGGACCGACTGGAAGGTGCGGTTCTTCGGCTCGGTGCTGGGCTACGTGTGGTCGCTGCTGCGCCCGCTCATGCTGTTCGGGATCGTCTACGTCATCTTCAACAACGTCATCGACGCCGGCCGGGGCGTGCCCTACTACGGCGTGATGCTGTTGCTGGGGATGATCCTGTACTTCTGCTTTTCGGAGATCTCGGGCGGCGCGCTGACCTCGATGGTCGACCGCGAGTCACTGCTGCGCAAGGTCGGCTTTCCGCGCGCGGTCGTGCCGCTGTCGGTCGCGCTCGTGGCGGCGATGAACCTCCTGCTGAACCTCGTCGTGCTCTGCGTGTTCGTCGGCGTCTCCGGGGTCAGCCCGCGCTGGACGTGGCTGCTGCTGCCGATCCCGTTCGCGCTGCTGCTCGTGTTCTCGACGGGCGTCGCGATGCTGCTCAGCGCGCTCTACGTGCGCTACCGCGACGTGAAGCCGATCTGGGAGGTCGTGCTCCAGGCGCTCTTCTACGCGACGCCGATCCTGTATCCGGTCGAGCGTCTCGCCGACAAGTCGCCGGCGCTCGCGAAGCTCGCCTTGTCCAACCCGATCGCGGCGCTGATCCAGGAGGCGCGCCACCTGCTGACGGGCGCACCCTCGGTCAGCGAGGCGATGGGCTCGACCGCGCTGCTGCTCGCACCCGCGGCCATCCTCGTCGGCGTCACGGCGCTCGGGTTCTACGTGTTCGATCGCATGGCACCGCACGCCGCCGAGGAACTCTGAGCGGGCGGCGCCTGAGGCGCCGCCCCGCGCGCCATGTCGCTTGACTCCTCACGAATTCCCGTCATAGAATTTCGGGGCGAGCAGGAGACGTCTGGGGCGACGCCGGCTCAGTTTTCTGAATGGATCCGACCCATTCGTCGCAAGTTCGCTGTGTTTGTCCTACTCCGAGGAGTTCGTGATGAGCAACGTGAAAGGCGGGATGGACCGGTTTGGGTTTCTCGAAGTGCTCGCCGAGCGTCGCGACGACCGCCACGTCATCGCGCTCACCGGCGAGCTCGACATCGACGGCGCGCAGCGCGTGCGCGACGAGCTGCGGCGGGCGGAGGCCTCGGACGCGCTCGAGATCGTGCTCGATCTCAGCGCCCTTCGGTTCATCGACTCGTCCGGGATTCATCTCATCGTCGAGGCGGACGCGCGCTCGCGCAGCAACGGCAACCGGCTGCGGCTGATTCGCGGCCCGAAGCATGTGCACCGCGTGTTTGTGATGACCGACCTCGCCGAACGCCTGCCCTTCCGGGACTGAACTGCGGGTCACACCCACGCCGGACCCGTCGTCCGCCGCCGCGACAATAGGCGCAATGCGCGCCTTCGCCTGCCCCGTCTGCAGCCGGCTCGTGACGTTCGAGAGCTCGCGCTGCCTGCACTGCGAGACCGAGCTCGCCTTCGACTTCGATCGTCGCGACGTCACCGCGCTGAAGCCCCCGTCGCAGCGCTGCGTGAACGCGCAGCTCGCGGCCTGCAACTGGATCGCGCGCGAGGACGGCGGGCTGTGCGCGTCGTGCGCGCTGACCCGCACCCGACCGCGGGACGGCGACGGCGACGGGCTCGCCGCACTGGCGGCCGCCGAGGCCGCCAAGCGCCGGCTGCTCTTCGAACTCGCCGAGCTTGAGCTGCCGATCGACTCATGGCGTGAGCGCGCCGGCGGGCTCGCGTTCGACCTCCTCTCCAGCGCACCCGAACCGGTCATGACCGGCCACGCCGACGGCGTGATCACGCTCGACCTCGCCGAGGCCGATCCCGCGAGTCGCGAGCGCCGCCGGACCGCGCTCGAGGAGCCCTACCGAACGCTGCTCGGGCACCTACGCCACGAGATCGGCCACTACTACCAGCCGATCCTCGCGCCCGCGGGGTCACCCGAGCGTGCGGCCTGCCGCGCGCGGTTCGGCGACGACCGCGCGGAGTACGCCGCGGCACTGAAGCGTCACTACGAGACGGGGCCGCCCGCGAACTGGAGGCAGAGCTTCGTCAGCGCGTACGCGACGATGCATCCGTGGGAGGACTGGGCGGAGACGTTCGCCCACTACCTGCACATCCGCGACGCGCTCCAGACCGCCGCCGCGCACGGCCTGCGCGTCGACGGGCCGGACATCCCGACCACCGACGAGGCGCCCCTGCACGGTGAGCCCGTCGCCGGCGGCGACCTGCGCACGCTCCTCGATGCCTGGCTGCCGCTGACCTACGCGCTCAACGCGATCAATCGCAGCATGGGCGCGGACGACCTCTATCCGTTCGTGATCTCCGCGCCGGCGCAGGACAAGCTCGCGCTCGTGCATCGCCTCGTCACGCAGCGCGACTGAACGCGCTCAGCTCGGACAGTCCGGCGGCGTGCGGTCGATCGACGCCGGCACCGCGCCGCGGTAGACGTACAAGCCCGTGCCGTCGTCCTGGACGGGCGACACGATGCACGGGCGGCGGTGGACATCCGCGATCGGCCAGCGCGTGATCCACGCGTCCTGCGGTGTCTTGACAGCGTCCGGCGTCGTGCCCGCGACCGGCAGGCCCGCGCGGCGCGCGAGCACCGTGAGGCCATCGGTGTTGTAGCCGCCGTTGAAGGTCAGCGTGCTCTGGTCGAAGACGACCCGCCGGACGCCCTGCGCGCGCAGGCCCTCGAGCAGGTTGAGGATCGGCCGCCCGGTCTTGACCGGCTGCGCCGTCGAGTACCCGCCGTCGTTGACCCACACGAACGAGTACTCGCCGATCGGGCTGTGCACCCAGCCCGGCAGCGCGATCCGGTGCTCGCCGCCGACGCGGAAGTTGTGCTGGATCGTGTTGAACGCGAAGACGGCGACGAGCAGCCCGGTCGCGACGAGCCGCGCGCGCCGCGGCAGCTCGACGATCCACCACGTGCCGAGCACCGCGATGTAGACGAGGCAGGGCAGCGTGTAGCGGGGATCCTTGAGGACGAGCAGGCTCATCGCGAGATAGCCGGCGAACCCGCCGACCAGCAGCTCGGGCAGGTAGGACTTTCGCCAGCGCGCCGAGACGACGAGCGCGCGTCCCGCCCAGCCGGCCCCGGCCGCGAGGAACAGCGTGAGCGGCAGGTACAGCGTGTTGTTGACGAGGCTCCACGCGTACCACGTGTAGTTCTCGATGCTCGCGCGCGCCGGGAAGGGCACGTTGGCGTACCAGCGCGTGAGCCCCGGCCGCTCGGTGACCGCGCCGTTCGTCGCCGAGTGCAGCTGGTAGTAGTGGGCGAAGTACCAGGGCACGGCGATCGCCCACGCGACGAGCCCGAAGACGACGAGCCCACGCCAGTTGCGCCAGCCGCCACGCAGCAGCATCACCGCGACGACGCCGACGACGAAAGCGACGAACGTCCCCTTCGTGTACATCCCGAGCCCCAGCGCGGCGCCGGCGGCCGCGGACACCTCGATCCGCGCGAAGCGGTCTGAGGCGAGCAGCAGCCAGACCGTCAGCGCGACCATCGCCGTCATCGGGCCGTCGCTCAAGAACTGGTGGAACATCGCCATGAGCAGCGGAACGGACAGCGCGAAGAGCGCCGCCAGCAGACCCACCGTGCGATTGAACGCGACGCGCCCCGTGCCGTAGCAGCCCAGCGCGAGCAGCGGCACGAACAGCAGGTTGTGCGCGAACGTCATGACGAACAGCGACGGGCCGAAGACGAGGGCCGCGACGGCTCCGACGAGGTGCGGGCCGGGCGGGTAGTCGGCGTAGCCGAGCAGCGGCTCGAGCAGATGGCCGACCTTCAGCGAGCCGTACCAGTCGTTGGCGACCCGCAGGTGCTTGCCGGTGTCGATGTTGACCACGCGCAGGTCGGTCGCGAGCCACCAGGCGCTGATGGCCAGAAAGACGAGCACGACGACGACGACCCCGCCCTCGGGCGTCGCGGCGCGCTGCCAGAGCTGTCGGAGCCGCGGCTGCGCGGTCACGGCCGGATGATCTCAAGCCAGTCGGAGCGCAGCCCGACGAGCCGCCGCCACCGGCTCGGCGCGACCTGCGTCACCGTGACGTTCTCGTTGCCGACGGGCTCGAAGATGATCGGTCCGACGTGGCGCAGGCTGGACAGGTAGCCGCGGTTGCCCGGCTGCTTGCGATCGCCGGCGCCCTGGGAGAGCTCGAAGGCGTGCGTGCCGCGGGGCACGCGCATGACCGCGATCGAGGCGTACGCACCGGGGTTGTTGAGGCCCCGCGGCGTCAGCCCGATGACCTTGCCGTCGAGCTTGAGCGTCAGGCGCCGGGCGAACGAGCCCTCGATCCAGACGCGGTAGGACCCGCTGCGGGCCACGCGGATCGGCCCGTCCGCGCGCCCCGGCGCCGCGGGAACCAGCGCCCCCGGATACAGCGGGTAGCCCGGCCACGGGTGCCGGATCGCCGCCGGCCGGATCTGCGGCGCCGGCGTGCGCGAGAGCACGCCGATCCGGCCGTGCAGCCGCGTCGCGCGCCGTCCCCACGCGCGAGCGGTCGCGCGGTCGATGCGCGGCGGCGCCTTCAGGATATTGCGCCCCTGCGGCTCGTGGACGAGCACGCGCAGGCCGGAGGTCCGCTGCCAGAGGTCGTAGTACCTGCCGTGCGATACACGGCGGAAGTTCGCCGGCGGGCGGCTCGCGAGCGGCGAGCGGCGCACGATGATGAACGGCACCGACTCGAGGTACTTCAGCGTGAGGTCGTCGGTGTCGAGCGGCGTCTTCAGGCTCGGCCGCCGCTGCGGGTCGCGCAGCGCGTCGGGCTTGTAGGGCGCGTCGCGGTAGCCGTGCGGCCACTCGGGCTGGCTGTAGACGGGCACGTCGCGCAAGAAGTACTTCGCGAACTCGTCGTATTCGTTGATGACGACCGGGCCCCTGCCGTCGAGCCGGTCGTTGAGCTTGAGCAGCTCCTGATATCGGTCGTAGGGCGCGTAGGAGACGTCGCGGTAGGCAAGCGCGTTGGAGTACAGAAAGAGCCCGCCAAGCAGCGCGACGAGCAGCGCGCTGAGGGCTTTCCAGCGCCCGGTCCAGAGGGTGACCGCGCCGAGGATCGCCAGGAGCGTGAGCGCCGGCGACAGGATCATGAGCACCTTCGCGTCGGCGTACGGGTTGCCGCGCCGCAGCAGGTAGGCGGACGTGATCGCGAGCATCGCCACGAACATCAGCGGACCCCACGCGCGGCGCCGGATCGCCCACAGCAGCCCGAGGGCCGCGGCGACGCCCACGAACACGAGCGCGATGGTCTGGCGGTCGGAGTGCAGGAACGTCTCGTAGCGGTAGTCGCCCTCGAGCCACACCCCCAGCGCCTGCGCGAGCTTCAGCGGCGCCGCGAGGTTTCCGAGGTCCTGGCTGTTGTCCAGCGTGGCGGTGTTGACCTCGACCGCGCTCTGAAACGACGAGAGCACCGGCGACGCCAGCCCGGCGGTGACTGCCGCGCCGACCACCAGCCAGCCGAGCTCGCGCAGGTCACGCCCGCGCGCGATCCGCGCTCCCCACACGGTGAAGACGACCAGCCCGGGCACCGCGAGATACGGCACCGCGGCAGGCCCCAGCGCCCCGATCGCGCCGGCGGCGGCCACCCCGATCGGCAGCAGCGAGCGGGCCGGGCGGCGCTCGAGCAGCGCGGCCGCGGTCACGGCCGCGACGACGCACAGCAGCGCCAGGGCGGTGATCTCCTTGATCGAGCCCTGCAGCGCGAAGCCGACCACGAGCGCCGACTGCGCCGCCACGAACGCGACGACCGCGACCTGCCAGCGGTGGCGTAGCAGCGGCGCGACGAGCGAGGCCAGGCACAGTGCCACGGCGAGCATGAGACATGTCATGAACGGCTGATAGAGCCACGCGAGATCCAGGCCGCCCCCAAGCGGCGCGGTCACGCCCAGCGCGGCCTGCGGGGCGACCGGGTAGTTGCCCGTCGCGTACTGCGACAGCGAGAGCTTGGTCGAGCCGTCGCGCAGCGCCTGCCAGTCCGGGCCGTGCTTGGGGTACAGGTCCGCGAGCGTGAGCTGATGCGACGTGTCGGGCAGCGCGAGGTAGCCGGCGAACGTCGGCGTCCCGGTCGCCACGACGGGCGCCGCGAAGACCGCGAACACGCCGACGACCGCGAGGGCGATCAGCCAGTCGGGCCGCAGCTCGCGCAGGCGGCGGCGACCGAGCACGAGCCCGAGCAGCGCGAGCACGACGATGAGCGGCAGCGCCAGCTGCGCGGTCGAGCCGTCAGCGGTGATGAGCCGCGCGAGCGCCAGCAGCGCGGCGAAGCCGACCGGCACGATGAGCAGGCCCGGCAGACGCCAGCCCGCGGCGGCGCCCACGAGCAACCCGAGCCCGAGCGCCTGGACGCCCAGCGCGAGCGGGTACAGCAACCACGCTGCGAGCAGGTCCACCGACCCCGGCCCGGTCTAACCGCTGCGGCGCAGACCGAGGATGGACAGCAGGAACGAGGAGAAGATGATCTGCAGGCCGATGATCACGAGCGTCGCCGCGGTCACCGCGAGGCGCTCCTCCGACAGCGCGCCGAAACCGCGGTTGATCCAGATGCCGAAGATGATCGTGCCGGCGATGATCCCGCCGAAGAAGATCGTCATGCCGAGCGCGAGCCCGTGCTCGAGGCGGAAGCGCGCGCGCATCCGGTCAAACCACGGGTCTCTCTCGTTCATGAAGTACGTGCCGTACGCGTGCGCGCACAGGCCGAGCGCGACCACCTGCGTGCCGACGATGCACAAGAGCTCGCCGCCGACCGTCGTGTGCAGGTTCCACTGGCGCCCGAGGATCGAGAACTGCGTCAGCGAGATCACCGTGACGAGGAGCCCGAGCGTGAGCAGGACGAGGCCGGGCACGATGAACAGGTGCGTCGGGCTGTGCACGAGCAGGAAGCGCAGGTGGCGCCAGCCGTCGCGGAATCGCGAGAGCTTGGACTCACCGCTGCGCGGGGCGTACTCGATCGGGAACTCGCGGATCGCGAGCTTCTCCTTCGATGCGCGGATCACCATCTCGGAGGCGAACTCCATGCCGGTCGCGCGCAGGTCCAGGCGCGGCAGGATGTCGCGACGCAGGCCGCGCATGCCGCAGTGCGCGTCGCGGATGCCGGTGCGGAAGAAGAGGTTCAGCGTGCCGCTCAGCAGCGGGTTGCCGACGTAGCGATGCATCCAGTGCATCGCGCCGGGCTGGATGTTGTCCATGCGGTCGCCCATGACGAAGTCCGCGCCGTCGCGCAGCTCCTGCACGAAGTGCGGGATCTGGTCGAAGGGATACGTCATGTCGGCGTCGAGCATCACGAGGTACGTGCCGCGGGCGGCGGCGAACCCGGCGAGGTAGGCCGAGCCATAGCCGCGGCGCGGTTCCCGTACGACCCGCGCGCCCGACTGCGCGGCCAGGTCGCCGCTGCCGTCCTCCGAGCCGTTGTCGGCGACGACGACCTCGCCCACGATGCCCGCGCCGGACATCGCATCCATCGAGCGGCGCACGCACTCCTCGATGTTCTCCGCCTCGTTGAGGCACGGGATGACGACCGACACCTCGATAGCGGTGCGGGGGCTCGGCGGCCCGCTGAGCCCTGCTGGAGTGCGTGATGTGGAGGCCATGACAGCGTCCTGCGCGGGGGACCGTGACGGCGCCCCGCAGAAACGTAAACGCGCAAGCGGCGAAAGGTTGCGCGGCTGGCTGCAGGGTAGATGATCGACCGCGCACACGACGCGTCTGGCACGCTGCCTGCGCCGTGCGAATCCTCATCGTCTACGACTGCCTGTTCCCGCACACGATCGGCGGGGCGGAGCGCTGGTACCGCAATCTCGCCGAACGGCTGGCAGCGGCCGGGCACGAGGTCACGTACGCGACGCTGCGCCAGTGGCCGCGCGGCGAGCGCCCTTCGGTCGACGGCGTGCGCGTCGTCGTGGCCGGGCCGCGGATGGCGCTCTACGCGGGCGACCGGCGGCGGATCGCGCCGCCGGTCGTTTTCGGCGCGGGGATGCTCTGGCACCTGCTGCGCCACGGCCGGCGCTACGACGTCGTGCACACCGCGTCGTTTCCCTATTTCTCGCTGCTCGCAGCCGGCCTGCTACGCCGCGTGCACGGCTACCGCCTCGTCGTCGACTACCACGAGCTGTGGTCGCGGGAGTACTGGCGCGAGTACCTCGGGCCAATCGGCGGGCGGGTCGGCTGGCTCGTCCAGCTCGCCGGCGTGCGGCTGCGCCAGGCGGCGTTCTGCTTCGCCCAGCTGACGGCCGGGCGACTGCGCGAGGAGGGCCTGCGCGGCCCGGTCACCGTGCTCGAGGGCGAGTACGCGGGGTCGCTGGAGCCGCCGCGGCCGCAGGAGGCGGGCCCGGCGGTCGTCTTCGCCGGACGGCACATCCCGGAGAAGCAGGTGCCCGCGCTCGTGCACGCGTTCGCCGCGCTGCGCGAGCGCGCACCCGACCTGCGCCTGGAGATCTACGGCGACGGCCCCGAGCGCGAGACGGTGCGCGCGCTCATCGCATCCGAAGGGCTCGGCGAGGTCGCAAGCGCGCCCGGCTTCGTCGACGCCGAGGTGGTCGAGCACGCGCTCGACCACGCCCTCTGCATGGTGCTCCCCTCAAAGCGCGAGGGCTACGGGCTCGTGGTCGTCGAGGCGTCGGCGCGCGGCGTGCCGACGGTCGTCGTGGCCGGCCCGGACAACGCGGCGGTCGAGCTCGTCGAGGAGGGCGAGAACGGCTTCGTGGCCGCCTCGGCCGATCCGCAGGACCTCTCCGCCGCGATCCTGCGCGTGCGCGAGGCCGGGCCGGAGCTACGCGAGCGCACCGCCGCGTGGTTTCACCGCAACGCGACGCGACTGTCACTCGAGCGCTCGCTCGAGCGGGTCGTCGAGGCCTACGAGCGACCCGCTCACGGCTGAGCTGACCTACGACGGCCGCCCGTAGCGGTGCACGAGGTACACGGCGTGGCGCGGGTCGAGGCGGGCGAGCAGCCCGGAGACGCGGTCCGGGAATGGGTAATAGCCCGACCCGCGCGTGGCCTCGACCGTGAGGCCGTGGTGGACGGCCACGGCGGCGAGCGCCTTGCTCGTGAAGATGCGGCGGTGCATCGGGTGGATGTCGACTCCGGCGGCGAGCTCGCCGCGGCTTACCGGGCTGCCGGCGACGAGCTCGTCGCTGCAGTGACACGGCGGCGGTTGCCAGCCCAGGATCAGCGAGACGATGTTGTGCCAGCTCGACAGGTTGTTCGTCGAGATGACCGCGTAGCCGCCGGGGCGCAGGACGCGGCGGATCTCGCGCAGGAAGAGGTCGGTGTCGTTGAGGTGCTCGATGACCTGGTTTGAGTGCACGACGTCGACGGACTCGTCGGCGAAGGGCAGCGGGCGGCCGAGATCGGCCATCGTCACCTCGATGCCGCGCTTGCGGGCCTTCGCCGCGAGCGGCTCCATCAGCTCGACCCCGAGGACCTGCCCCGCCCCCACGCGCTCGGCGACCTGCATCGTCACCGTGCCCGGCCCGCAGCCGAGATCGAGCAGCGTCGCGCCGGGCCGCGGGATCATCGTGTCGAGGATCACCCGGTGGTTCTCGCGCGACGCGGCGCGGTACATGTCGGCGAGCCCTTTCACCGCCGCGAGCATATGAGAGCGCCCTGAAGTCGCCCGACTACACTCGCCCGATGGCGGACCGCAATGTGCTCGGAGAGGATCTGCAGCCCTGCGGAAGCGACCCCGTCACCGGCTACTACCGGGACGGGTGCTGCCACACGGGGCCCGGCGACCTGGGCAGCCACACGATCTGCGCCGTCGTGACCGGCGATTTCCTCGAGCACCAGCGCAGCATCGGCAACGACCTGAGCACGGCGATGCCGATCTACAACTTCCCGGGGCTCGTTCCCGGCGACCGCTGGTGCGTCACGGCGGTCAACTGGCTGCGCGCCTACGAGGACGGCTCGGCGGCGTACGTCGTCCTGGCCTCCACGCACGAGCGGGCGCTCGACATCGTGCCGCTCGACGCGCTCAGAGAACAGGCCGTCGACGTCCCGGCCGACCTCGGGACGCTGGGCGGCGGTACTGACGACGCATGACGTTCGTCCCGCCCGCTCGCCATCTCCTGCGCGCGAAGGATCTCGCCGACGCCCGCTACTTCGAGGCGCTCGACGTCGACGACATGGCCGGCGCGGCAGGCCTGTCGCGGGCGCACTTCAGCCGTGAGTTTCGCCGCGCGTTCGGCGAGTCGCCGCACTCCTACCTGCTGACGCGCCGCCTCGAGCGCGCCGCCGCGCTCCTGCGCACCACGGACCGCTCGGTCGCCGACATCTGCCTCTCTGTGGGGCTGCAGAGCATCGGCTCGTTCACGACGAGCTTCACGCGGACCTACGGGACGTCGCCGACCGGGTACCGCGCGGCGTTTCCGCCCGCCTCCCATCTGGCGCGTCTCCCGGCGTGCGTCGTGCGCCTTCATGCCCGCCCGCAACGCCGCACGTTTCGAGAAGACAACGGCGACGGCTCGGATTAGCGTGGTCGTCACCGTATTTCTTCGATTCAAGGAGCCACACCATGTTCAAGATCTCCACCGCACAGCTCTGGGTCCACGACCAGGACGAGGCCCTCGCATTCTGGACCGACAAGGTCGGCATGGAGGTCCGTGCTGACGTGACCATGCCCGAGATGGGCAACTTCCGCTGGCTCACGGTGGGGCCCGTCGGGCAGCCCGACATCGACATCGTGCTCATGGCCATCCCGGGAGCACCGGTGATGGACGAGGAGACCGGCGAGCAGGTGCGCGCCCTGATGGCAAAGGGCTTCGCGGGCACCGTCTTCCTCACCACCGACGACTGCCAGGCGGCGTACGAGGAGCTCTCGGCCCGCGGCGTCGAGTTCACCGAGAAGCCCGAGGAGCGCCCCTACGGCATCGACTCCGGCTTCCGCGACCCGTCGGGCAACGGCATCCGGCTCACGCAAGTGCGCGACCTGGCCTCGCTCTAGCGTTGGCTGATCCGCGCCTGGCGGCGTCCTCGGTCGCTCGCGTGCGATTGCACGCACGCTCCCTGCGTCCTTGGCCAGTCACGGCCAGCCAACGCTAGTTGTCATCTGCGGGCGCGAGCGCGGGCGAGGTTCAGGCCCGCGATCCCGTCCGGCCGCGCGAGCCGGTCGCGCAGCACCGGCACGACCTCACGGCGCTGCGCTTCGGGCAGCGCCGTGAGCGCGGGCAGCGCATCGGCGCTGAGGTTCGAGAGGTAGGTCGTGTCGATCTGCCCTCCGCTCGCCGCGCGGTCCACCGCGCGCTGGGCGATCCGGGCGTCGGGGTCCGACAGCGAGAACGCGAGCACGCCGGCGAGCGTCAGCGCGGTCGCGATGCGCGGGACCCGGCGTGCGAGAGCGGGACCGCATCCCGCGACGAGCACGAGCACGAAGATCGCGCCGAGCCAGAGGACGACCGCGTCTCCCGTGAGGCGCACGCGCGTGAGCCCGTACGCGCGCTCGACGAGATCCAGCCGGTGATGGGCGCTCAGCAGGACGACGATCGTGAGCGCACAGAGCGCGCCGAGCAGACCGCGCACGCTGCGCTCGGTGCGCCGCGCCGCGACCGCGACGACCGCGAGCGTGAGCGCCGCCACGACGAGCAGCTGGACGAAGCCCTGGCGCGCGTAGTCGCCGTAGCCGAGGCCGGTCGTGGCCCGCACGTACTCGGCGCCGCCGAACAGGACCCGCAGCTGCACGGCGACGAAGCCCGCGAAGAGCGTGACGACCGCGCTGAGCGCGATGACGAGCTCGGTGCGGCCCAGACGCGGGTCGCGCGCGCCGTCCCGTGTCGCGGGGTGCGCCTGGCCGGCGCGGGCTATCGCCGCTGCCGCCGAGCAGAACACGAGCGCGAGCAGCAGGCGCCAGGTCAGATCGCCGCCGTCGAGGTCGGCGGTGAACGTCTGGCCGACGACCTCGGCGAAGGCGCTGTCGGCGGACGCGAACAGTGCGCCGAACGTGACGCTGAGCACGGCTGCGAGCACGAGCCCGCGGGCGACCGGCCATAGGCGACCGCTCGGCGCGAGCGGCCCGAATGCGCGCTCCACCCACCGCAGCCGCACGACCGTGCCCGCGAGCCGGACCGGGGCGAGCAGCGCGCGGCGCACGCCGGACCAGGCCTCGAGTCGGCCCGCGGCGACCAGCGCGACGAGCAGCGACGCGATCACGTCGATCGCGACGACCCACCCTGCATCGCGGACGACCGGCTGCACGGCGAGCGCCGCCGCGATCCCCGCTAGGACCAGGGAGGGCCGCCGCGGCGCCGCGAGTAGTCCCGCGGTGCCGGCGAGCAGAAGCGCGAGCGCGAGGGCGAGGCCGACGCGCTGATCGGCGACGAGCGTCGCGGCGAGCGCGGCGGCGGTGAGTGCGCAGGCGCGGGCGGGCGTGGGCAGGGACACGGACGGACCTCCCGGAGTCGGGGACGTGAAACAGCTCGGGCCTGGCAGCCCGGGGGCTTACGCGGCCGGCAGGTCGATGACCATGCGGCAACCGTGGGGAACGACGGGCTCGGCGCGGATCGCGCCGCCGTGCAACTCGACGATCGAGCGGGCGATCGCGAGCCCGAGGCCGGAGCCGGCGACGGAGCGCGAGCGATCGGCGCGGGCGAAGCGGTCAAAGACGCGGGCCGCGTCCGCGGGGGCGAGCCCGTCGCCGTGGTCCTCGACCTCGAGTCGCACGCCGCCGGGAGCCGCTGCGGCGCGCAGCACGACCGGCGCTCCCGCGGCGTGGCGGTGCGCGTTGTCGACGAGGTTGGCGACGACCTGACGCAGCCGGTCGGGATCGCCCTCGACGCGCAGGTCGGCCGGAATGTCGACCGTCGCGGCGCAGTCGCGCCCGAGCTCGCGCGCGGCGAACGAGCGGCGCCGCAGCGACGCGGCGCCGGCCTCGAGCGCGGACAGGTCGAGGAGCTGATCGGCGAGCGCGCCGAGGCGTTCGACCTGCGCGAGCAACGCCGGGAGGTCGGCCTCCTCGACGCCGTCGACCGCGTTCTCGAGCGACGCCCGCAGGGCGCTGATCGGCGTGCGCAGCTCGTGCGCGGCGTCGGCGACGAGATCGCGCCGAGCACTGTCGAGCGTCTCGAGCTCGGCCGCCATCGTGTTGAACGCCGTGGCGAGCTGCCCGACCTCGTCGCGCGAGGACGCGGCCACGCGCTGGCCGTGCTCGCCGCGGGCCATCGCCTCCGCCGCGCGCGCCATCGCGCGCAGGGGGGAAGTCATGCCGCGCGCGAGGATCTGCACCGAGGCCAGCGACAGCCCGAGTGCGACGAGCGCTCCCCACCGCAGCCGCATCCCGAGCTTCGCCGCGACGAGCAGCGTGACGAGCGTCACCACGATCGCGAGCACGATGACGAGGCCGAGCTTGACCTTCAGCGACGGGATGCGGGCCAGCGGGCTCACGTGTCGCTCCCGAGCGCGTAGCCGTGTCCCTGCACCGTGCGCACGATCCCGGCGCCGACCTTCCGGCGCAGCCCCGCGATGTGCGAATCCACGGTGCGCGTCGCGCCGGCGGAGCGCCAGTCCCAGACCTTGTCGAGCAGCTCGTCGCGTGAGAACGCGCGCTCGGGCCGGCCGGCGAGCGTCGCGAGCAGGTCGAACTCGGTCGGGGTCAGCCGCACGTCGTCGTCGCCGCGCATGAGCCGCCGCCCCTCGAGGTCGAGCGTCAGCGCGCCGAGGACGATCGGCGCAGGAGGCGCCTCCTCGCCGGCGCGGGAGCTCGCGCTGCGACGCAGGATCGCGTTGACCCGCGCGACGAGCTCGCGGGGGCTGAACGGCTTGGTCACATAGTCATCGGCGCCGATGCCCAGGCCGACGAGCACGTCGGCCTCGGCGGCACGCGCCGTGAGGAACAGGACGGGCACGGGCCGGTCGGCCTGGATGCGCAGGCAGGCCTCGATGCCGTCAAAGCCCGGGAGCATCCAGTCCAGGACGACGAGGTCAGGCGTGATCCGGCGGCACAGGTCGACGCCGTCTGGGCCCGTGCCCGCGATCTCGACGCGAAAGCCCTCCGCACGAAGCCTCGCGGCCACGGCGCCCGCGATCCGTTCCTCGTCCTCGACCACCGCGATCGTCGCCACCGGCATCGACGCCGATGCTATGGCCCGAGCGTCCCCATTGGGTCACGACGATGTGCAGATCCTGCGCAGACGCCGCCCGCGACTACGATCGGCGCCTTGTCCGCCGCGCCCCTCGACATCGCGAGAGCGTTCTACCGCGCGATGGCGGCCTTCGACGCCGACGCGCTGATCGCCCTCACGCACGATGACGTCGAGTGGGTCACCGTGCACCGCGGGACGAAGCGCGGGCACGACGCGCTGACCGGCTGGGTGCAGCGGCAATCGTTTGGACTCGCGATGCACGTCCGGGCGACGCGATTCTTCGCTCGTGGCGACGTAGTCGTGGTGCAGACGCGCACCGAACTGCGTTACGTCGACGACCCCGACGAGCTCGCGGAAACGACGCACGGCGCAGCGGTGCTGACGATCCGCGGCGAGCGCGTGGCGCGTTGGCAGGTCACCGACGAGCTGGAGCCGGCGCTGGAGGCGGCGGGGCTGAGGATTGAGGACGAGGTCGTGCCGAAGCGTCCGTAGGGCCGCTTCGGCTCGCGTGTAGGACCAAACAGCAGCAATGAGGAGAGGGTTGAGCGGGAGCGAAGGCTCGAGGGAGTCCGCGGCGCTGCGCGAGCGTGCAGAAGTGACCGATCGTGCAGCACGCCGTGACGATCGGTCAGAAGCTCACGCTCTACGTGCATAAGTGACCTCCCGTCGATCCCGCCCGAACGATCGGTCACTTGTGCACCCCACCGGGTGCGCAACTGACAGGCGATACCGGCCCGGCTCCATCCGTCAGTTCCACACACGCGCTCACGGCCAGACCGGCGCGGCCCCTCCTGCCTTCATTATCGATGCTGTTCCGGACCCTGCACAACGTCACGCACCCTCACAGGCTCGCCAGATCCAGCGCTCCGGAGCTCGACGTGCCCTCCAAGCGCGGGGGCGACGCCCCCGCCTGCTCCACCGTCCGGCCCGCCACGACCGAGGCGAAGCGCGCCGCCTCGACGACGAGTTCCGCGTCGCCGAGCTCCGCGCGGCCGAGGTCGCGCGAGCGCCACCACGCGAGGAACCCGCCGTTGAATGCGTCGCCGGCGCCGATCGTGTCCACGACCGTCGCCGGCCGAGGCGCGATGTCGACCTCGCCCGACGCCATCACGACGGTGGCGCCCTTCGCGCCGCACGTCAGCAGCACGACCGCCGGGCCGCCGTCGAGCAGGCGGCGGGCCGCCTGGGCGGCGGGCCGCCCGGGGTCGAGCCACTCGAGATCCTCGGCGCTGACCTTGACGAGGTCGGCGCGCTCGAGGAGGCGTCGCAGGCGCTCGCGGTACCCGGCGGGGTCGGTGATCACCGAGGGCCGGCAGTTGGGGTCGACCGCCACGAGCGTGCGCGAATGCAGCTGCGCCACGACGGCCTCGAGCGCGGTCGCCAGCGGCTCCAGGACGAGCCCGAGCGTGCCGATGTGCAGCGCCGCGACCTCGTCGGGCAGCGCGCGCAGTGCGGCCTCGGCGGTCAACCCGGGCGCCGACGTTCCGGCCTCGTAGAAGTGGTACTCCGCACCGCCCTGGGCGTCGACGTCGGCGAGCGCGAGCGTCGTGGGAGCGCTCGTCGGCACGACGGACTGCAGGCCGACGCCGTCGTCGACGAGCATCCGCCGGAGCGTGCGCCCGAGCCGGTCGGTGGACAGCCGTCCCAGGAACGCCACGGGCTGGCGCAGCCGCCCGATCGTCCGCGCGGTGTTGAACGGCCCGCCGCCGGCGTGGCCCGCGACGCGGCCGCCGGCATCGGCGACAAGGTCGTACAGCGCCTCGCCGCCCACGAGGATCGGCGCGCTCATGACGCTCCCATCGCGCGGTCGTAGCTCTCAGCGGTCGCGCGTGCGGTCGCCGCCCAGGTGAACTTCGCCGCCTGGGCGACGCCCGCCGCGCGCAGCCGCGCCGCCTCGGCCGGGTCGCCGAGCACCCGTTCGATCGCCGCCGTGATCGCCGTCGCGTCGGTCGGGTCGAAGAGCAGCGCCGCGTCGCCGGCGACCTCGGGCAGCGCGCTGGCGTTCGAGCACACGACCGGCACGCCGCGCGCCATGGCCTCGAGGACCGGGAGGCCGAAGCCCTCGTTCAGCGAGGGGAAGGCAAAGACCGCCGCGAGCGCGTACAGCCCTTCGAGCTCGGGGCCCGAGACCCAGTCGAGCAGGCGCACGTCGTCGAGTACTCCGAGCTCGCGGCCGCGCTCGCGCAGCTGTGCCTCGTAGGGCGTCGGATAGCCGGGGATCACGACGACCGGCCGGCGCTCCCGCGGGATTGCCGCGAGGGCCTCGAAGAGGCGCGCGAGGTTCTTGTGCGGGCGCTTGGCGGACACCGACAGGACGACGGGCCGCTCGCCGAGCGCGTAGCTCTCGCGCAGCTGGGCCTCGGGGACGGGCGCGCCGTCGGGCGTGACGCCGACACCCTCGGGGATCACGTCCAGCCGGTCGTCGGGCACCTTGAGCAGGCGGCGCACGTCGGCGGCGGTCGCCTCGGAGATGGCAATCACGCGATGTGACGTGCGCGCGGCGAGCGGGACGAGCACGCGCATGCCGAGGCCGAGCAGCCCGAAGTGCGCGTCGGGCAGGATGCGGTAGTGCAGGTCGTGGATCGTCACGACGCGGCGAAACGGCCCGCGCGCGGGCGCCGTGCTGGCCAGGCTGTGCAGGACGTCGATCTGCGCCCGGCGTCCGAGCCTCGGCAGGTGCTGCTGCTCGCCGCGGACGCGGTGCGCGCGGCTCGCGCCGTTCACCGGGACCTCGACGACCTGTGACGCGCCGTCCCACGGGCCACCGGCGGCGTGCGCCTCGCGGTTGACGAACGCCACCAGCTCGAGATCCGGTCGTTCGGCCAGCAACGCACGCACGAGCTCGCGCGCGTAGATCTCCATGCCGCCGGTCTCGCCGGGGACGAGGAAGAGGAGGTTCAAGCCGACGCGCACGGTCCGTAGTGTGCGCCACGATGCCGCCACTCGTCACGATCGCCATCCCGACGTACAACCGAAGCGCGACCGTCGGCCGAGCGATCGACTCGGCGCTCGCACAGACCCACGAGCGCCTCGAGGTGCTCGTCGGCGACGACGAGTCGACCGACGGCACCGGCGAGCTGCTCGCCGAGCTGGCCGGCCGCGACGCCCGAGTGCGGGTCGTGCGCCGCGAGCGGCGCCTCGGGATGGTGGCCAACATGGACGCCACGCTGCGTGGCGCACAGGGCGACTACGTGATGCTGCTCGCCGACGACGACTGGCTCGGGCCGCGCTGCGTCGAGTACACGCTCGCTGCGGTGCAGGGCAACGGCGGACGTGGCGGTGCACTGGGCCGTGTCGCGTACCTGCGCGACGGCGAGGAGGTCGCGGCCGGCCAGCCCGTCGCGCTCACCGATCCCGAGCCGGCCGCGCGGGTGCGCGCGTACTTCGACGCGGTCAGCGAGGATCACGGCAACACGTGGCTCTACGCCCTCGCGCCGCGGGCGGCGATCGACCGGCTGTCGCCGCTGCGCAACGTCCTCGCCTTCGACTGGCTGCATGTCGCCGAGCGCCTGTTCGGCGGGCCGATCGCGCTCGTGGACGAGACGCTGATCTTCCGTGCGCTCGGCGGAGTGAGCGAGTCGACGGCGCGCAACGTGCGCTCGAGCGGGCTGCCGGCGGTGCACGCCAAGGTGCCCCACCTCGTCATCGCTCGCGAGGTACTCGCCGACATCGGCTGGCGCTCGCCCGTCTACGAGCCGCTGGGCGTGCGCGGGCGCGCGGTGCTGGCCGCCGCGTGCTCCGCTGCGGTCCCGCGGCACAACGCGCGTCACGTGCTCTACGCGCTCCTGCCCGAGTCGGTGCAGGAGCGCTGGCGGGTCCGCGGGTGAGCGAGCCGCGGACGTTCGGCATCGACGCGCGCGCGGCCCAGGAGGAGGGCGCCGGCGGCGGCCGCGTCGTGCGCGAGCTGCTGCGCGCGCTCGCCGCGCGGTCTGACCAGCACCGCTACCGCGTCTATGCCCGCACGGCGTGGGAGGAGCCGCTCGACGAGCGCTTCACCTGGGTCCTCAACGGCGCGCCGGACCCGGCGTGGCATATCCGCGCGGCCGACAACGCAAGCCGGACGTGCGCCGCGTTCCTCTCGACGAACTCCTACCTGACCGCCTGGCTGACGCGCATCCCGTGCGCGCCGGTGGTCTACGACCTCGTGGCGTTCGACGCCGCGCTGCGCCCGCAGCGCCGGTCGGGGCTGATCGAGCGCGTGACGCTCGGGCCCGCGGTGCGGCGCTCGCCCGCGCTCGTCGCGATCTCGCAGGCGACCGCGGACGCTCTGACTGCCCGGTTTGCGGCCGCCCGCGGCAAGGTCGTCGTCGCGCCGATGGGCGTCGCGCCGGCCTTCGATGGCGGGCCTGGGTCCGCCTCGCTGCCCGATGGCGTCCCGGCGGAGGGGTTCGTGCTCGCGGTCGGCACGCTCGAGCCGCGCAAGAACCTACCGCGGCTCGTGGAGGCGTTTCGGCGGCTGCCGGGCGCGCTGCAATCCGCCCACCCGCTCGTCGTGACGGGCCGGATCGGCTGGGAGGCGAGCGAGACCGTCGCGTCACTCGACGCGCTCGGCGACCGCGCGGTCCGCACCGGGTTCGTCCCGGACGCGCAGCTCGCGGCGCTCTACCGGCACTGCGGCGTATTCGCCTACCCCTCGCTCGGCGAGGGGTTCGGCCTCCCGGTGCTCGAGGCGATGGCAGCGGGCGCGCCGGTGCTCACCTCGGACCGGTCGAGCCTGCCGGAGGTGGGCGGCGATGCGGTGGCGTACTGCGACCCGGAGGATGTGGGATCGATCGCGTCGGGGCTCGAGGCGTTGCTGACGGATGCTGGGCGGCGGGAGGCGCTGCGAGCGGCGGGGCCGGAGCGGGCGGCGGGGTTCACGTGGGAGCGAACGGCCGAGGTGGTGGTGGACGTCCTCGAACGGATTGCCGAGATCGGCGAACGGCAGCGATAAAGGTGCACGACACCGCACGCTTGACCCCGGCGTGGAGGAGGAGCCGCGCGACCGGGGCGACCTACAGCAAGCCGAAACGTCCCCTGAGGCGCATCACGCGTGGGCGCCGCAGGACCGACGAGCGCGTGTCGGCCTTGCGCAGCGCGAGCTCGCCGCGGGCCAGGGCGCGGTTGACGAGCTTGATCGGCAGGTTCTCCGGCGACTTGCCGACGAGCGAGCGCTTCAGGAAGCCGCCGCGCACGAGGCGCTCCACCTCGTGCTGGCGGACCAGGTAGGCGGCCTTCGCCTCCGCGAAGCCCTCCTCCCACAGCTCCTTGAGCGGGTTCTCGTCGTTCTTCCACGGCTGGGTCGGCACGACGGTGTAGTGCAGCAGTCCCGTCTCCCCCGGCTCGTAGTGCTCGAGGTGGTTCCAGCGCGGCGGCAGGTCGTCGCCGATGTGCTCCTCCGGCGTGATGCACAGCTCGAAGAGGAGGTCCTGGTAGGTGTACTCGCCGCGATCCATCCCGGCGACGATCTCGTCGATGTCCCAGGTCAGGTGCTCGCAGTCGAGCATCATCACGCTCATCTGCCGGCCGGCATGGAACTCGGCGAAGTCCTTCCACTGCGGCGGCGGCTCGTCCTGGCGCGTGCACAGGACGCGGTGCTCGCCGAACGGGATCTCCCACATCTCGGCGATGTCGTCGAAGACCTGCATGTCGGCGTCGACGTAGAGCGCACGGCCCCGGTACCCCGCGAGCTTGGGGATGAGAAAGCGGCTGAACGAGAAGCCCGTGCGACCCCGGTTCGCGGGGTCCTTGGGCGTCGGCGTCGGGATGTCCTGCATCATGTGAAAGCGCACCGGCCGGCTCGCGTGCTTTCGGATCGAGTGCTCGAGCACGCGCGCCGCGACGACCTGCGACTCGTCGACGCCGACGAAGACGTGCATCGATTCAAGCAGCGTGTCGTAGTCGATCCCGTGATCGGCGACGATGTCCTCGATCTCGCGAAATTGCGCGTCGTAGCTGGGCAGGTCGTTGGCGAGCTGCGGCTGCCCGATGAAGTCCTTCGCGTAGCCGCGGCCGCCGTCGATGCCCAGCGAGCGCACGGTCGTCGCCCCCATGAGGCCGAGGATGTCCATCGACGCCTCCGAGGTGAAGTTCTGGACGCGTACGACCGGCGACGAGCCGACCGGCGCCGAGGTGCGCGCGTTGTACCAGACCAGTCGCCCGCGGGAATCGAGCTCGCGGAGCACCGGCAGATCGTCGAAGAAGTCCTCGAGCAGGCGCTCGGTCGGGAAGAAGGCCACGTGCGGGCGGCGCGGCATCAGCAGGTACTCGCAGTTCGCGGCGAGCTGCGGACCGCTGCGCTCCACGACGTCGATGTCGATGATGTGCGCGACGTCGATCCGCTGCTCGTCCACGACGCCGTTGATGCCCATCAGGTTGTAGGCCGACAGGTGAAACTCGCCGCGGCGCGCGAAGCTCGGGCCCTTGCCCAACAGGAGCCACGGCTTGTCGGGAAACGCCGCAGAACGGATCCATTCGCGCAGTTCGAGCATGAAGTGCGACGAGGGTAGCGGAGGCGCTGCGGGCCGAGCGGTGCCGCCGGCGCCGCTGCTGGCAGACTCCCGGGTGTGGCAGATGACCCCGTGGCGCAGGCGGCGCGCCCGCTCGCCGAGCGGGTGCGCGAGATCAAGTGGTTTCACAGCATCGACCTCGGTGGCGGGCTCGTGACGCCGGGGCAATCGGGGGCCGGCTGGGGCCGCAGGGCCGGGGTCGCCGACCGCCTCGCCGTGCACGCCTACCGGCGCTGACGCACGGCGAGCACCGTCCCGAGCAGCCCGTCGAGATCGGAGAGCGGCAGCATGTTCGGCCCGTCGCTCGGCGCCTCGTCCGGGCGCTCGTGCACCTCCACGAAGAGCGCATCGATGCCGACCGCGGCCGCCGCGGAGTCGACCGGGGCCGAGGTGCCCGTTGTACCAGACCAGGCGCCCGCGGGAACCGAGCTCGCGGAGCACCGGCCGCTCGCCGAAGAAGTCCTCGAGCGGACGCTCCGTCGGCAGGAAGCTCACGTGCGGGCGGCGCGCATGAACAGGTACTCGGAGTTCTCGATCAACGCATCGCCGCTGCGCTGCACGACATCGACGTCGACGATGTGCGAGACGTCGACCTTCTGTTCCTCGACGACCCGTTGATGCCCATGAGGTTGAAGGCGGAAAGGTCGAACTCACCCCGGCGAGCAAAGCTCGGCCCCTCGGCGAGCAGCAGCCATGGCTTGTCGGGACAATCCGCAGAGCGGATCCGTTTAGCGCAGTTCGAGCATCAGCGCGTTGGCACATCAGCGAGGATGTCTCTCCAGGCACGCGCCACGACCGGGCCCGCGTACTCGCGCTCGATGACCGCCCGCGCGCGCTGCACGTGCTCGGCTCCCCTCGCCGGGTCAGACAGGTACGCGGAGACCTCGCCGTCGAAGTCGTCGAAGCCGACGCAGCCAGAGAGCGGCTCGAGCGACGGTGTTCGCGTGGCGACCACCGGCACGCCACGCCGCAGAGCCATGACCGCGCGGTTAGGCGACTTGCAGATCGCGAAGTCGTCGCGCGAGTTGGGTACGAGCGCGAGCACGCTCGCGCGCAGGTGCTCGAAGATACCGACGCGGTCCCAGCGCGCGAACGCCGCGGGAAGCCCGAGCGGCTCGATCCGCGCACGATAGGCCTCCTCGTCGCCGCTGACCACGAGCAGCCGGAACGGCGCCCGCTCCGCCGCTGCCTGCAGCTGGGGCGCGATGTCGACGAGGTCGACGAGGCCGTAGCGCGGCCTCTCATGGCCGGCGTTTCCGAACCACACCACCTGCGGCAGGATCGACGGGGTAGCGCGGCGTCGGGGTCGACACGCGCGGTGCGCCGCCCGAGCGAGTGCCGGCGCGCTTGACCGGGCCCCGCCACGCAGCCGCTCGCGCCACAGCCGACGCTCGGCGGCGCGCACTTCGTCGAGCGTCTCCACCGGATCGGGGACCACATGCAGCGCAGCCTGTGGCCCGAGCTCGCGGCGCAGGACCGCCTCGAGCTCGGGGCCCGTGGTCACGATCGCTCCGGCGACGCTGGCCATGCGGCGAAACGCGTCCGCGCTCGGAAAGGCCAGCGACCGGCGGTAGCCGGCGCTGAAGACGTTGTCGCAGATGTCGAGCACGACCGGCACGCCGGCCGCCGCGACACGCTCGGCCAGGCGCGCGTCCTCGTCACGAAACGTCTTGACGAAGACCACTGCGCCGGGGCGGTCTCCCGCGAGCGGGTCCGACGGCGACCACGACAGCCGCGAACGCACGCCGAGCGCCTCGAGGTGGCGCGCCGGAATGAGGCAGCGGTAGCGCACGCTCGCGATGTCGGCGTCGTCGAGCTGGATCCGCCAGACGATCAAGTCAGGCACGCGCGAGCAGATGGAAACGATCTGCGCGGCCAGCCAGCGCGGCAACCTTCGATGGCAGGGCGAGCGCCATTGCCCGGTAGCGCTCGGCGGCGAGACCGGCGATCTGCTCGTGGGCCAGACGCCCGCGCTCGTAGCGCACGATCCCAATGCTGCGCGACAGGTCCTTGGGGCCGACCTCATGCAGCACGACGGGATCGGAGAACCCGCAGGCGACCGAGAGCCGGGACAGCGCATGGGGCGGGAACATGATCGCGTGGCGCGGACAGTCGAGGGCGAACCAGCGGGTGCCGAATAGCGCGGATCCGAACGCCTCCGGGTTTGGGGTGGCAATGTGGATGAGCCCGCCGGGCTTGAGCTTCGTGTGGATCGCGCGCAGCGCCGCGCCAGGGTCGTAGAGATGCTCGATGACGTGGTTCATCCGCGCCCGGTCGATGCTCGCGTCCTCGACCTCGGCGTCGAACGACGCGCCCACGAGCACCGCCCTGTGGCCGTGCGTGGCCACTGCGTCGACGATCGCGGACGAGAAGTCGGCCCCGACCGTTCGCCAGCCGGCGGCAGCCGCGCGATCGAGGAACGCCGTCGACCCGCACCCGTAGTCGAGCAGCGCGCCGCCGGCGGGTGCGGCGTAGAAGTCGTCGAGCGCCGCGGCGACCCGGTCTCGCCACACGATCTCGAGCGCGCCCGCCGCCGCGCGCGACGGCAGCGCCGCGACCTTGGCGGCGACCCCGGGGGGGGTTGGCGTGAACTGCGGATCGGCCTGATACGGGCCGTAGCCCTCGAAGTACACCTCGCCGAGCTCCTCCTCGACGGGACGAGCGTCCAGGTAGCGCGCGCCGCAGTCGCGACAGCGTGAGTAGCTATAGCGGCCCGGGGCATGCGGCTGTTGCCAGTCGCGGCAGCCTCGACGCCACGGTGTCCGTACGCGGGAGCCGCACGCGGGACAGGCCGTCACGTTCTCGGTACGCAGGTCATCGGCGGGCGCGTCTCGCGGCGGCGTGATCATGTCATCGGCCGGGCATAGCCATGGGACGCCTTCACCAGGGTCTCGATGACGTCCAGTTCGGCGTCGCCGCGCGGCGCGTAGCGCATCACCGCCGTCCGCGGGATCAACTCCCTCAGCGCGACCGGGTGGCTCTCTGCCCAGCCGGCGTCGATGGCTACGTCTGCGGGATCCAACGGCAGCATCGCGTGCAGGCTGTGGTCGGGGGCAGGGTGCAGGTGGGTGAACTCGCGGCCGATCAGAAAGGCCTCTGGCGGACCCGTGGGCTCGACGTCTGCGAGGACCAGCACGAAGGCACCGGGCACCGCGATCCCGCTGGGCTCCTCGGCGACCCCAGGCAACGCGAACGCGCGCCGCGTCAACTCCTCGACCAAGCGAGGATCGGTGGGTTGCTGGGCAAGCTGTGTGCGTGGATTGGAGGATGTCGTGCGCGGCCGGTTGCCCTCGCACACAGGGAGCTGCAGTGCGGACATCCGTTCAGGATCGCACGGCACCACGTGCGAGCGCCTCGCGCACATCCGGCGGGATCGCGCGCATCGCGACGAGCAGGCCGAAGTAAACGCCAGTGCCGAGGATGACCTTGATCCAGTCGGGCACGGGCAGGTACCACAACGCGAGAGTCCCTCCGGCTGCCACGAACACCTTCACGACGACGCCGGGCGCGAAGCGCAGCTCGGGGCGCGCCCGCACGAGGGCGGTGCCGAGCGCAGCCGCGAGCGACATCTCGCAGATGACCATCGCCAGCGCGGCACCCTTCGCCCCCATCGACGACGAGCCGAGCAACGCCACGAGGGTCACGGCACCCGCGAGGCCGCCGAGGTTGGCCAGGATGAGCGGGCGCCGCGCGCCGATGACCCACAGCGCCCCCGCCCACGTCGCGATGAGGAAGCTCACCGACATCGCCACGCCCTGCAGGCGCAGCACCGGTGCCGCGGGCGCGAAGTCGGGGCCGCCGATGACGGCGATCGCCGTGCTCGCTCCGAGCACGATCGAGACGGCGAACCAGCCGCCGAGGATGACCGCAACTTCGAACATCCGGCGCAGGGCGTACTCGAGCCGGTCGTGATCGGTTTCCGCTGCCCGCGCGAGGATCGGGAAGGCGGCGCCCGTGATGAGCGGCGGGATTGCGATGAGCGTCTCGATGACGCGAAAGGACACGCTGAAGTAGCCGGTCTGCGTCGCGGTCGCCGCCAGCGACATCGTGATGACGGCGCCGCGGTAGAAGAGCGACAGCAGCAGCGACGAGGCGGCCGCCGGGCCGGTCTCCTTGAGCAGGTAGCGCGCTTCGGAGCGATCGATGCGCGGGCGGATGCGCATCGTCCGCCGGACGACGATCACCGTGAAGACGAGCACGATGAGGCCGACCGGAATGTACAGCGCGAAGAAGTCGATGAGGGTCGCGCCGGCGACGACGAACCCGACGATGAAGAGCATCGTCGCCGCCTGGCGCAGCAGATCGGCGATCGTCACGAGGCCGAGTCGCAGCTCGGAGATCAGCGGCACCGTGTAGGTCACCTGAGCGACCGTGAGGATGAGCCCCGCGCCAGCGAGCGCCGTGCCCTCGACGAGCGTCGCCGGGTACCCGGCGACGACAGCGAAGCCGATCGCCACGAGAACGCCCGTGGACGCGACGACCAGCCTGATGGCGAGCAGGTTCTCCATGAGCCGGCGCCGGCCGGCCGCGTCGCGAATCGCGTACTCCCGGACGCCGACGACCGTGAGCCCCGCGTCCGTGATGAGCGCCACGATCGTGATGAGCGAGAGGACGGTGACGTAGCGACCGAAGTCGTCCACGCCGAGGTGGCGCGTCAGCAGCGGCGCCGACGCGAGCGCGAGGACGAGCCCGCCGATGTAGCCCCCGATCCGCATCGCGCCGCCGCGGATCGCCATCGGCCCGGCCTCGGGACTGCCGAGCAGATCCGTCGTGGCAGCGCCTATGTCGTCCTCGGCTCGCACGGGGCTGCCCGGTGGCGGCGGATCGGTCAGGGGGCCAGCGCCCCGCGAACGGCGACGACCTCCGCGAGCATCTCGTCGAGTCCCGCCGCGGTGAGCATGTTGGGCCCGTCGCTCGGGGCGCGGTCGGGGTGCTCGTGGACCTCGACGAAGAGCCCGTCGATGCCGACCGCTGCGGCCGCACGCGCCAGGTGCGCAGCGAACTCGCGCTGCCCGCCGCTGCTCGTTCCCAGCCCGCCCGGCAGCTGGATGCTGTGCGTCGCGTCGAAGACGACCGGCGGCCCGAGCGCACGCAGCTGCGGCAGCGAGCGAAAGTCGACGACGAGGTTCTGATAGCCGAACGTCGTGCCGCGCTCGGTCAGCAGGATGCCGCGCGCGTCCGCCGCCTCGAGCTTGGCGACGACGTTCGCCATCTCGCCTGGGGACAGGAACTGGCCCTTCTTGACGTTGACCACGGCGCCCGACGTCGCCGCCGCGACCAGCAGGTCGGTCTGCCGGCAGAGAAACGCCGGAATCTGCAGCACGGCGCAGACCGCCGCGGCCGGCTCGGCCTGGTCGCGCTCGTGGATGTCGGTCAGCACGGGCACGCCGACCTCATCTCTGACTCGAGCGAGCACCTCGAGCCCGCGCTCAAGGCCGGGGCCGCGCGCCGAATCGATCGACGAGCGGTTGGCCTTGTCGAAGGAGGACTTGAAGACGTAGCCCACCTCGTGCTTCGCGGCGATGTCGCGGATGGTCGTCGCGATGGCGACCATGTCGTCGGGCTCCTCGATGAGGCACGGGCCGGCGATGAGCAGCAGCGGCGCGCCATCACCTGCGGCGACGCCGTTGGTGATCTGCACCGTGCTCATCGGCCGCGCTCTGCGTCGAGCCGAGCCTGCGCCTGCTCCAGGTCCTGCGGCGTGTTGATCTCCAGCACGGACTTGTCGGTCATGCAGATGCGGATCTGGATGCCGTGCTCCAGCGCGCGCAGCTGCTCAAGGCGCTCGATGCGCTCGAGCGGCGTCGGCCGAAGGTCGCGGAAGCGCAGCAGCGTGTCCCGCGTGAAGGCGTAGAGGCCGAGGTGGTGAAGCGCGGAGCCGCCGTCGCCGTCGCGCGCGTGCGGGATCGGGCTGCGCGAGAAGTACAGCGCGTTGCCGTGGACGTCGTGGACGAGCTTGACGACGTTCGGATCGCTGATCGCGGCGGCGTCGGTGATCGGGCACGCCAGCGTCGTCATGTCCGGCGATTCTCCCGCGACGTACGGATGGACGAGCGCCTCGAGCATGTCGGCGGTGGCGAACGGCTGGTCCCCCTGGACGTTGACGACGACGTCGGCGTCGGGGTGGCGCTCGGCGACCTCGGCGACGCGGTCCGACCCGGTCTCGTGGTCGTCGCGCGTCATCTCCACGGCGCCCCCGAATGCCTCGACGCACTCGACGACGCTCTCGCTGTCCGTGGCGACGACGACCTCGTCGAACGCGGAGCAGCTGCGCGCGCGGTCGTAGACCCATTCGACGATCGGCCGCCCGTCGAGGTGCACGAGCGGCTTGCCCGGGAAGCGCACCGCCGCCATGCGAACCGGCACGACGGCGAGGATCTTCATGTCTCCTTCCCGGCGAACAGCAGCATCCGTGCGCCGTTTCGCTCGGCGCGCTCCTCGACGACGTCGATCGTGCCGAAGCCCGCCTCGCCGAGCACGTCGACGATGTCATCGAGCAGGATCCAGCGGGAGTGGCTCAGCATTCCGGAGAAGGGGTCCGAGCGCCGCTCGCCGAAGGTCCGGCAGCGGAACGTGCGCCCGTCGACCTCGTAGCTCGCGTCGGCGTCGTCGGGGGTCGCGTAGTGCGTGTCCAGCATCAGTCCCTGCCCGATCCACGAGCCGAGCTGGCGCAGGTGGCGCACCGGGTCGGCGAGGTGGTACAGGACGCCCATGTGATGGCACAGGTCGGCGCGCAGCCGGTCCTCCTGGGCCTCCGGGCGCTCGAGGTCGCAGACGAAGACCGTCGGGCGGCGCTCGAACAGCGAGCAGCGCACGATCGTCTTGACGACGTTTTCGATGCGCCCGTCGATGGCGGTCACCCGCGAGGCGCGGTCGCACAGCGCGATCGTGTGGATGCCCTCGAAGCAGCCGACCTCGAGCACGTGCTTGTCGCCCAGGCCGAAGCGCTCGTCGAAGAGCGCGATCCGGCGGTCGGGGATCTGCTCGGGCTTGTCGCGCTTGCCCTGCCAGGCCGGGCGCCCGAACGGCCGGCCCTGGCGGTCGACCGTGAAGCAGTGCCACGGCAAGAGCTGGTTGAGGTGTGAGAGGTCCTCGTCGGAGAGCATCTCGACGAGCGGCGCCGGCAGCTGTCCCTCGTCGTAGTGCGCCTTCGCCGATCCGCGGCGCATGTCGTACAACCGCTCGCGCAGGCTCACAGGCCGATCCGCACCAGATCGTGGAGTCGCAGCAGGCCCGCGCAGCGGCCGCCGGCGACGACGGGCAGGATCGCGATCTGCGAGGGGCGGTCCTCCATGAGGCGCAGCGCGTCGTAGGCCATGGCGTCGGGGTTGGTGACGACCGGGTCGGCGGTCATGACGTCGCGGGCGCACACCGAGTGCAGCGTGGCGACATCGAGGCTGCCCAGCGCGCGGCGGATGTCGCCGTCGGTGACGATCCCGTCGAGGCGCTCGCCGTCGCCGAGGATCGGCACGGCGCCCAGGCCGCCCTCGGTGATCGCGGCGACGACCTCGAGCAGCGGCGTGTCGGCGGTGGCGGGCGGGATCGCCTCGAGCGCGTGCATGACGTCTGAGACGCGCAGCGTCAGGCGCCGGCCGAGCTGGCCCGAGGGGTGGTTGGCGGCGAACCCCTCGGGGGTGATCCCCTTGCGCTCCATGACGGTGAGCGCGAGCGCGTCGGCGACGGCGATCGCGACGACGACGCTCGACGTGGGCGCGAGCGCGAGATGCCCGGCCTCGCGCTCGGCGAAGGCCTCGAGCGCGACCGACGCCTGCGCCGCGAGCTTCGAGCGCAGGCTGCCGACGATCGCGATCACCGGTACGCCGCGGCTGCGCAGGTAGGGCATGAGCGCGAGCACCTCCTCGGTCTCGCCGCTGTTGCTGACGGCGACGATGACCTCGCGCTCGCCGATCACGCCGAGGCCGCCATGCAGCGCGTCGGCAGGATGCACGAAGAACGCGGGGGTACCGGTGCTCGTCAGCGTCGCGGCGATCTTGCGCGCGACGATGCCCGACACGCCGGCGCCGACGGTCGCGACGTTGCCGGGGCACCCGGAGAGCAACTCGACCGCCTGCTCGAAGCGCCCCAGGTCGAGGTGCTCGGCCATCGCGAGCACGGCCTGCGCCTCCTGGCGCATGAGCTCCGCGGCGGATGCGGTGGCCTCGACCTCGGTCACCGGCTCACCTCGCCCACGCCGAGGAGCGCGGGCACCTCGGTCAGGTCGGCGGTCACGAAGTCGGCCTGCGGCGCGTCGGCGTCGTCCTCGTCGTAGATCGCGTTGTAACGGATCGCGGTCATCCCCATCGCCTGCGCGCCGCCGATGTCGGTGCGCTGGCGATCGCCGACGTGCGCGGCGTCACGCGGGTCGGGGTCGCCGAGGCGGGCGAGCGCGTGCGCGAAGATCTCGTGGGACGGCTTGTAGTGACCGACCTCGTCGGAGAACGCGGTGTCGTCGAAGTGGCGCAGGAGGTCGTGGCGCTCGAGCAGCTCGCGGACGACCGGCGAGGGCGTCAGGCCGATGTCGCAGATGATCCCGAGCCGGACGCCGGCGCCGCGCAGCGTCGCCAGGCACGCGTCGACCCCGTCGCACGCATGGATCGCCCCGGTGCGCCCGCCCGCGTCGAAGCCCTCCACGAGCACGTCGGCCCCGCCGGCGGGCAGCGCGTCGCCCAGCCGGTCGCTCATGAGCGCCACCGCGTCGGTGACGAGGAACTGGCGCCCGGCGGTCCACGCCGCGAAGTACTGCGCGTGCGCCTCGTCGTGGGCGCCGGCGAGCGCGCGGGCATCGACGTCGGGCAGCGCGCTTGCCCAGTAGCGCAGGCGCGCAGCGCGCAGCGCGCCGGGCTCCTCCCACATGAGGGTGTTCCAGAAGTCGAACGTGACCGCCCGCGTCATGCGAGCAAAGTAGCCGACGAGCGCGCGGAAGCCCGGTCGCGTGTGTCGCGTGGGGGTCAGGGCCGCTTGAGCTCGCAGTCGCCGGGCACGCGGTCGACGCCCGCGCCGCTCGCGCGGTCGCGGCTGCCCGGTCCGCAGTCCAGCCGGTCGCGGCTCGCGCCGCCCGACAGGCCGTCGTCCCCGGAGCCACCGAACAGCGCGTCGATGCCGCTGCCGCCGATGAGGACGTCGTCCCCGGCGCCGCCCGTCAGCGTGTCGACGCCGGCGCCTCCGATCAGGCGATCCGCGCCGCGGCCGCCGAGCAGCGCGTCAGCGCCGTCGCCGCCCGAGAGGCGATCGTCAGCCGATCCCCCATCGAGATGGTCGTCTCCGACGTCGCCGAAGAGGCGGTCGCGGCCGGCGCCGCCGCGGACGGTGTCGTTGCCGGGTCCCCCGGACAGCTCGTCGTCGCCGGAGCCACCGTCGACGACGTCGTCACCGTTCAGCGCTTCGACGTGGTCGGCCCCGCCGCCGCCCACGATGCGATCGGCGTTCGTCGTGGCGATGAAGCGCTCGCCGGCGCTCGTGCCGAGCATGATGAGCCCGCCGGCCACGCTCGGCGTGCAGCGCACGGACGGCGACGTGCCCGGCGGGCAGCCGACGACCTCAGCGTGCGCGGGCGCGACGGTACCCCAGTCGGGTTCGCCGTCGTCGAGCAGGCTCGACGTCAGCCGCCGGACATCCGATCCGTCCGCGGCCATGACGTAGAGCTCGGAGTCCTCCTCGCGATCGCTGGCAAACACGATCGCCGAGCCGTCGGGCGCGAACGCCGGCGCCCTGTCGCCGGCCGCGTTGTCGGTGAGCGGCGTGCGGTCGGTGCCGTCGGCGTGCATGACGACGATCTCCGGACTTCCTCCGCGGCTCGCGCTCGCGTAGGCGATCAGCTTGCCGTCGGGCGAGAACGCCGGCTGCGAGTCGTCGGCCGCGTCGTCGGTGAGGTCTTGCTCGCCCGAGCCGTCGGCGCCCATGACGTAGATGTCGCTGACACCGTGGCGCGAGCTCACGAACGCGAGCCGCGAGCCGTCGGGCGAGAACGCCGGGGCGCTGTCGGCGAAGCGGTTGGCGGTCAGGCGGCGCGAGCCGGAGCCGTCCGCATTCATGACGTAGATCTCCGAGCCGCCGTCGCGATCGGAGACAAACGCGATCCGTCTCCCGTCCGCAGAGAACGCCGGGCTGCGGTCGCCGACCTCGTTGCCGGTGAGGTCCGTCTGCTCGGAGCCGTCGGCGTTCATGACGAAGACCTCGGAGCTCTCGCCCCTGGTGCTCGTGAACGCGATCTTGGTCCCGTCGGGCGACAGGACGGGCTCGGTGTCGTCGTCCGCGCTCGTCGTGAGACGCCGCCGGCTGGACCCGTCCGCGCGCATCACGTAGATGTCGTAGCTGCCGCGCCGATCGCTGTTGAAGACGATCGCGCCGGTCGCGCTCGAGCGAGCAGACCCGGCCGGGACGATGAGATTCAGCGCGACGAACGCCGCCACGGGGATCAGCGAAATGACGCGAACCATGCCGCCTCAGGTCTATAAGGTGCGCGGCTCCGATGCCCAAATCCGCACTTGTCACCGGGATCACCGGCCAGGACGGCTCCTACCTCGCCGAGCTTCTGCTCGAGCAGGGCTACGACGTCCACGGCATGGTGCGCCGTGCCTCGACGGAGAAGTTCGACCGCATCGAGCACCTGCGCGACCGCATCACGTTGCACCAGGGCGACCTGCTCGACCAGCGCTCGCTGGTCGACACGCTGCGCGCGTCCAAGCCTGTCGAGGTCTACAACCTCGCGGCGATGAGCTTCGTCGCGGTGTCCTGGCTGCAGCCGACGCTGACGGCGGAGTTCACGGGCGTCGGCGTGACCCGGATGCTCGAGGCAGTGCGCGAGGCGTGCCCGGAGGCGCGCTTCTACCAGGCGTCGAGCTCGGAGATGTTCGGCAAGGTGCTCGAGGTCCCGCAGACCGAGACCACGCCGTTCTATCCGCGCTCGCCGTATGGCGTCGCGAAGGCGTACGGGCACTTCATCACCGTGAATTACCGTGAGTCGTATGACCTGTTTGCGTGCTCGGGCATCTTGTTCAATCACGAGAGTGCCCGCCGCGGGCTGGAGTTCGTGACCCGCAAAATTACCTGGCATGCGGCAGCCATAAAGCACGGACTGCGCGACGAGCTGGCACTCGGCAACCTCGACGCGCAGCGGGACTGGGGCTACGCGAAGGACTACGTCGAGGCCATGTACCTCATGCTCCAGCAGGACGAGCCCGACGACTACGTGATCGCGACCAACCGGACGCACTCGGTCCGCGACTGCGTGCAGATCGCCTTCGACGAGGCCGGCCTGGAGGACTGGGAGCGCTACGTGAAGATCGACCCGGCGTTCCTGCGACCGGCGGAGGTCGATCAGCTCATCGGCAACCCGGCGAAGGCCAAGGCCCAGCTCGGGTGGGAGCCGCAGACGAGCTTCGAGGAGCTCATCCGGCTGATGACGCGGGCTGATCTCGAACTGTTGCGGCCGTAAAGCTTTCGATCTGCGCGAGCGTGGCAGCGCGCATGTCCTCCCCGTCGCGCAGGGCGCCGTACCACGCGACGATGCTCTGAAGCGCGTCGCCGAGCCCCCATGTCGGCGTCCAGCCGAGCCCGTCGCGCGCCTTCGTCGAATCCAGCGACAGGAAGTGCGCCTCGCGCGGGTGCTGGCCCTCGTCGAGCTCCCAGCGCAGCTCATCCGGCCACAGCTCGGTCAGCCGGTCGGCGATCCAGCGCACGGGGCGGGCGTCGTCCTGCTGCGGCCCGAAGTTCCAGCCGCCCTGAAGCTCGGCGTCGCCGTGCAGCGCAGCGGCCAGGCGCAGATAGCCCGACAGCGGGTTGAGCACGTGTTGCCACGGCCGCACCGCCTCCGGGTTGCGCACCGCGATCGGCTCGCCCTGAAGCGCGCCGCGCATGATGTCGGGGATGAGCCGGTCCTCGCCCCAGTCGCCCCCGCCGATGACGTTGCCGGCGCGGGCGGAGGCCAGCAGAACAGAGCCGGGGAACGACCATCGGTAGGCCTCGACGACGAGCTCGGCGCACGCCTTCGAGCTCGAGTACGGGTCGTGGCCGCCCAGCGGGTCTGTCTCGACGAACGGCCGTGGCTCGCGGCCCGGCGGGTTGGCGTAGCACTTGTCCGAGGTGACGTTGACGACGGCGCGCACCGACGGCGTCGCGCGAGCCGCCTCGAGCACATTGACCGTGCCGAGCACGTTGATCTCGTACGTCGAGCGCGGATCGGCGAACGAGCGGCGCACGAGCGGCTGCGCGGCCATGTGGATGACGAGCTCCGGCTCGTGGCGCGTGAAGGCGTTGCGCACGGCGCCGAGGTCACGGATGTCGGCCGCGACCTCGGTCAGCCCGTCGGCGACGCGCGCGAGCTCGTACAGCGAGGGCGCCGACGGCACCCCGCCGGCGAACCCGACGACGCGGGCCCCCAACGCCTGCAGCCACAGCGACAGCCATGCGCCCTTGAAACCGGTGTGGCCCGTGAGGAGCACCGTGCGGTCACGCCAGAACGCGGGATCGACGAGGGGCGGCGCCATGAAGCGCCGGATGCTATCCCGCGTAGGGTTCACCCGACGATGGCCGTGCCGCTCTTCGACACCGCGACCCCGCTCGCGGCACTGCGCTCCGACCTCGACGCCGCGATCGCGCGCGTCGTCGCGTCGGGGCGCTTCATCCTCGGCCCGGAGGTCAGCGGGTTCGAGGCGGAGTTCGCCGCGTACTGCGAGACCGGCGACGCCGTCGGCGTCGCCAACGGGACCGAGGCGCTGACGATCGCCCTGCGGGCGATGGGCGTCGGGCCCGGCGACGACGTCGTCGTGCCGTCGTTCACGTTCTACGCAAGCGCCGAGGCGATCCCGCCGGCGGGCGCCCGGCCGGTGTTCTGCGACGTCGATCCCGACACGTACTGCGTCACCGCGGACACGGTACGCGCCGCGCTCACACCGCGGACCAAGGCGGTCATCGCGGTGCATCTCTTCGGCAACGTGGCGCCGGTGGCCGAGATCGAGGCGCTCGGCGTGCCGGTGCTCGAGGACGCCGCGCAGGCAGCCGGTTCGCGCTCGGAGGCCGGACGCCCCGGCGCATTGGGCAGCGCCGCGACGTTCAGCTTCTTTCCCTCCAAGAACCTCGGCGCGTTCGGCGACGGCGGCGCGATCACATCCGACGACGCCCGGATCGCCGAGGGCGCCCGGACACTGCGCTTCCACGGTTCGCGAGACAAGGTCACCTACGAGCAGGTCGGCTACAACTCGCGCCTGGACGAGCTGCAGGCGGCGATCCTCCGCGTCGAGCTTCCGCACGTCGACGCCTGGGCCGAGGGACGGAGCGCGGCGGGCCGCCACTACGCCGACGCCGGGCTCGGCGAGCTCGTGTCGCTGCCGGTCGCGACAGCCGGAGCGCAGCCCGCCTGGCACCTGTACGTCGTGCGCAGCGCTCGGGCTGACGAGCTCGCGGCGGGCCTGGCCGAGCGCGGGATCGGCGCCCGCGCGTACTACCGCACCCCCGTGCACCGCCAGCCGGCGATGGCGGCCTACGGCGGGGCCGCGGCCACGCTGCCGGCCACCGACGAGCTCGCCGCCACGCACCTCGCGATCCCGATGAGCCCCGTCCTGTCGGCCGAGCAGGCGGCGGAGGTCACCGATGCGGTGGCGGCGACGCTCGGGGTCCGCGCCGCCTAGTACTTCCGCCTGTACGTCGTTGTGGCTTGGGCAGGCGCCGATCGCCGAGCGATCCAAGCGTGCGCGGACTTGCTGGAGGGAGCAGGAGCCCGACGAACGGGCGGGCGCCAGGACGGTGCCTGCGGCGGAGCGCGACAGTACGCTCAGCGCATGGAAGGTGCAGCTCTCGCGCGGCTCGCCACGCCCGTTCGCCGCGCGGGTGACCTCGCGCGGCGCCACCGGGCATTCACCGTGGTGCTCCTGCTCGCCGTCGTGGTGCACGTCCTCATGTACATCGCGTTTCACCCCGCGCTGTTCTTCCCGGATTCGTGGACGTACCTGAGCCTCGCGTGGGGCCAGGAGCACGGCCCCGACTTCGTCGGCATCAATTTCTCGCGACCCAGCGGCTACCCGATGTTCCTCGTGCTCGCTGCCCAGGTGACCGGCCACCACGCCGCGCCGATCGCCGCCATCCAGCAGGTGTTCGGGCTCATCGTCGGCGTTCTCGTCTACGCCGTCCTCGTTCGCCTCGACGTCAACCGCTGGATCGCGATCGCCGCCGCGTCGCTCGTCCTGTTTGACTCCTACCTGCTCACGCTCGCCCAGACGATCCTCGGCGACACGCTGGCGATGCTCCTCATCCTCGGCGCCGCCGTCATGGTCGCCCTGATGCCCTCGAAGGTGCCGAAATGGGGTGCCTTCGGCGCGATCGCCATCGCGGCGCTCGCCGGGATCATGCTCGGCTACAGCGTCACGGTCCGCACCGCGTCGCTGTTCGCGGTGCCGGTGCTGCTCGTCTACGTCCTGTGGGCACGCAAGGGGTGGCTCGTCGTGGCGGCCCTGGCGATCGGCATCGCCGGCCCCACGCTCGGCTACCTGGAATGGCACGACGCGAGGACCGGCACGTTCTCGTTCACCGAGGCCGACGGCTGGTTTCTCTACGCGCGCATCGGCGAGATCGGGCAGTGCCGCAGCGCGAAGATCCCGGCCGCGGCGCGACCGATGTGCCCGGCGCTGGAGCACCCGCCCCCGCAGGCGAACACCCACCTCTGGGGGGGCGCACAGTCGCCGGCCCATCAAGCGTTCGGCGTCGGGCCGCAAGACCGCAATCAGAGCGTGAACCGCACGCTCAAGCAGTTCGCGATCGCGATCATCCGCGATCGACCAGTGCGCTACGCGCGGATGGTCGGCCACGACGTCGTGCGCTACTTCGAGCCCGGCGTATTCGGCACCAGCGGGACCGACGACGTGCTCCAGGCCGATCACCAGCCCAACAACCCCGAGCCGATGCGCGCCGTGGCGTTCGCGCAGTGGGCGCCCTCCTACGACAACCAGGTGAGCCTGCCGCGGGGCGCGGTCAACTGGTACGCGCGATGGCTGCACACGCCGCGCTGGCTGCTCGGGATCACCGTCCTGCTCGGGAGCCTGCTCGTGTTCGCCAGCATCGTCCTGCGCCGCCGCTTCGACCTCGCGCACCGCCGCGAGGCGTTCCTGTTCCTCGGCAGCGGCGCCGCGCTCGTCATCGGTGCCACCGCGACGTCGGAGTTCGTGCTGCGCTACCTCATGCCCGCCGTGCCGCTCCTCTGGACCGGCGTGGCGATCGTCCTCGCCGACGTGATCGCGCTGCGCCGGGCGCGGGCGGGGTAGGCGGCGCGCCGGCTCGCGACGCGAGGTTTTCGGGACGACCGCCGCACCCGGGCGAAACTAGCCGCGCCGCGAGCGATCGAGCTCGTGCTGGAGGCGCTCGAGCACGCGCACGACCCGCAGCCCGCTCTCGCCGTCCGAGCGCGGCGCCGTACCCTCGCGCACGCATTCGATGAAGTGCTCGACCTCCAGGCGCAGCGGCTCGGCGTTCGAGATCCGCGGGCTGTAGATGTCCCCGGCGCGGGTGATGTACTCGCCGTAGGAGCTCGAGGACTGGTCGAAGCCCTTGTCGTAGATCGTCACCTTGCGCTCGAGGTCCATGTCGTCGAACGTCGCCATCCGCTGCGAACCGACGACCGTGAAGCGCCGTTCCTTGTGGGGATCCAGCCAGGACAGGTGCAGATGCGCCGCCAGGCCGCTCGGGAAGCGCAGGAACGCGAACACGACGTCCTCGACGCCCGGCCGCATGTAGGACTCGCCGTGCGCGGTCGCCTCGGTGGGATCCTCGCCGGCGAGGTGAAGGACCACCGAAAGGTCGTGCGCGCCGAGACTCCACAGCGCGTTCTCGTCGGCGCGCAGCTGGCCGAGGTTCAGGCGGTTTGAGTAGATGTAGTGGATGTCGCCGAGCTCGCCCGACTCGGTGATCTCCTTGAGCTTGCGCACGCCCGGGTGGTACTCGAGCAGGTGGCCGACCATGAGCACGCGGCCGGACTCGCGCGCTGCCGCGACCGCGCGCTCGGCGTCGGTCACCGACTGCGCGAGCGGCTTCTCGACGAAGCAGTGCTTGCCGGACTCGAGCACGCGCACGGCGAGCTCGGCGTGCGTCGGCACCGGCGTGGCGACCACGACGGCGTCGAGGTCGTCGTCGGCGAGCAGGTCGTCGAGGTCGGCCGTGAAGCGCGTCCCGCGGTAGGTCGCGGCCAGTCGCTCGCGCGCCTCGGGGCGCTCGTCGCAGCACCACGCAAGCTCGACGCCGTCGATCGC